>JAIFKM010000127.1 GCA_020049575.1 Desulfobulbaceae bacterium
TTGATGGCTCTGGTATGTATCAATGGCAGGAGCTGCAATCTTTTCTAAATATTGACATTTTAGGAGTATCTCTTTATCTTATGCGGCTGTATTTGCTTGCCGCCGGCAGACATGAAGAGAACTGTTCCTTTGACGAGATCGTCAGGTACTCCTCTCGGGCTATATCTTTTCGGGATGAAGATTATTCATCTGCGTACATTGTAAATTATGCACAGAAACCCCATCGAACGATTCGGCGATACCGGATTGTACATCCTGCAGGATCTTGGCAGAATGACCCTTTATCTGGCCAAAGCGATGCGTGGGCTCTTCAAGCGTCCTTTTCGGTTTCGAGAGGTTTTGCGTCAGATCCATTTTATCGGCGCTGGCTCTCTTACCGTTATATTCTGCACTGCCGCTTCGACGGGTATGGTTCTCGGGCTTCAAGGCTACTATTCACTGCATAAATTCGGGGCCGAGGGAATGCTTGGATCCGCTGTCTCTCTGACTTTAATAATGGAACTTGGTCCTGTTCTGACAGCCCTGATGGTGGCCGGGCGGGCAGGTTCAGCGATGTGTGCTGAATTAGGGATAATGCGCATAACCGAACAGATAGATGCCCTCGACTGCATGGCTATCGATCCCTTCCGCTATTGTATCAGCCCCAAGTTTCTGGCGGCAATCCTCTCGGTTCCTCTCCTGACGGTTATTTTTGACGTTATCGGCATCGGTGGAGGTTATGTCGCGGGAGTGAATCTTATGGGAGTGAATCCGGGAAGCTACCTCGAAGGTATGCGCAGCAGCGTTACCAATCATGATATCCAACTGGGAGTGATCAAGTCCTTTGTCTTTGGTCTTCTGGTCGTCTGGATCTGCACAGGTCGTGGTTTTTTTGTCAGGGAAATCCGCGGCGCGGGCTTCGGCGCCGAGAGTGTGAGCAGGGCTACCACCCAGGCCGTCGTCCTCTCCTCGATAACCGTGCTGGTGTTCGATTATCTCCTTACTGCGGTGCTGCTCTGATGATCCCTGTCATTGAATTCAAGGAAGTTTCGAAAACCTTTCCGAAAAAAGATGGCGGTCGGCAAACCGTTCTCGACCGGGTAAGCTTCAGTATCCCTCCGGGGAAAACGACAGTCATCGCCGGGGGGAGCGGGCAGGGGAAAAGCGTCACGCTGAAGCTCGTTCTTGGCCTGATGCGGGCAGACGGGGGACGCATATTTGTCAAAGGGGAAGATGTAACCTCAATTGATGGGCGGGCGCTCGAGCAACTGCGCATGCGCTTTGGTGTACTATTTCAGGGGTCGGCTCTGTTTGACTCGCTGACTGTCTATGAAAATGTTGCCCTGCCCAACTCAACGGCCATGAGAACAAATATCCGGCCCAGCTAAGCGGCGGAATGCAGAAGAGGGTTGGGCTGGCCCGGGCTTTGCAACTCAAACCGGAAATCATGCTTTTTGATGAACCGACCACCGGTCTTGACCCGGTCATGACCCAGGATATCTATCATCTTTTTGCCGAGATACAGGCCCGGGAAGGATTCGCTTCCATCATTGTCAGCCATGATATTCCCAAGGTCTTCAATTTGGCTGATCAGGTCATTATTCTGCATCAGGGGAAAATGGACGTTTTTGCCACTCCAGAAGAAATTCAATGGTCCAATCAAACACACATAAAAGAATTTGTCCTGACGACGATGGGCGAGATTTATCAGAGTCATCTGGTGGAGCGATGAAAAAAAATACTCTTGAAATGATTGTCGGCCTGTTTATGCTGGCCGGTTTGTTGGCTTTTGGCTATCTGGCCCTACAACTGGGAGAGGTATCCATTTTGAGCAGCAGTTCAAAATATGTGATCAAGGCCGAATTTGATAATGTTTCCGGTGTGAAAAAGGGCGCAGCCGTGCAGATTGCTGGTGTTGTGGTGGGAGATGTCAGCGGGGTCGAACTCGGCAAGGATGAACTGGCAATACTGTATCTACGGCTTGACAAGGGTATCAAGGTGCCGGTTGATTCGATTGCCTCGGTGAAATCACAGGGGATTATCGGTGATAAATTTATTGCCTTGTCTCTCGGCGGCGACGAGGAAATACTGGCTGAAAACGCCGTTATCACCGAGACAGAATCAGCAATCGATATTGAATCACTCATCAGCAAATTTGCCTTCGGCAGTGCTAAATAAGAGAAAACCATGGCGATGATTTCTTTGAATACTCATGCAGTCAGACTCTTTCTTCTTGTGTGCCTCCTCTGCTCGTTTGAAGTGGCTACGGTCAGAGATGTATCCGGGGGTACCCAACCCGATCTTCTTGCAGACGAAATGTCCGAGGAGGAAGAAGCCGCTGGCGAGATATCGGATCCTCTGGAGCCGCTGAATAGGGTGGTATTTGAATTTAATGACAAGCTCTATTTCTGGGGCATCAAACCTTTGAGAACCGGATACCGGGCCGTTGTACCTAGGGATATTCGTGTCTGTCTAGGGAATTTTGTCAGTAATCTGGCAACCCCGGTCGTACTGATAAATACCCTGCTGCAGGGCAGGTGGGAAGATGCCGGTGTCGTTCTCACCAGATTTGGCGTGAATACGGTTCTTGGGGTCTATGGCTTTGGTGATCCCGCAGCTTCTGAACTCGGCCTAACTCCACGATCTGCCGATTTTGGGCAAACGCTCGGTACATATGGGGCAGGAGCAGGGATTTATCTCTGCTGGCCGCTGTTTGGTCCCTCCAATGTCCGTGATTCAATCGGTCTGGTGGCTGATAATATTGCCCATCCGCTGACCTATCTTGATGTGGAATCGGCTCAGGCTATAAGCTTCTCGGCTGGATCCTATTTAAACAGACTCTCCCTGAGTTCTGACTATTATGAGGAGATGAAGAGATATTCGCTTGATCCCTATGTGTCATCCCGCGAGGCATATCACGAGTATCGCAATGCCCGGATAGGCCAAAAAGGAGAAAATTCCCATTCCCAATCAACACCGGCAGAGACTGAGATGTTTCCCGCCATTGAAACACAACTGTAAAGAAAAGAGATGAAAAATACTTTATTGTTACTCTTTGTTTTGTTGGGATTGTCGTTGTGCATGGTGAAGAGTACTGAGGCTATCGAAAGCCCCACCGCGCAACTGAAGCCAACGCTCAAGGCCCTTACTGACCTTCTTTCGGATGAAAGCCTGAAGGGGGATATTAACCGAAGTGAACGACGTGCCAGGATTATGGCGGCGATTAAGGTTGGGTTCGATTTCCAGGAAATGTGCAAAAGAATTCTGGGTAGAACCTGGAATGAGGTTCAGGCTGAAGAACAGCGGCAGTTTACTGAATTGATGACAAAATTGCTGGAAAATGTCTATATCGGCAAACTTGAAAGCTATTCTGGGCAGCAGATAGAATTCCTGGAAGAACGAGTAAAAGGCGAACGCGCGCAGGTCTCAACCACGATTGACAACAAAGGCGTGAAGATACCGGTGCATTATATCCTCAATCTTAATGACTCGAAATGGATGGTGTATGACATCAATATAGAAGGGGTCAGTTTGGTGAGGAATTATATGGAACAGTTCAAGACTATCCTGCGCAAGGAAAAATTTGCCGGCCTGATTAAGGTTCTTGAAGATAAGAACAAATCCTTCGAAGTCCAGAGTAGCGCCGGTAAATGAACACAGAAGGTATTGATATGGCAACGGTTGACGCGCTGTCTTTTCTCGATTCTGAAGAAAAAACAGTGCTGCAATCACTCTTTGCTGTAGTTGAATTGCCTGCCGGGGGTGTTCTTTTTCGGGCTGGAGATGCCGCGACGGCAGTATATTTTCTTGTTTCGGGAAGGATGGCGGTACAGAAGAATACCGGGTTTGCCGAAAAAATGCAGGTTGTCGCTCTGCTGGATGCAGGTGCTCCGGTAGGGGAGGGGGCCGCGGTGACGGGGCAGAGGCGCGGGGCTACAGTTGTGGCCATCGAGAATTGTCGTCTTTTTTCAATTGAAGGGCAGGAGCTTGAGACACTTCGCAGGAGCAATCCGAATCTGGCCTGGAAAATCATGACGAAACTTCTGCATGTAGCGCATCTGCGACTGCAGAAAAGTTCAGAGCGTCTGGCGCATATTATGTAAATGTGACTGTTTTTCTGCTTGTTGGATATTGTGATCAGTTTCTGCTCGTGACAATCTGCGGGATTCAACAAGAGTGTCGATGGCTAACCGCCCCCTTATCTTTTTTTCTGGCGATTCTTGCTTAAATTTATTATCATCGCAGTTTTTCTTTCTCAACCGGATAGCCAACTCATCTGAAGAGGTCAGCCATGAAATTGGCATTTGCTGAGATTCCTCAGAAAAAAATTCTCTATTCCCTTGGTGAAACAGGCTGGTTTCCGGCGGCTGAGATTGCCTTCAGACCACCGGTGCAGGCGGAAATCGAGATAGGGAAAAAAACGAGCACAACAGTTTTTTTAAAGGGAAGGCTGCAGTTTACAGCCCTGCTGCAGTGTGATCGCTGTGCAGCCCCTGTGGAGCGTCTGCTGCAAGAGGAGTTTGAGTATACCATCACCCTTGAAGAGTACAACAATCCCGAATTGTCCGAACTCGAATGCTCTGAAGAAGATTGCAATACCCTGTATCTTACGGAACCAGTCATTGATTTCGGGGCGATACTGCGGGAACAGGCATTCCTCGCTGTGCCAAAGAGAACTTTGTGCTCTGAAGATTGCCGGGGGCTCTGCCCGATCTGCGGAGCGGTGTTGAAAAGTGAGAACTGCGGTTGTTCGACAGCCGGTTCTAATTCACCTTTTGCTGTTCTGGAAAGACTGCGGAAGGCATAAAAACAACTCGATAATATCGATATCGACATACCTTATTGGAGGAAACTATGGCTCTGCCTAAACGAAGACATTCACACTCACGTACCCATAAACGAAGATCCCACGATGCCCTCAAGGCGGTCGGCACGTCAGTGTGTGCTGATTGCGGCGAACCGAAAGAACCTCATCGGTTGTGCGCCAGCTGTGGGAAATATAAAGGGCGTACTGTTTTTACTCTTGATGCTGAAATAGAGTAGGAGAAAGTTGTGCACATTGCCCTGGACGCCATGGGAGGAGACCATGGCCCTGAGGAACTGATTGCCGGGGCATTACTTGCCGCTGAGCAGGCTCATATCACGATCAGCCTGGTGGGGGACGAAGTCCTTCTACGATCACACCTCGAAAAAATCGCTCCAGCTGTAAATACGGCGTCGCTCATACGGATTGTTCATTCATCGCAGGTCGTTGAGATGAATGAACACCCTGTTGATGCGGTCCGCAAGAAAAAGGACTCCTCTATTATGGTGGCCTTTGATCTTGTTCGCAAGGGTGAGGCCGATGCAGCTGTCAGCGCTGGCAATTCCGGAGCGACTATGGCCGCTGCTGTTCGTGTTCTTGGTCGTCTTACGGGAGTTGCTCGTCCTGGCATAGCTTCTTTTTTCCCAACACTCAAAAAGCCAGTGGTATTGATGGATGTCGGGGCAAATGTTGATTGCAAGCCTCTGCATCTTTATCAATTCGCAGTCATGGCATCCTGTTTTTCCCGCATATTTGACATTGAAAAACCTCGAATTGGTCTGTTGACAATTGGCGAAGAGGGGGGCAAAGGGAATATCCTTGTAAAGGAAACCTATGCGCTACTGAAAAAAAGTTCGCTGAATTTAATCGGTAACGTCGAGGGCCGAGATGTTTTTCAGGGAAATGTGGACGTCATTGTTTGTGATGGCTTTGTCGGGAATATCTGCCTGAAGGTGAGTGAGGGTTTGGCAGAAGCCGCCATGCAGATGCTCAGGAATGAAATTCTCAAATCCCTGCCGGCCAAAATCGGTTATCTCCTTGCCCGCCCAGCATTCAAGGCCTTCAAAAAGCGTGTTGACTATGCCGAGTATGGCGGCGCACCCCTCCTTGGCATCAATGGCACAGGCATTATCTGTCATGGTAAATCCAGCGCCCACGCTATTAAAAATGCCATCCTCGAAGCCACCAAGATGGTAAAAAACAATGTCAATAATGATATTCTCACCAGCCTCGCCGAGGATGGTAACGATACGTTGATGGAGTCTTAATGGGAACAGTAATTCTCGGCACCGGTTCATGCCTGCCAGTGAAAAGAGTCTCCAATCACGACCTGGAAGGGATTCTTGATACTTCTGACGAGTGGATTCAGAGCAGAACAGGAATCAAAGCCCCGCGCATAAGCGGTAAAGGTGAACAGACCTACAACCTGGCGACCGAGGCGGCGAGAGGAGCTCTTGATATGGCCGGTATGACTGCCGACCAACTTGATATCATTGTGGTGGCAACTATCAGCTCACATATGCTCATGCCGTCCTGCGCCTGTTTTGTGCAGAAGGAGCTCGGAGCGACGAAGGCCTTTGCCTATGATATCAATGCCGCCTGTTCAGGATTTCTCTATGCTCTCGATCTAGGAGATAAATATATACGTGCTGATCCCACGAAGAAAATACTCATCATAGGGGCTGAGGCCCTTTCGGCCCGAATGAACTGGGCAGACCGCAATACCTGCATCCTTTTTGGTGACGGCGCTGGAGCTGCAATATTGGGTCATCAGCAAGGGGAGAGCGGTTATATAAATTCCAATTTTTTTTCTGACGGTAACCTTTGGCATCTTCTTTACATGCATACAGCCACGAGCAATAATGCCGAACTCTGTGTTGAAGACAATCCCGGTGTTCATGTCGTCATGGAAGGAAGAGAGATATTCAAATATGCCGTGAAAGCAATGGAGGATGCGGTTCGGGGGTTGTTGATAAAAGAAAAGATTACGATTGATTCCGTCAATTTGGTTATCCCCCACCAGGCAAACATCCGTATTCTTAATAACTTAATAGAAAGGCTTGAAATTCCAAAAGAAAAGGTATTTATCAACGTTGCTGAATATGGTAATACTTCTGCGGCTTCCATTCCGATCGCCCTGGATGAGGCGAAGAGAGAAGGGAGAATTTCTACAGGGGATACGATTTTATTTTGTACTTTCGGAGGCGGCCTTACTTGGGGGGCAACCCTGATCAAGTGGTAAACAGGAGAGAGTTATGGATTATTTTTTATCTGAAGAACAAAGAATGATTGTCGATATTGCTCGGCAGATAACTGATGAAAGGATTATTCCCCACCGTGCCGAGCTTGATGAAAAGCACGAATTTCCGCGCGCGATACTCAATGAAATAGCTCAGGCTGACCTCTTTGGTGTCCCTATCCCCGAGGAATATGGCGGATTTGGCGGAGGTTGTCTGGATATAGTTTTGGCTCTTGAACAACTTGGAAGAGGCTGTATCGGTGTCGGTACAGCTTTCGCTGCGAGTTCGCTCGGGATTTATCCAATCCTGATCTCCGGCTCCGATGAGATGAAACGCAAGTATCTGCCCGAAGTCGCCTCAGGTCGAAAATTCGCTGCTTTTGGCCTGACTGAGGCCAATGCCGGTTCGGATGCCTCCGGTATTCAGACCACAGCCGTGCTCGACGGCGATGACTGGGTGTTGAACGGCACCAAACAATGGATTACCAACGGCGGAGAGGCCGAGATTTATACGGTGGTCGCCATTACCGACCGGAGCAAAGGCCCCCGCGGAGCCTCCATGTTTGTGGTTGAGGCCGGTGATTCAGGTTTTTCCTGTGGACCTAAAGAGAAAAAAATGGGGATCAGGGCCTCGTCAACTACCGAGCTCATTTTCAAGGATTGCCGCATCCCCAAAGACCGGATTATCGGCAGGCAGGGGACCGGATTTATCACCGTCATGAAAACACTGGACTCTTCGCGTCCTGGTATTGCCGCCCTCGCTGTAGGCCTGGCGCAGGGAGCACTTGACGCGGCGGCCAGTTATGCCAAGCAACGGGTTCAGTTCGGCAAACCGATCATTGCCTTCCAGGCAGTACAGCATATGTTGGCGGATATGGCCATCAGCCTTGAGGCTGCACGAGCCCTTGCCTACGGCGCTGCCAAGCATATCGATGCGCATCCGAAGGATATGTCCAAGGTTTCATCCATGTGCAAGGTTTTTGCCACGGACATGGCAATGAAGGTGACAACCGATGCTGTTCAGGTTATGGGCGGATACGGCTATATGTGCGAATATCCGGTCGAAAAAATGATGAGAGATGCAAAGATCCTGCAGATCTATGAGGGAACGAACCAGATTCAGCGGAACGTCATTGGCCAGGAACTCAACAGGGAATACGCTCAATAGACTTTTTCGATATTGGGTTGGAGGTCCTTTTCGGACCCTGATGAGAGAAAAGAATTGAACAGGTTATCTTGATGAAGATTATTGTATGCGTCAAACAGGTCCCGGATGCCAAGGATGTCCGTTTGGATCCTGTGACCAATACGCTTACCCGCGAAGGGGTTGCGTCGATAATGAACCCCTATGACCAGCATGCCCTGGAAGAGGCCGTCAGGCTGGTGGAAAAACATGGAGGTGAGGTCACGGTAATTTCCATGGGACCGCCCCAGGCTGAAGAGGTGCTGCGGCAGGCGATTTCCTGTGGTGCAGACCAGGCTGTGCTGATTACCGACAGAGCCTTTGCCGGTGCCGATACCTGGGCGACTGCATATACCCTTGAAAAGGCTGTGAGGACGCTGGGTCCTTTCGATCTCATTCTTTGTGGAAAACAGGCAATTGATGGCGATACTGCCCAAGTCGGACCTGGGCTGGCAATGCGGTTTTCTATGCCCTGTATTGCCTGTGTTCAGAAAGTTCGAGAGGTTAACGGTACCTCAATTGTGGTCGAGCGGATGATGGACGACGGCTATGATATCGTTGAGACAGATTTTCCTGCCTTGCTCACAGTGGTCAAGGATATCAATGAGCCCCGAGTGCCTTCGTTAAAGGGCAAGATGCGGGCAAAAAAGGTAGAAATCAAGAGACTGAGCGCCGCGGACATTGGTGCTGATCCTGCCTGTATTGGACTTCCGGGTTCTCCTACACAGGTAATGAAGGTGTTTCCGCCCCAGGCCAGAGGCGAGAAGGCGGTTTTCACCGGCAATCTTGATGAACAGATTGAACAGCTCGTTGCCAAGCTTGCACCGTATTTATAGACACAGAGGGAGAATTCTAAGATGCTCAAAGTTAACGAAGAACTCTGTATCGGATGCGGTGTTTGTGCTGCGCAATGTCCGTTTTCTGCGATAGAAATTGTGAATGGCTGCGCGGTTATCGGTGATTCATGCACCTTGTGCGGGGCTTGTGTTGAAAGTTGTGATGTCGCCGCCTTGAGCATGGAGGGGACTGAAAAATCAGTGCAGGTCGATCTTGCTTCCTGGGCCGGCGTTTGGGTTTTCAGTGAATTTCGTCAAGGTACGCTCGCTTCGGTGGCCCTCGAACTTCTCGGGGCCGGCCGACGACTTGCTGA
>JAIFKM010000111.1 GCA_020049575.1 Desulfobulbaceae bacterium
GACTTATAAAAGAGAGCAGTGAGTATAAAGAATATTTCGCTTCCCTGGTTACTGAAATCCTCAACCACAGACTTACCGAGGGGTTTCTGCTGGAGCGGGTCATCTATTACCAAGAAATGCTATCCTATTTTGGACAACCACACGATTCCTATATTGCGATGCTTACAGAGTACATGCGAAATCGGTCTGGGTTTCTGCAACGCGAGATGATAGAGCAACTGCATTTTCATGGGCCTTTCCGCTGTGAAGTGCAAATACCAACAGGAAGGAGCATGTTGATAGACGGATACAATTATGAAAACAACTATAGAGGTTCCTATTTCGAAGGACAGACAATTACTATTGAAACAACCGGAAAAGACAGGGATAATTTTTCCCACTGGCTCGTCAATGGCCAGAAGATAGTGACGCCCAGACTTCAGCATACCTTGAGGGAGCAGACTATTATCCAAGTAGTGTTCAGGGAATACTAATCGATTTGGAAACTGCCTGGGTATCGCTTTCTGCCTCCCCTCTAGTCATTTTTTCCGACCAGCCCCTTGGCACGTGAGATCTGCGCCATGCCGGCTAGGTATTCTTCATAGCGCTCAAGATAGAAGGCGAGTGCCCGGGAGAAATATTTGCCTACCAATCCATCAACAAAAATCTGACTGATTTCTTTGTAGCGTTTGAGTATACGTTGCGAGCGATAAAGGATCAGCCATTCCTCGGTTGACATATCCTTGACTATTTCCTGCAGGGCTTTGCGTGCCCTGGGTTGATACATCCAGAAATACATGAGATCAAGAGCCGTGACGATGAAAGCCTTCTCCAGATCCCGGGCCTCATAGTTGATTGTCTCCATGAATATCTTGGGCGATTCGAGTATCTCGAGGACATCTTCTTCCGGGAAAAGCAGTTCCAGCCTGGCAAACAGGGCGAAGAGCAGGGCCATTTTGGCCTTGTAATCAGCAAGTCGGATGCGGATGTTGGTCTGCCGATCGGCCAGGCCTTCGATTACCGCTGCCACGCAGTCTGAGGCGAGTTTCGAGATGACGGCCGCCCATTTCTGCAGGGCCTCTTCAACCCCCGGCACCATGGCGGTATGCAAAACCGAAGCGATAATCGTATTGAACAGAATGGCCAGTGGGATAGAGAGGATTGAGCGGAAGAAATTGCCCACTGCGGCGTTTTTCGGCAGCCCTCTGAATATGTTGTGGGTCGAGATATACACCCCATTGGCAAGCCCCATTGCCGAATACAGCAGAACAGGATTGGTCGAGGTCGTCACCCCGAAAGTATTGTCCAGGAGTTGTGATTTCACCAGGAAATCAAGCAGGGGTACGGAAAAACCTGTATAAAGCAGGGAGTCGGCTATACGCGACCAGCTGATGAAGGAGTTCCATTGCAGAAGTGGAGAGCGTTTTAAACCGCCACCGCCCAGCACCGATTGAATGATATTGCGCATCCCGGTGACTCCGAACCAGATGAAGGCCCCTAGGTAGGCGAGGACCCACCAGTCTTTGGTAAGGCTGAAGGTGAGAAAGGCGGGTATAAACCCTACCACTACCTTCAGCATATTTTTCAAACCGGTGTTCATGTATTTCAGAGGATCGCCTATCTGCTCCTCGGTCAGTGCGTTGTCCATTTTGATGGTATTTTCGCCGGAATGGCGCAGGCCGCCGAGGGTGACGACATTGCCTTCGCTACCTGGGTGGAGTTCAATGGCTTCGAGACTCCAATCTCGCCACTCGGTGGAGCCTGTCCTACGCATCCGGGGAATATAGTTCAGCATCCTGGCGAGCAGAGTGCTTTCAAGTCCGGTGCTTCTGCTATGCCTGTGGTCAATCATCCTGGCCGTAATCGGCAGGCACTTCCGCCGGTTGCTCCTGACTTCCTGCATTGCCTCCTTCCTTGCCCGGGGAGGCAGGGTGTCGAGAACAACCAGACCCATGCCGTACTGATATTCTGACTGGCCAGTGGAGCCGCTGCCGACCCGGGAACCGAGGTTGCGTTTTTTGTAGTAGGTGTGGAATATCTCGATATTATATAGAATGTTAAGGAGTTTTTCTTTTCGTTGGTTCATTGCCGCCAGTTCGATTTCCTGTGCCTGACGATCAGATCTGTTTCCGGTTGTGGATTCTTTGCTGGTCTCCAGACATCTCTCCAACTGGACCCTGGTCTCTTCAAAGTCCCAGATGATATCACGAATCGTCCGCTTGAGAACTATTACATTGTCTTCATTGAGGGCTTTCTGCAGGGCGTTGATAAAGCCATAGGTCCGCTCCGGATTGATGATGGCCACTGCTTCTCCCGACAAGCCTCCGCCTGCAGCCCTGCCGGCTGCCATGCCGTGCGAGGCGTCTTTGAGGTTGTAGGCCTCGATGTGGGTGAGTTTGCCTTTGCAGTCGTAGAGGAGTTCCAAGGTGTCCTGAATGGAGAGATTGCTCAGGCTGAGGGTGAAATGTGAACCGGAGTGGAGGGCTGAAAGCCGGTCGAGCAATTCTGGCGGGGTGCAGAGCAGCAGGGGAGGGACATCAGGATCATTGTCTCTGGGAACGTTCGGATCAGTGATTTCTGGATTTCGGCAGGGCTTGAGGTATTTGTTGATGAGCATCTCATGCGAAATGGCATTCAGCGCATGTAATCGGCTGTCGAATTCCCGGCGCTCCTGTGGAGATGCTGTCTCATACCTTTGCCGCAGGAGTCGCGCCTCTTCGTTCATCTGGGGATAGAGTAGCGTATGAATATATTTTGCCAGATGGAGCAGAGACGGCTGGCCGGTCCCCACGGAATTGATGAAGTCCTCTTTCGAAAGTTCACCGGTCTGCAGCCCATGCTCACTGGCGAAGTCATGCCGATGTCTGGAATTAAATGCCTCAAGGACCTGAAAGACATATTTCTGCTGATAAAGAGATACCTCTTTCCCCTCATGCATCAGATCCCTGATTGGCGGCTCTCGGAGGAAGTTGAGAAATGAATGATTGTCTGTAAATCCGTGCGGACTCCAGGTAATCCTCACATATTTTTCATGCAGGCGGGAGGACATCTCAATGCCGATGCGGATATGCACGTCGAGTATCTCGCCTGCTTCGAGCAGTTCTTCAACGATTTCCGGCTCGACAGAGTTGTAATAGATCACCGTCAGGTTGCGGATGCCTTTGATCCAGGCGTCCATGACCAGGTGGGTGGCAGATTTTCGGCCCTTGGTGTTGGCGTCATGAACCCTGTCGTCAAAGGTGAACTGGTTCCATTCTTCCGGCATTTCGAGGAGATGGTAGTGCGCCAGTTCAGAGCGGACAAGGCGGGGTTTACCCGACGAAACCAGGCGGAAATCATGGGCGAGTTTGAGTTGGCGAAGTTTGTTGTCCCGACAGCGGATAAGCTCCTTCATGATCTGCATGAGGACTCTGGCGGTATTCTTTTGAAAAAATGAAGTGGCCGAGAGGAATACTTCATCTCGCAGGGAGCTCAGGGCCTTCAACCGGTCGTCCGCCTTGCCTGTTTCAAGGGAGCCGAGCAGTTGGGCGATGGCATAGGCGATACGCAGGCCGCTGGTAGCCGCCATTTCTTTGATGCCGTGAGGGTGCATGCTGTCAATCATCAGCGAACTCATAGACTGATGCTTGTGGGTACGGCTGAGGACCTTTTTTACAATGCGCAGGAGTTCATAGTCGTCTTTGTCAAAAAAAAATCGGCTCGGCATAGTGGGCTTGTACTCCTCTCAGCGGGGAAGATTCGCACTGGGTGCTTTTACGACAGATCTTTTTGATTTACCTGGAAAAGTATGAATATTCAAGGTATTAAAACGTTTGACTCTTGTCTCTTGGGCTGCATGGATTGACGTGGCCTTACAGTATCAGCATATCCTGCACATCAGCGGTTGACAACGCATGGTATTCAGCTCGATTATCTTTCTTTTTATCTTTCTACCATCGGTACTGCTCCTCTACTATACTCTGCCGAGATCCCTTCAGAACAGCCTTCTGTTGCTGTCCAGTCTGGTTTTCTATGCCTGGGGAGAGGGTCAATATGTGCTGATCATGCTCTTTTCCATTGTGATGAATTATTTTGTCGGCCTCGGTCTGGCAAAAGTTCAAGGGAAACATCGGCAACTCCTGCTTGCAATCGGCATAGTTCTCAATTTTCTTCCCCTGCTGTTCTTCAAATACTCGGCGTTTTTACTCCTGAATCTGCATTCCCTGGCCGGTGGCGTTGTTCCTTTGCCGGCTGAGTCCCTGAATGTGCATCTCCCCGCTGGGATATCCTTTTTCACTTTTCAATCTGTCTCCTATATCGTTGATATCTATAGAGGAACAACAGAACCTCAGAAGCATGTCATCCATCTCGGATTGTATATTTCCCTCTTTCCGCAGCTGATAGCCGGCCCCATCGTCAGGTATCATGACATCGTGAGCCAGATAGCCAGACGGCATGTGAACATCGATGGGTTTGCCGAAGGGGTTGAGCGATTCGTCCTGGGCCTGGGGAAAAAGGTACTGATCGCCAATCCACTGGGGAATGTGGCGGACATCATCTTCGGCCAGCCCGTCGAGATGCTCTCCACCCCTCTGGCCTGGCTGGGTATCGCAAGCTATTCGCTGCAGATCTATTTTGATTTCTCAGGGTATTCCGATATGGCAATCGGACTTGGCAGGATGTTCGGCTTTACCTTTTTAGAAAATTTCAAGTATCCCTATATATCGAAAACCCTGCGTGAGTTCTGGACAAGATGGCACATTTCGCTGTCGTCGTGGTTCCGTGACTATCTCTATATCCCACTTGGAGGAAATCGAGGCGGGTCATGGAGAACCGCCTTCAATCTCCTTACCGTCTTTTTCCTTTGCGGACTCTGGCACGGGGCAAGTTGGAATTTTGTTGTATGGGGCCTCTTCCATGGCGCATTTCTGTTTCTTGAACGGGGTGTGTTCGGCGGCTTTCTAAAAAGAGTTCCAGCAGTAATCTCGCACATCTATGTCCTTTTGGTAGTAAGTATCGCCTGGGTTTTTTTCCGTGCGGAGACACCCACTCAAGCTCTCGCTTTTTTAGGCAAAATGTTTGACTGTTCAAGCCTCAAACAGCTGTCACCCGACGTGCTGATCAATCTGAATGGCTATTTTGCCTTTATATTTTTCCTTGCTGTGATCTTTTCAATGCCGGTCAGGCAAATGCTGCCCAAGGGGGGGATCTGCCAGAAAAGCGATGCTGAAGCAACACGACCTTTGTCTCTTTGCGGGTATGTTTTGAAAACCGGGGTTCTCTCCTCCATCCTGCTGCTGGTCAGCATGAGTCTGGCGACGGGATCGTATAATCCTTTTATCTATTTCCGTTTTTAGGCTGCCGCGATGGTTAGACGAGCATACTCAGGATTTTTATCTGCACTCTTTGTTCTCTTCCTGCTAACACCAGTACTTGTCATGCTTGCCGGGTCGACCAGGGAAATATCATCGACGGAGAAAAGAACGCTCGCATCGATGCCGGAATTTGTTTGCTCTGTATCGTATTTTACTCATTTCCCACAAGAATTTGAAAGATATTTCAAAGATCGCTTTGGCTTGAGAGATCAGCTGATCACTTTGTACAATGCGCTCTTCGTGACACTCTTTCATGATTCACCTCGCCGTGATGTTATTCTGGGGCAGGATGGTTGGTTATTCCTCAGGACAGACCATGTCCTTGAAGATTTTATGGGACTCAGAAGGAAGACACAGGAGGGGCTGGCTGTAATTGCCAACACCCTGGAAAACAGGCAGGGATGGCTTGCTGGACAGGGCATCAGATATCTTTTTGTCCCTATTCCAAACAAAATTCAGGTCTATCCCGAGAAACTTCCGACCCGTATTCAAATGGCCGGCGGTGAACAGGTGTACAGCCAGATCACCGGTTATCTCTCGCGACATGCACCGGATGTACCCCTGGTACACCTTCTTCCTGTTTTTCTCAGGGAAAAAAAGAATCACCAGATCTATTACAAGAGTGACACACACTGGAACGAGCTGGGTGCATATATCGCCTATTCTCAGATTATTGCGCACCTTTCCCAATGGTTCCCTGAACTGAAACCCATTCCTCAATCGGCGATGCGGCGTGGAACACGAATACATCAGGGCGATCTGGCTGAAATCCTGCACCTGGAGAAGCTTCGTTTGGAGGAAGCACCATCTCTGCACATTGATGATATGTGCGGCAAAGGAGAATACAGCAGGGTTGATGATGCTTTTCAGCAGAATATTCCGCAGCAGAAATTCAGCAAGGGTGAAATTGACTTGGGAGGATGTCCTGAGAGAAAGCTCAGGGCGGTCATCATTCATGACTCCTTCGGCAACGCTCTCAGAAATTTGCTGTCCCAGCATTTCCGGGAAGCATTTTTTGTCACGCATGCCTACTTTGAAGACATGAAGCTATTGATTGAAAGAGAAAAGCCGGACGTGGTGATCGACATGCGGGTAGCCAGGTATCTCAACGTGGCCCTTTCCCCCCATATCGAGATAGACAACCAGATGGCCCGAAAGGGCTTCGAAGAGGCCTCTGCCGCCGTACTCGCTGTCACTCCGGCAATTTCCAGAGGGCAGTCCCTGCGCATCGTCAATGCGGAAGTGAGTCAAAGCGGTGGAGC
Source organism: Desulfobulbaceae bacterium (assembly GCA_020049575.1). Lineage (GTDB taxonomy): Bacteria > Desulfobacterota > Desulfobulbia > Desulfobulbales > Desulfocapsaceae > Desulfoprunum. Next base: position 6,596 of record JAIFKM010000111.1, read on the forward strand.
CTTCGTCCTGGCGGCAGACAATCGCGATCCGCAGCTCATTTTTACTTTACCTGGAGTTGAAGTCAAAGGAACCTTTATCGCTCATGTCTCCCTCCACAGTCCGGTGAGGTCGCTATTGCAACTGTTCTTCAAGAGTGCTCCGGGACAGGAATTCTCGGAAAAAAGGAGTGTGAAGATACGCATTGCCAAAGGTGACAATGAGCTTTATTGCAAAATCCCCAGCCGGACACTGTGTGATGAAATCAGGCTTGATCCGGGCGCCGAGAAGGGAACGTATGTCCTGAAGAGTTTTGAGCTCAGGCAATCAATTCGTTCGGCATCATACGGAGCGGTTAAAAAAGATAAAAGCCATCCTTGAACTGCGATAAATTGTGATATCATGAATAATAGAAATGAGATGTCAAGATGTTAGTGCCTTGAAAACTCCTGCATTCAAAAATGGAGATAAGTATGCCTTCTGCACAACGAAAATTCTACCAGATCTCTTTCGGCTATTTGCTTGCTCTTCTTTCTTTGATTGTCATTCTGTCGGGTTGCGGGCCGATCTATGAGACCCGTTACAACCTGACTCCTCCACCGGGACAGATGGGGCAGATCTGTGCCAACCAGTGCGATCAGATCAGGCTGCAGTGCATCCAGAATGAGGATCAGCGCAATCAGAACTGTGAGACCCAGAATCGTCTTGCCAGGCTTGAGTATGAGCAGTGCAGAGACAAGGGCTATTCTGATTGCTATGACAGCTCGATCTGGTGCGATGCCAGTGATCATGAGGTCTGCGAGGAGCAGTTTCGTATGTGCTACCGCAACTGCGGGGGGACTGTGCAGAGTTATCAGGTCTGTGTCTTCGGCTGCAATTGAGCAAAACCTCAACTGCTGCATAATGTCGGCAATACGCAGGCTGTGGCAGAGCTTTCCGTTGAATCCCAACTCCCCTCCGAAGTGCACCATAGTTCCAGTGCAAACGCATCTTCAGGCCGGTGTCTTTCTGTCATGTATGACTAGAAGCAGACCGTCATTGAGGGTTATCCCGGCGTGTTGTTCAGTGAGAATATTACTGATACCACGGGTGGAGCCTGGAGAAATATCTTCGTCATGCAGAAGATATTCCAGCCCGCTGAGGGACACTCCTCGGGCGGGTCCGGCAAGGGGAATCAGGGACAGCGTATCGCCGGGGGTGCCGTTGACGGTCAGGTATTCTCCGGTATGAACGCAGTGGATGTCCGTTGAGCCATCGCGCAGGGAAATTGTGACGTTAAGGGAAGCGGGGCTTGCCAGCAGCATGATTGAAGCGATACTCATATCCCAGCGTCCGCCGAGCGCCCCCATGATGAGAATAGTTGTGCAGCCACGACCGATGGCAAGATCAATGGCCAGTTCAAGGTCTGTCTTGTCCTTGCGA
>JAIFKM010000119.1 GCA_020049575.1 Desulfobulbaceae bacterium
GACGATATAACCACCGTGCTTGACGACGTGGCGGTGCTCAGCAAACTTGCTGCCAAAAAAACAGCCGGCGTCCTGGGAGATGACCTGGCGCTGAATGCCCAACAGGTAGCTGGCGTGCAGGCAAGCCGTGAGATACCTGTAGTGTGGGGAGTCGCCAAGGGATCGTTCAAAAATAAAGCGATCCTGGTGCCAGCCGCATTGCTTATCAGTACTTTCGCGCCATGGCTGGTGGTACCGCTACTCATGGTCGGCGGGGCATATCTTTGTTTCGAAGGTTCCGAGAAACTCGTCCACCGTTTTTTCCATAGAAAGGATGAAGAGGCCGCAGACAAGGAAATTTTGACCAGCCTCCTGGTTGACCCAGCCTCCGATTTAGTGGCATTTGAGAGGGATAAAATAAAAGGTGCCATTCGCACCGATTTTATCCTCTCGGCCGAGATCGTCGTCATCGCACTTGGCATTGTAGCTGAACAAACGCTCCTCACCCGTATCGGCGTACTTGTGGCCATAGCCTTGCTGATGACGGTAGCTGTCTATGGTTTTGTCGCCATGATCATCAAACTTGACGATCTAGGAGCCTGGTTGCATCGGCAGGGTGGCGCGGTGAATATCTTTCTGGGTGGACTTCTTCTGCGTGCGGCACCATGGCTGATGCGATTTCTTTCGGTGGCCGGCACAGTGGCAATGTTTCTTGTTGGCGGCGGCATATTGGTGCATGGCCTACCCTTGCTCGCCCACTGGCTTGAAGCACTGACCCATCCTCTTAATGGTATTTTTGCGACACTGGCTTTGATGTCCGTCAATGCCCTCTTCGGTGTTGTCGTTGGCGTCCTGATAGTGCTGATCAAGAGAGCAGTTGAGAATATTTTTCAAAAAGACCACTCATCGGCATGCTGAACTGCAGATATCAACTTTGCTTTGAGGAATGGTTGCGCAGCGAAATGTATCCTGAATACAATATCTTGCTTGCTAGCCTATCTGTTTCGTTAAATTATCCACGACATTTTTTACCCCATTAAGGAAATCAAGATGAAGGAAGTTCACTGGGAAACTCTCGCACGCGTAGATCGGGAGTGCTTCGGATGCGGGTCTGAAAATGTCCATGGACTTCAGATGCAGTTTGAAACTAACGGGGAGCGGTTGCGCTCATCGCTGACAATGGAGCCCAGGTTTCGTGGCTGGAGCAATCTGACTCATGGGGGCATATTGGCCACAATTTTAGATGAAACGATGGGCTGGACTGTACTTCGTTTGACAGGCTGCTTTATGCTCACCAAGAGCATGACAGTAACCTATCGAAAACCGATTCGAATAGGCACCCAACTGGAAATAACGGGCTATATCAAAGAGCGCGACAACAAAAGAAGCGCAGTGGCGATAGCCGAGATCCGAGATATGGACGGCGACCTCTGCGCCGTCTCAGAAGGAAATTTTGCCCTTTTTACCCGTGAACAGTTTCAGGCAATGCAGATCCTCCCGGACGATGACCTCAATGCTATGATAACTGCGATTTCCTGAAATGATCTCTCTTCTTAAATTTTACAGGGAATGGCATGCAGTCAAAAAATGAGCACGATTGAAGTGGGTATGTGGACTCCGGCACAATATACCCGCTGATGTACCCACTTTATGCCTAGTTGCCAGCGGGTTTGAGAGAATTCCACAGGACAACAAAAAACCCGCTAACCTTTTCAGGCTGCGGGTTTTTGCACTTCTTTGAAATTCTATGTTCTCTACTCTGGTGCCGAAGGCGAGACTCGAACTCGCACGACCGTGGGCCGCTACCCCCTCAAGATAGTGTGTCTACCAATTCCACCACTTCGGCACTACAGTACATCATTCCTTTTTCTCTTTCGCTGTCTCTTCAACAGCCTGTGCAGATGGGGCCGCCACCGGCGCATTTTCTTTCTTTTCTGGAGCCGTCTGTTCTGCGACCGGCGGGCTAACTGCCTTATCCGTCTGCACCGGCTTCTCTGTGGCCAAACCGCTCATGACTGATTCCGTTCCGGTGTGCGATGAAATATACGCAAGCGACACGGAAGTCAACATAAAAATGATTGCGGCGGCAGTAGTAATCTTGTTGAGCAGCGGCAGAGGACCTTCCGACCCGAAAAGAGATTGACTGGATCCCCCAAAAGTTGCTCCTATATCAGCACCTTTACCATGCTGCAGAAGTACTATGCCTACCAGAAAAAGACAGACAACGACATGCAGTATTGTGAGCAGAGTTTCCATTCAATTACTGTGTGAAAGATTATTTATAGGCCACAATCCGGCCGAATGCCTCGGCATCCAAAGCAGCTCCGCCAACGAGCGCCCCATCGATGTCAGGCTGGGCCATCAACTCGTCAACATTGGTTGGTTTAACCGAGCCACCATACAATATTCTCAATTGACCGGCAAGATCTTTTTCATACATTTCAGCAATCAGTCGCCGAATAAAGGCATGGGCCTCCTGAGCCTGTTCCTTGCTGGCCGTCAGGCCGGTGCCAATCGCCCAAACCGGTTCATAGGCAATCACGATGCTGGCCATGTCCTTCGCCTGCACCCCCGCAAGACCGCCCCTCAGTTGTTTTTCGAGGACAGCGAACGTTACACCGCTCTCACGCTGCTCACGTGTCTCGCCGATGCAGAGAATCATCATCAACCCAAAAGACAGACCGCCCACAACTCTCCTGTTTATCAATTCATCTGTTTCCAGAAAGATCTGCCGGCGTTCAGAGTGGCCGACGATTGCTGCCACGCCTCCTGCCGCTTTGACCATTGTCGGTGATATCTCGCCGGTAAAGGCACCCTTTTCTTGCCAACAAACATTCTGTACGCCAACAAGTATGCCAGTATCCTTCAGACATTCGGAAACGCTGCCAAGTACGGTGAAAGGTGGTGCCAGCAGGACATCTCTCTCTGCAACCCCGAGACAGTTTCCGGCAACGGCCAGCGCCAACTCGCGGGCTTCCGTGTCTGTTGTATGCATCTTCCAGTTTCCTGCGATAAGGCTTCTTCTCATCATCATATCACTCTCCTTTGGGCGCAGTTTTTGATGCTCATCCAAGCACGTCAACGCCTGGAAGGGATTTCCCCTCCATCATTTCCAGAAAAGCCCCCCCTCCCGTCGACATATAGGAAATATTTTTTTCTTCACCCGCCTTTTTCACCGCCGCATTTGAGTCCCCGCCTCCGGTAATCGACAGGGCATGCGAGGAGGCAACAGCTTGACACAGAGCCATAGTCCCCCTGGCGAAAGCATCCATTTCAAAGGCTCCCATTGGGCCGTTCCAGACAATTGTCCGGGCATCCTGCAAGGCTTCCTTGAACAAAATGGTAGAGGCCGGCCCGATATCAAGCGCCATCCACTTTTGCGGAACATCCTGACATGTCACATTTTTTGTTATCGCATCAGGAGAAAAACTCTCAGCCACGACAAAATCCACCGGAAGAAATATTTTCACACCTTTGGCTTCGGCCTTGCCGATAAACTGCCTGGCCGTTTCCAGCAGATCCTCTTCAACCTTGGAAGCGCCCACATCAACGCCCCTGCTCTTCAGAAAAGTATTAGCCATTGCACCGCCGATAATCATCCGGTCCACTTTGTTCAGCATATTTTCAAGAGCCGCAAGTTTTGATGAGACTTTCGCACCGCCAACAAGGGCAACAAGTGGCCTGACGGGCTCATCCATGGCCTTGTGATAAAAATCCACCTCTTTCTGCAGCAGAAATCCCGCCGCCTTCTCCTCGACGCGCTCGGCAACACCGACAATAGAGGCATGGGCCCGATGGGACGCCGCAAAGGCATCATTGACATAGACATCCGCAAGGCGAGCCAATTTTGCTGAAAACTCTGCATCATTGCTCGTCTCCGCCTTATGAAAGCGGAGATTCTCAAGCAGGATCACCCCCCCCGGCTGCAACGAATCAATCATCGCCTCCACCGCCTCGCCCACACAATCAGGGGCAAGCTCGACCGGGCGCCCCAGTACTTCCTGGAGATGTCGGGCAACCGGGGCCAGACTGAACTCCGGCACGACCTTGCCTCCCGGCCTTCCCATGTGGGTGCAGATGACTAATCGGCCTTGTTGTTCGAGGATATAGTCAATGGTGGGCAAGACCATGCGAATACGTATATCATCAGTGATTCGACCCTGCTCGTCCATCGGCACATTAAAATCAGCCCGGAGCAGGACCCGTTTGCCGCTAAGACTCAATTCACGAATTGATTTCATGGTTTCCCCCTTGTCGAAAAGCGTTGTTGAGCCCGTTGAAGAGAAGATCTTTGACGAAGACCACGGCATCATCTTCCGGATCTGTGTAATATTTCTTGCGCAGACCAGTCCTTTTGAAGCCATGTTTGCGATAGAACAATACGGCAGGAGCATTTTCGGCCCGCACTTCCAGATAGAGGCTTTCCCCGCCAGCAGCGACAACCTCCTGGACGAGGCGGGCAAGCAGCAATGAAGCTATGCCAGACCGCCGCCTGGAGCGGAGCACAGAAATCTTCAGCAGTTCAGCTTCGGGGCCAATCAGACGTCCGCAGCACCAGCCGCTAATCACACCAAGGTCATTATCCTCTGCCACAAACTGCAGGCCCTTTGACTGCTGCAGTTCCTGTTCCAACGCACACCTACCCCAGGGAGACAAAGCCTCCAGCTCGATTGCCGCGACTGCTTTTAGATCAGTCAGCCGCATCCTCCGGAGCACGGGTTTCCTCTTAGAGAATCCGTTCCGCGACCTGAACCGTCAGGTCGCCCAGCATATTGGTATAACTTCCAAGTTCATTATCATACCAGCCATACACCACAGCCTGGGTCACCGGCACATTGAGAATGGGATCAGCCCCCGGCATCAGGCTTTCGGCCTTCGCTTTCTGCAGATTCACCTGGATTGACGCCGTCCGGGTGTGGGTTTCCGACCCCTCTATGACCACTGCGGCAGCCGGCAGACCAATGATATCAGACGAGACATTCTGCTGTTCGGCAAATACCAGATAGGGGTTGTTTCGGGCGTAGTCCTGGTAGATTGAATTGATGAATGCTCGCTTAATGGGGTTTTCGGCATCATCCTGAAAATTCAGCACCAGAACGATGAGCGAGCCAGAAGAAGTAGGGATACGAACGGATTCCGCCATAAAACCGATCCGTTCCATTTCCGGGATAACCAGGGCCAGGGCCTTGGCAGCCCCGGTGGTGGTAAGAATAATATTGTTCATGATCGAGCGGTTTTTCCGCAGATCTGTCGCACCGGCGTTAGGCAGACGGTCGAGTACCTGCTGGCTGCCGGTTGCGGCATGCACGGTGACCATTGAGGCGCTGAGAAAGTTTTCAGCGCCTATGCTCTCCATCAGCGGTTTAATCATATAGGAAAGACAGGTAGTCGTGCAGGATGCCGCGGAGATGAGCGTGTGCCTTGACGGATCATACACCTCGTCATTGATGCCCATCACGGTGGTCACGGCGTCGTCAGGCATGTCGATGCCTTTTGATTTGATCTTGAACGGGGCGGAGAGGATGACTTTTTCAGCGCCGGCTTCAATATGGCCGCGCAGCGCCCCTTTTTCACCGGCCGGGTCAGTCGTCGGATCGCTGAACACGCCAGTGGTATCAACAACCAGCTTGACCTCATTCTCACGCCAGGGAATGAGCTTGGGATTCCGTGCCTGCCGGAGCACTCTCAGAGGAACGCCGTTGACCAGCATCGTTCCCTTGTCGTTGTCGAGCTCCTCAATAACCCGGCCAGCCTTATGGCCATGCAGGTAGGTACCCAGCCGCCCATAGGTCGAATCACGCTCTATTGCCGCCGCCAGGTCTTCAAGACTCCGGCCCACTTCTCTGCCGATATTGACTACAATCCCAGAAAAATATTTTTTTGAGACATGATGCCATAGTGTGAGTTTCCCAATCCGGCCAAGGCCATTAATCCCTAATTTCATGGCAATGATTCTCCTTTCTGAGTAGTATGGCTTCCATAGTTGTCGTTTCGCTTTGGCAGTCTGTGATGAAAATCAATCACCTGAGCGAAACTGTAGGAATGTGCAAGGATTTTAGCATTTACACAGTTGATATGCAATGCAAATATCATTGCACAGAGCAACCGTAACAGGCCGCAAGAACCCATTTTCCATGCAATTTTCAGCACCCCTCCAGCCTGCGGTTCTCCTCAAAAGATACCAGCGTTTTCTCGCCGACGTCCAATGCGCTGACGGCCGGCGAATTACAGTCCACTGTCCGAATACGGGCTCAATGCTCACCTGCTCGACTCCCGGCAGTCGGGTCTATCTATCGCGATCCGAAAATCCTGCTCGAAAATACCCATATACGCTTGAGCTAATAGAAGAACACGGCACCCTCATTGGAATCAACACCTCACGGACAAACAGCCTGGTGCAGGAGGCAATCCAGAACGGCATCATCAGAGAACTCGACCGGCCAACCAAAATCCAGAAAGAAGTGGGGACATCAGCCGGCTGCCGGCTTGATCTCGCCCTGCATTTTGGCTCTGCGTTGACATATGTCGAAATCAAAAGCTGCACCTTTGTCCAGAAAGGCGTCGCCATGTTTCCGGACGCTGTCACAACCCGGGGACACAAACACCTGCTGGAACTTGCCGATCTCGTTGACCGTGGCCACGGAGGAGCAGTCTTTTTTCTGGTGCAGCGCTCCGACGCCAGTCATTTCCGGCCGGCCTCACACATTGACCCACTCTACAGCGCCACCCTCAAAAAGGTCTACGAACGAGGCGTAGCAATACTTGTCTATCAGACAGAATTAACCCCGGAAGAAATATTTGTCAGCACCCCACTCCCCTTTTCTTTTTCCTAAGAGCACACCCCATGCCCCAGACAAACAAACGCGCCGTGATCCTCCTGAGCGGAGGCCTCGATTCAACGACCACCCTGGCTATTGCCCGCTCGCAGGGCTTTTCCTGCTTCTGCCTCAGTTTTGACTATGGCCAGAAGCAGACCATCGAATTGGAAAAGGCCAGGATCATAGCAGCTAGATATATGGCAGAACGACATTTGATATTGAAACTCGACCTGGACAAAATCGGCGGATCGGCCCTGACTGATGCCATCGAGGTTCCCAAGGACGGAACAGAGTCAGGCGATAATTCCATCCCAGTGACCTACGTGCCGGCCCGTAACGCCATCCTGCTGGCACATGCCGTGGCCTGGGCAGAAGTTTTGGGGGCGTGGGATATCTTCCTCGGGGTCAACGCCGTTGATTATTCGGGATACCCGGATTGTCGGCCGGAATTCCTCGAGGCCTTCGCCGCCATGGCAAATCTTGGCACAAAGGCCGGAGTCAGCAGCGATAGGCGATTCACCATCCAGGCACCGCTGCTCAGATTGAGCAAGGCTGAAATTATTAAAAGAGGGATAGAGCTGGGGGTGGACTACAGCTGCACTCACAGCTGCTATGATCCGCAAGGGACTAAGGCATGCGGCAGGTGCGATGCCTGCCGGCTTCGCTTGAAAGGCTTTGCTGAAGCAGGGATAAGCGACCCGGCGGAATACCTGTAGGGGAGGAGATTAGAGATCGCTATATCGAATCCTGCCTGCCAGCAGGGTAAGAACGGCCTTGCCGCGCATCTGCCAGCCGTCGAAGGGAGTGTTTCTGCTCTTTGAGCAGCACTGTTCGGCAGAAAAGGTAAAGTCCTTTTCCGGGTCGATAACTGTGATATCCGCAGGGTCACCAACCGAGAGCCTGCCCCCGGGAACCCCGAGAATACCTGCCGGAGCGCTTGACATCAGCTCAACCAATCTGTTTGCGCTGATCACTCCCGCATGAACCAGAGCCAGCGTCAGGGGCAAAGATGTCTCAAGCCCGACAATACCATTGGCTGCAGCACCAAACTCCACCTCTTTTTCCAGAATCGAATGCGGTGCATGATCGGTTGCGATTGCATCAATGGTCCC
>JAIFKM010000099.1 GCA_020049575.1 Desulfobulbaceae bacterium
ATCAATTTTCTGCCGGGCTTCGTGTCGGCTGCCGATCTGCGCTATCTCAAAGATCTTCTGGCCGATTTCGGTATCACCGGCACCATGTTTCCGGACTATTCCGAGTCCCTCGACGGCCAGGCGCTCAACGAATATCCGCTGATCCCGGCGGGCGGCACACCGCTGGCCGAGATCAGGAAAATGGCTGGTGCCAGAATGACGATCGAGTGCGGCGGCACCCTGCCTGCCAATTCGGCCGGAACCAGCCTGGAGCAGATGTACGGGACTCCCCTGTTCCGTACCGGTATGCCAGTCGGCATCAGGGAAACTGACCAATTGATGGCCAAACTGGCGGAAATCAGCGGCAAAGAGATCCCGGCCCGCTACACCTCCGCCAGGGGGCGGCTGATCGACGCGATGGTCGACGGCCATAAGTATATCTTCGGCAAGCGGGCAGTGGTGTATGGCGAAGAGGACCTGGTCGTCGGCCTGACCTCGCTGCTGGCTGAGATAGGTGTCCAGCCGGTGCTCTGCGCCTCGGGCGGCAAGAGTGGCCGGTTCAAGGAAGCCATCGCCAAGGTTCTGGAGGGAATGTCCTGCTCCATGCCCGAGGTCCGCGAGGATGTCGATTTCTACGATATCGAAGAGAGGGCCCAGGCTCTTGATATCGATCTGCTGGTCGGTCACAGCAAGGGCTACACCTTTGCCAGGAAGCATGGTGTGCCCCTGGTTCGGGTCGGTTTCCCGATCCATGACCGGATGGGTGGTCAGCGCCTGCTCCATGTCGGGTATCACGGGGCCCAGATACTCTTTGATACCATCACCAACACCATGATCGAGAAGAAGCAGGACGATTCGGATGTGGGTTACAGCTACATGTAATATCGAGATGTAACGAGATTCACACAGATAAAAGTGTCATTAAAGGATATCGCCATGAAAAAGCTAACCGTCAAGGATTACCACCGCCACCCTTGTTTCAATCCCGAAGCCAAAGGGCAATATGGCCGGGTGCACCTGCCCGTCGCGCCGAAGTGCAATATCAAATGCAACTTCTGTGACCGAAAGTACGACTGCGTCAACGAATCGCGACCGGGAGTCACCAGCACCCTGCTTTCTCCGCAGCAGGCTGATATCTACATGGGAAAAGTACTGGAAAAAGAGCCGCGGATATCAGTTGCAGGGATCGCCGGCCCGGGTGATCCCTTTGCCAACCCGGAAGAGACCATGGCCACCCTGCGCCTTATCAGGAAGAACTATCCCGACACCCTGCTCTGCGTCTCATCCAACGGCATGAACATCGGCCCCTATATTGAGGCCCTGGCAGAGATCGAGGTGTCACATGTGACCATCACGGTCTGCGCGGTCGACCCTGAAATCGGCAATCGGATCTACAGCTGGGTCAGCGACAACAATATCGTCTACCGCGGTTTGCAGGGGGCAAAACTGCTGCTGGAACGGCAGACCGCCGCAATTAAAAAACTCAAAGAGGTCGGCATCACGGTCAAGATCAACTGTATTGTCATCCCCGGTGTCAATGATCACCATGTCGAGGCGGTCGCCCGCCGGATGCAGGAGCTCGGGGCGGATCTGCTCAACTGCATGGCCATGTTCCCTAACGTCAACACGCCGTTTGGCGAGATACCCCAACCCGACAAGAAGACCATGGCCGCCATCCGCGACATGGCTGAACAGTACCTGCCGCAGATGCGCCACTGCACCCGTTGCCGGGCCGATGCCGTCGGCCTGCTGGGCGATGACCGGACCGAGGAGTTCCGCGGCTGTCTTTCGGCCTGCGCCTCCATTGCCATTCCGGCCGGAGAAAAGCGGCCCTACGTGGCCGTGGCCAGCCAGGAGGGCATCCTCATCAACCAGCATCTCGGCGAGGCCAGAACCTTCCAAATCTGGGAGACACACGCCGGGTCATACCGGCTTGTCGAAGAACGCCAGGCCCCGGCCAACGGTGGCGGCATCACCCGCTGGCACAAACTCGCACGAATTCTGGCCGACTGCCGGGCGGTGCTGGTCAGCGGTATCGGTGAAACACCGCTCGATATCCTGATGAAATCTGGAGTCGAACCTATTGAGGCCTCGGGGTTTATCGAAGAGGCCCTGGCCCTGATCTATGAGGGCAAAGGAACAGCCGGACTTAAAGGACGACGGGTGAAATCCTGTTCTTCCGGGGGATGCAGCGGCACAGGCGGCGGCTGCGGTTGATCACCAAAAAAAGGAGTGAAAAGGCCAATCCGGCGAACCGGATTGGCCTTTTTTCCTTCTACTTGAAAAACTTCAGCAGAGCATCCAGGGTGGTGAGGGGATGCGGCGGACAGCCGGGGATATAGAGATCAACCGGCAGCAGACTGTTCAGATCACCGATGATCTCATCGCTGCCGTGAAACGGACCTCCCGAGATCGAACAGCAGCCGCTGGCAATGACCACTTTCGGCGAGGGCACAGCCTCATAGGTGGTCAGTAGGGCTGCCTTCATATTGCGCGAGATCGGCCCGGTGACATGGATGCCGTCGGCATGCCGGGGGGAGGCCACAAAGTCGATGCCAAATCGCGACAGGTCAAAAAACGGTGTGTTGAGAACGTTTGTGTCTGCTTCGCAGGAGTTGCAGCCAGCGGCCGAGACCTGGCGCAGCTGCAGCGAGCGACCGAAGAGCTTTTTAAAATGCTGTTTGGCATGGGCGGCCAGATCGGCGTAGGTTCCATCAGTGATGAGATCTTCCCGCCTGGCAGCTCCCAGTGAAAAATCCTGGCTGAACCTGACAAATTCCCCCTTCGACAGGAATTCACAGAGTCCGCAGAAGGTGCAGCGCCCCAAGTCGATCCGGCCGCTTACGGCGTCGATCGCATCCTGCGGGCAAGCCTCTGCGCACTGCCGGACGAGCTCACCGGCACAACTCCGGTTGATCTCCGGCCGGCCGCGAAAACGTTCATACAGGGCAATAGGCTGTTTAGGGTACGCCGAGGTCTTACACCCCTGCTCAAGTTTATTTTTTATGATCTTCAGCATGTTGAGAACCTTGTCTTCATTACTTCCGGCTGGCCGGCGGGTAGAGTGTGCGCCAATACTGTGGCCTAGAGATCAAAGCCGCAATAGGAGAGATTGTAGCTCTTGTTGCACAGGGGAAAATCAGAAATCTCCTGATTCCTCAGCGACATGGCCAAACCGGTCCAGTTGTGGAAAGAGGGATCCTTAATCTTGTAGCGCAGTATACTACCGTCGCTTTTGGTAATGACACAGTGTGAGACTTCGCCACGCCAGCCTTCATTGATTGTCACCACAAACGAGTCACCAGCTAGGGTATTTTCTGTCATCATAACAGCTTCTTCGGTGGTATCCGGCTTTTTCAGCAGCAAGCGGATCAGACTGAGAGAATGCATGATTTCTTCCCGCCGTACCGTAGCCCGACTGTAGACATCGCCGTTGGTCATGGCGTTGGTGTTAGCGGGGAGTTCGGCATAGCATTCGGTCGGAAAAACGACCCTGGCATCATAGCCGATACCGCAGGCCCTGCCGGCATAACCGACCAGGCCGAGATCTTCGGCCATCTGCCTGGAAACCGTGCCGGTATGTTCAAACCGGGCCTGCACTGTATGGGCCGAAAACAACAGATCGCAAACGTGTTCGATTTCCGGAGTGATCTCATCAAGTTTGGCGGATAAAAGCCGCCGCTGTTCTTCTCCCATGACAAAAGCCACACCGCCGGGACGGACCAAACCTTTGCCGAATCTGTTGCCGCAGAGAACCTGCAGCAGATTGAGAAAATCACCACGCATCCTGCCAAAATAGGCCGCCGGCGGATTGAAGGCAACATCGCCGCTCAAAGCGCCGAGGTCACCGAGATGATTGGCAATACGCTCAAGCTCCAGAGCGATGGTTCGCACCAGTTTGGCGCCCGGATCAACTGCCAGACCGGCCAGGGCCTCAAGAGCCTGGCAACAGCAGAGATTGTGGCCGATGGCGGTATCACCGGCAATGGCCTCGCAGATAATCGGCATCCTCTTCTGAGGTACGGACGGCAGCAGTTTTTCAACGCCCCTATGCTGGTAGCCAAGCTGAATTTCGAGATGGAGGACTTCTTCGCCGGCGCACTGGAAACGGAAATGTCCCGGTTCTATAATGCCGGCATGCACCGGGCCCACCGCCACCTCGTGAATTGCCTCGCCTTCCACCCGGAAATAATCGTATCTGCCAGGAATTTCCTCGTTATAGTCGTTGCCGAAGACATCCTCACTGCCCTGATAATTCTTATGGTAGCGCACCATCTTCAGCCACGGATGGGCTGTTGGTTTGATGCCATACTGCTCAGCGATTTCCCGCTCAAACAGGTGAAACTTTTCGTTCACCATGCCTGTCAGCGAAGGGAATGTAGCTCCGACCTCACAGCTGGTGACATACAGTTTTTCATTCCGAACTACGGCAAGCAATGTATTGCGGCCATCTTGTTTATAGGCAAAAAACTGAACTATGTACCCATTATTTCTTACAAATCCAGAAAGTACCGCACCGAATGTCTCGATATCCACACAGGGAATGGCTGAACGCTTTACTGCTTCGCCATTGCCTATCTGCAGGAGGTTATCCATGGAAGCTGCCTCCAAGAACTTTGATTGTATTGAGAATTACTTCATAAATGCTGTCCGGCATCCAGATGCACAAGCCTATCGAGGTCAGCAGCAGGGCATAGGGGGGAAGGACGCGGAAAAGCCGTTCTTCCACCAGGATTTCCTCACTTGCACTGGCAAAGGAAATGCGCATGACAATGCGGGCGGCCCCGGCAAAGACCAGGATGAGGCAGAAAATGAATACGGCCATGACACCAAACCGCCCGGCCTGGAAGGCCCCCATTATGATAAGCAGCTCACTGATGAAGATACCAAAGGGCGGGAACCCGGAGACACCCGCAAAACCGGCGAAAAACGAGACAAAGGTCTTGGGGAAGAGCCTGGCGAGATTGCCTGTTTTATTCACCAGCCGTGAACCAAAGCCGAGCAGGATATTGCCAGCCGACAGGAACAGAGAGGATTTGATCAGGGAATGATGAATGAGATGAAGGATTGCGCCGTACAGGGCGATGCCGCCGATGCCGACACCGAAGGCGATGACACCCATGTTTTCAACGCTGGAATAGGCCAGCATCCGCTTGTAATCCGGCTGGTTGAGGATAAAGATGCCGGCGACCAGCATCGACACCAGGCCGAAGCCGATGAGGATATTGCTGGAATACGCACCGAGACCGGCAATATACATCAGGGTATGCACCTTATAGATACCGAGGAATGCGCAGTTCAAGAGAGCTCCGGAGAGCAGGGCCGAGGCGGGGCTCGGGGCCTGACTGTGGGCATCGGGCAGCCAGGTGTGCATAGGCGCCAGGCCCATCTTGGTGCCGAAGCCGATCATCACAAAGATAAAACCGGCCTTCAGCCAGGTAGGATCGAGTTGCCCGGCCACCGCATTGAGCGAAGAAAAAGTCAGGGGCGCATCTATATCCTTGATATCCATGGCCAGGGTAATGAAGAAACAGCCGAGCAGGGCCAGGGCGATGCCGACCGAGCAGATCAGTACGTATTTCCAGGTGGCCTCGAGGGCCTCTTTCGAGCGGTTGATGAAGATGAGCGGGGCACTGACCAGGGTGGTGGCCTCTATGGCGATCCACAGGACAATCGGATGATCGGCGAGGGTCGCCATGCTCATGGTGCCGAGAAACATCAGCATGCAGCTGATGAAAATAGGTTCACTCTGCATTTCCGTCTCGTTCATATAGGAGATGGCATAAACAGCGATGAACAGGAAGATGAAGGAGGTGACCAGCAGGACTAGCATTCCTTCGGGGGAGGAATTGAAATATTCCGGGAAATGCGGTGTCAAAGTTCCCATCCAGCCCATCACCGTCAGCTGCAGGTGGAGAAGGGCCGCCACGATAAGGATGCCCCGTCCCAGCATAACCGGTAGAAACATCGCGGTCCCGCCGAGGAGTATCGGCAGCAGAAAGATAAATTCTAGCATATTGTCAATCCTTTAGCCGTCCAAGGAGGCCAGTGTCCACATCATCGAAGGCATGGTTGATATTGTGCAGGATGATGCCCATGATCATCACCCCGACCAGGACGTCAAGCAGTACGCCGAACTCAACGACATAACGGGTGTGACTCTGTTTGGTCAGGGCCGTGCCGACAAGATAGATACCATTCTCCAACATCAGGTAGCCAATGACCTGGGTTATCGCCTTGGTTCGCGACATCATCAGAAAGAGGCCTGCACCCAGGGTGGTGATGGCGGTAATGAGCAGCAGAGTATGACCGCCCGGCAAACTGACCTGCAGTTTATCTGTAATGAAAAGAGAGACCAGGATCATACCCAGGCCGGCAAACAAGGAGGCATGATAGCCGATGATCGGTTCCACCTCCCGTTTTATGGCAACCCGCTGCACGGCGAAATAGAGCAGACCGGGAATCAGCAGTCCTTTGACAAGGATCATGATCTGGAAAAAGATCAGGCCGCCGCTGCTGAGATTGCTGTGCTGCTCAAGAAAGAGAGGCACCAGAGAAACCATGATGCCCTGCAGGCCCATGATCTTCACCAGGGCAATGAGACGATTGGACTCAAGCGACAGCAGCACCGAGAGCAGGATAACGACCAGAATTGCATCGGCATAATTGATCATTTGACAAATCCCATGGTCAGAATAGCGGCGAAGAACACCAGGGTAAAGGATGTCAGGATATACTTCGGCACCAGATTCATCTTGAACCGTGCCATCACTGATTCGGTGATGCCGACGGCGACATAGACACCCGCCATGACGGCATAAAAGACCAGCCCTTGAACCAGGCTGCTGGAGAAACTGAAGGGTTGAATCAGATGGGTGAGGAAGGCGGAATAAAAGAACAACTTGTAAAAGGCTCCGAGTTCGATCAAGGCCAGATCCGGGCCGCTGTGATCAAGGATCATGACCTCATGGATCATCGTCAGTTCGAGATGGGTCTGCGGATCATCAACTGGAACCCGGGAGTTCTCGGTCAACAGTACCATGAACATGGCTACGATAACCAGCAGCAGCAAAGAACCGGCCGGGCCGAGCAGAGAGATCGGATTGTCGCCATGAAAATAATCGGCAAAACTGAGGGAACCGTTCATCCGGAAGAAGAGGATCAGGACGGTGAAGATGGTGGCCTCGGCGAGAGTCGAGAAAAAGGCCTCGCGGGCAGCACCCATCCCTTCAAAGGGAGAAGCGGTATCAAGAGCGGCGGCAATGGTAAAAAAGCGACCGATGCCCATAATATAAAACAGAACGATGACATCGCCATGAAAAGCGAAGACAGGCTCGACACCGGCCAGGGGGATAAACAGCAGGGCCATGAGGGCGGCGGCAAACGAGACCGTCGGTCCCAGCTTGAAGACATAGCTCGAACTGGTGCTGTAGACCGAACCCTTGCGGAAAAGCTTTGCCAGGGTGTAATACTTCATCAGCAGAGGCGGCCCCTTCTTGCTGGCAATGAAGGCCTTGGTCTTGTTGATGATGCCGGGAAACAAAGGCGCGAGAAGAAGTGCCAATGTTACTGATACGAGTGATTCCATTCCTACCTCTGTCTGCGATATGCAATCATAATGTCCCGCTCTTCCTTAGAAAACTAGGAGCAGGACGACAATAGTCAGGACTATATAGCCGATATACAGTTGTATATGGCCATGCTGAATCCAGCGTAGCCTCTGGAACATCCGCACCATGGGCTGTACGAAAATCTGGTGCATGCCGATCTCGGCGATATCATCGACTCGGGTCTCATAAGTCGTCAAGCCGGGAAAGATCTTGCGTATACCGGAATAGACCGTGCGCACGATGACAAACGGTTTGTAAAACTCCACCATGCTCATGGCATAGGAGGTGCCGGTATA
>JAIFKM010000049.1 GCA_020049575.1 Desulfobulbaceae bacterium
TGTGTAATTTTTCCTATTTTTTGCTCACTCATAGGGCCTTACCCCTCCTCAGAAGTCTTAGATTTTGTGTATCAATCGCTATTTAAGGGCTTCAGCGCCGCCAACGATATCCATAAGTTCATTGGTGACTGCGGCCTGCCGAGCCTTGTTATATACAACTGTCAGATTTGAGACAATGTCCTTGCACGCATTAGTGGCATTATCCATGGCGGTCATCCTGGCTGCGTGCTCGCTCGCACCGACCTCAAGCATCGCCTGATAAATAATTACATTGAGGTAGAGCGGCTGGAGAACATCCATGATCTCTTCAGTTGAGGGCTCATAGATGTAGTCACCGGAAATATTCTTTTCAATTTCCTTTCCTGGTTTTTTTTCCGCTGGTTGAACAGGCAGAAACAAAACTGAGGTCGGTCTCTGAATTGCTACAGAACGGAATTCACCAAAGAGAACCTCAACTTTGTCTGAATTTCCTTTCAAAAAGCTATCAGCAAGATCACTAGCAACTTCCCTGGCATTAAACATTTGAAATGTCGACATAATGTCAGTGTATTTCTTACGAACTTTGCCTGTTTTGTTCAGTAGCTGAAACCCTTTTTTGCCAACACAAACCAGACTGACCTTATTCCCTGCTTCCTCATAGGATTTCATCATACTGAGGGCCAGCTTGATAATGTTGGCATTGTAAGATCCGCAAAGTCCGCGGTCAGATGTCACGACAACAAGCTCCACTGATTTTACATCGCGCTTTTCCATGAGGGGAAATTGACCTGTCGTGGCACCACCGGAGAGGTTGGACATTGCTTCATTAAACTTAGAGGTATACGGCCGAAATGCTTCCATTTTCTCCTGAGCACCTCGGAGTTTGGCTGCCGCGACCATATTCATAGCTTTGGTGATCTGGGATGTCTTTTTGACACCATTGATCTTCGTTTTAACTTCTTTTAAAGTCGGCATATCGTGGACCTACCTATAATTAGTTAAGACCTTTGGTTGCCTTGAAAGTATCGCCAAAGCTGGTCAGTGCCTTATTGAGTTTCTCTTTGATTTCAGGAGTAAATTCCTTCTTTTCCTGAAGGTCAGTGAATATCGTCGGATCGTTAGACTCAATATAGGAGAAAAGTTCACGTTCATAGTTAGCCAAGGTATTCACTGGAAGCTTATCGAGATAACCATTTGAACCTGCATAGATGATAGTTACCTGTTTTTCCATGGGCAGTGGCTGATACTGGGGTTGTTTAAGGATCTCAACGAGTCTCTCGCCACGGGTCAGCTTGGCTTGGGTAGCCGAATCAAGATCCGAACCAAAGGCTGCGAAGGCTGCCAGCTCACGGTACTGGGCAAGATCGAGACGCAGCGTTCCGGCCACCTGTTTCATGGCTTTTACCTGGGCAGCGCCACCAACACGGGAAACTGACAGACCGACGTTGATTGCCGGCCGAACGCCGGAGAAGAAAAGGTTTGGCTCGAGATATACCTGACCGTCGGTAATGGAGATAACATTTGTCGGAATAAACGCCGACACATCACCTGCCTGTGTTTCGATGATCGGCAGGGCGGTAAGGGAACCGGCCCCGAGGGCGTCGTTTACCTTTGCAGCCCGCTCGAGAAGACGGGAGTGATTGAAGAAAATGTCACCGGGGTAAGCCTCACGTCCAGGGGGACGCCTGAGAAGCAGGGACAACTCACGATAGGCAACAGCTTGCTTGGAAAGATCATCATAGATGATCAGGGCATGCTTGCCATTATCACGGTAGTACTCACCCATCGAACATCCGGCAAAGGGGGCGATGTACTGCATCGGCGCAGGATCAGATGCACAGGCAGCAACAACGGTGGTGTATTCCATTGCACCATGTTTTCTCAACGCTTCAACGACGAGGGCGACAGTTGATTTCTTTTGGCCGACGGCGACATAGATACAGTACACATCAGTGTTTTTCTGGGCTATAATGGCATCGACACAGAGGGCAGTCTTGCCGATCTGACGATCACCGATAACCAACTCACGCTGGCCACGGCCAACTGGTGTCATGGCATCTACCGCCTTGGCCCCGGTGTAACATGGTTCATGTACGCCTTTTCTGGAAATAACACCAGGGGCGAGAACCTCGATTTTGGATGAAAGCTCTGAATTAATCGGGCCCTGTCCGTCGATCGGAGCACCTATTCCGTCTACAACCCTGCCCAACATGGCGGGTCCAACGGGAACCTCAGCAATCTTGCCAGTCCGTTTGACGATGTCGCCTTCCTTGATGTTGGATACATTACCAAGGACTGCACAACCAACATTGTCAGCTTCCAGGTTCAGGGCCAATCCCATGATACCACCGGGGAACTCAAGAAGTTCCATGGCCATACAGTTTTTGACACCATAGACACGCGCAATACCGTCACCGACTGAGATAACGGTTCCTGTCTCATTCAGGTCAATGCTAGTCTCGTACTCCCCTATCTGGTCCTTGATAATCTGACTAATTTCTTCGGCTTTGATCTGCATCTATTCTCTCCCCTTTATGGAATCTTTTAAACCTGCAAGTTGTGTTTTAATGCTCCCATCCAGCACCAGATCGCCAACCTTGGCGATAATTCCCCCAATTATTGAGGGATCAACGCTGGTGGTTAGTTTCACTTTCTTGCCAGTTAACTTTTCAAGTGTTTTCTGTACATTTTCCTGCAATTCGGCGCTCAACTCAAAGGCTGAGATGACGTTGCCATGGCTGATATTCTTTTCTTCATCAACCATTGCCTGAAAACCTTCTGCTATCTCAGGCAGAATCACCACCCGCTTCTTCTGAATCAGCAGGTTGAGGAAATTACCCATGACTTTGTCAACACCCATGGATTTGATCATGCCTGCCATGACCTTCTCCCTAATATCCAATGGATAGAGAGGATTTGTCAAAGCGTCTGCCACTTCCGGTTTGGATACATAGAGTTTGGCCAATCCCTGTAGGGCTTGGTTGTATTCCTCATAATTATCCTGTTCCTTGCCAACAGCAAATAACGCTTTGGCATATCTCCGCGCGAGGATTGTCTGTTTCACTGTACGGCCCCCACTTTAGCTAAATAATCTTCAACGATTTTGACCTGATCGACAGCTGTGAGATTTTTCACGATGAGCGTTTCAGCCATCGCGGCAGCCTGGTCAGCGACATCATTCTTCAACGAACGCCTGGCCTCCATGACCTCTTTCTGAACAGCCAACTCCGCCTGGCGCTTTATATCGGCTGCGGCCTGCTCTGCCCGCTCAATTATCTTCACTTTTTCGAGTTCAGCCTGCGCTACAGCCTTCTCAACAATCTTGTCGATGTCTTTTTCGACTGAGGCAAGTTTGGCCTCGAAATCTTTATACGATCGCTCTGCCTCGGCCCTCTTGGCCTGGAGGTCTTCGATTTCGTCTTTTATTCGTTTCTGACGGCTAGCGAGACTGGCACCAATAGGCTTTGCCCCGAATTTAACAAGAATGATCATCAGGGCAATAAAATTGAGAATTCTAAAACCAAGGTCTTTCAATTTAGCCGGCGAAAGACTACCACCTTTGGCAGCTCCATGATCACCTGCAGCAGCAACCGCCTCACCATGGCCTCCCGCAGCTTCTGTCTTACCGGTTGCTTCACCATGACCTTGATCCGGACCGGCCTGTTGAGCTGCCGGGGGATTTTCGTGACTTGTCTGGTCGGCTGCCCATACGGCTCCATTGGACAGGGCAAACACAAGTGTTGCCGTGACCAAAACCATAATTCGGGCTACTTGTTTCACTCCTCTCATCTCTAGAGACTCCTTCCCAGAATTTTACTGGCCATATCATTTGCGAATCCGTCAAGATTGGCCTGCAAACCAGCCTTGGCACTCTGAATCTGAGCCCTGATGTCAGCCAGCTGAGTATTCTTGGTCGCCTCAGCCTCCGCTTTGATCGCTCCCAGTTTCTGGTCACCAGCAGCCTGAGCTTCAGCTCTGGCTGAATCCAGTGCAGCTTTTGCCCTTCCTGACGCCTTTGCCATTTTTTCATCAACTTCCTGCTGGCGGAGTCTTGCGTTTTTGTCAAATTTCGCAATCTCGCTTTGCATTGCCTGCTGTTTTTCAGCTCTCTCTTTCAGGATTCTCTTTACTGGTTTGTAAAGAACTCCATTGAGAAGGAACATGAGTATTATCATGTTCAAGACCTGAATCACCAATGTAATATCCATCGTTATCATGTTAGTAAGCTCCCGATTAACCTCGATAACAGAAAAAAAACGTAACATTCACCAAGTGAATGATGACCACATCACAATGAAGCGAGAAGTAGCAAATAAACCAGCACAATGCGATTATCTGGAATAAAAATGAACGACCATTCACTACAGCAAAAAATTCTTACTGTAAATATCACACGGTGTCAACCAATTTATAAATTCGCAGATATGCCAATTTTGTGCGATTTTTCAAGAGTCAAGCCGCACAATCAATCTTTGATTTTTTTACAGAACCAGCTACCTTTTTGCCACTTATGCGTCTGACAGAAGTTCTCCGACAATCGCTGGAACAGCAGCTATCGCCGCATGAATCTTATCGCCATACGGACCACCTGCCTGGGCCATATCGTCACGACCTCCACCTTTACCGCCGATTATTGCAGCAACCCTTTCCACCAACTGACCCGCCTGGATTTTCTCTATCAAATCCTTCGTGACCAGGGCAAGAATAGCAGCCTTTCCCTGAATGACTCCGCCAAGCACTGCAACTCCCGAAGGCAGAGTATCCCTGACCTTATCCCCTATTTCGCGCAAGGTCTTTGAGTTATCCAGAGTGATCTCTAACGCAAGGACCTTAACCCCTGCGACCTCAACAGTTTTATCGAGCATCCCTTTGAGGTTTGAAGAAGCGAGACGAGTCGACAGTTCAGTTATCTGTTTCTCAAGGTTCTTTTGCGCTTGCATTAATGCTTCGAGTTTTATGAGAACATTTTCCTCTCTGGCATTCAGAACCCTTCTGATCTCGTTTTCTCTCCGACATACACTTTGGATATGCCTCAGGGCAGCCCTACCGGCCAAGGCCTCTATGCGGCGAATCCCTGCTGCAATACCGGTTTCTGAGAGTATTTTGAAAAGACCGATCTCCCCCGAGGATTTGACATGAGTACCACCACAGAGTTCCATGCTGTTTTCGCCAATTGCCACAACGCGGACATCATCAGAATACTTTTCACCAAAGAGCGCTGTTGCTCCAGCTTTGATTGCTTCTTCTCTGGCTAGCAGTTGAGTTTCAACAGGATAATCTGCCCTTAACCAGGCATTGACCTTTTCTTCCACCGCTTCTAGGTCTTCCAGGCTCAATGGTGAAAAATGTGTGAAGTCAAAGCGTAAACGCCCGGGCCCAACAAGAGAGCCAGCCTGCTTTACATGCTTGCCAAGGACAGCCACAAGTGCCGCTTGCAGCAGATGAGTTGCAGAATGATGAGCAGCAGTTTCACGTCGACTCTCAGGCTTGACAATGAGTGTGACTTCCTGCCCGGTGGCCAGGTGCCCTTGCTTTACAACAATCTCATGCAGAATGACTGCATCGCCTTCAAGGGATGTGGAAATTACCTCGGCAAAGCCTCCAGCCCATTGTATTTCGCCTGAATCACCAACCTGCCCTCCAGATTCTGCATAAAATGGTGTTTGAGCAACGACCAGACGTCCTGTCTGCTCAACAGCAAGCGATTGCACTGTAGTTCCATGCACATCAAGAAGTGCCAGCACAGGTGAAGCGGCCTGCAAACTTTCATAACCTACAAATACCGTTTTCAGACCGGCCTCAAGACAAGCCTTTACCCCTTCTTCGCGTAGGCGAATCCCCTCACCTTTACGCGAAGTTCTAGATTTGAGGCGCTGATCCTCCATAGCAGCATGGAACCCTTCTTCATCAATCCTGAAATTTCGCTCTTTAGCGATATCCCGGACAATATCGAATGGAAATCCATAGGTATCATACAGCTTGAATATAAATTCACCTGTCAATGCCTGAACTGCTTGAGATTCCGGTCTAGCCAGTTCCTCTTCGAGCAACTGGAGCCCATGCTCAAGCGTTTCACCAAAGCGCTCTTCCTCATTGCAAACCACTTTTGTCAAAAGGGTTGCGGCATCCTTCAAGAGAGGGTAGGCAGCAGCCATTGAAGAAACCACTGCGGCCACGACATCTGTAAAAAATGCTTTCTGCAATCCGAGATTTCTGCCATATCGCACTGCTCGCCGCATTATCCTGCGAAGGACATAGCCACGCCCCTCATTAGAAGGCAATACTCCATCGGCCACGAGAAAAGCTGTGGCCCTCGCGTGATCAGCAATAACTCGCATAGCGGTATCATCTGCCTTGTTTTCTTTGTATCGCTTTCCTGACAGTAGCTCGATTTTCCGAATAATCGGTTCGAAGAGATCCGAATCATAGTTACTGAACTTACCCTGCAGTACAGCGGCAACCCTTTCAAGCCCCATTCCAGTATCAATACTGGGCTTTGGCAAGGGAGTCATGGTGCCATCTTCGGCTCGATAAAACTGCATGAAAACAAGGTTCCATAACTCAAGAAAGCGATCACAATCACAGCCTAGTGCACATTCCGGACGACCGCACCCCGCTTGAGCCCCTTGATCAATATGAATCTCCGAACATGGGCCGCAAGGCCCTGTGTCTCCCATGGCCCAGAAATTGTCCTTTTCTCCCATTCGAACAATCCGACCTTTCGGTAGATCTTCAATCTTCTCCCAGAGCGCATAGGCTTCATCATCGTCTTCAAAAACAGATACCCAGAGTTTTTCGGGCGGCAACCCCAATTCCACGGTCAGAAAGTGCCAGGCATAACGAATAGCATCTTCCTTGAAATAGTCGCCGAAGGAAAAATTTCCAAGCATCTCGAAAAAGGTATGATGTCGCGCCGTATATCCGACATTTTCAAGATCATTGTGCTTGCCTCCGGCACGGACACAGCGCTGGCTTGTCACTGCTCTCGTATACGGGCGTTTATCCTCTCCCATAAAAACGGTCTTGAACTGCACCATACCGGCATTAGTGAAAAGCAGAGTGGGATCATCCTTTGGAATAAGGGATGAGCTCTCCACAATTGTGTGAGCTTTGCATTCGAAATATCTCAAAAATTTTGCACGAATATCGTTTCCGTTCATAATATCAGTCAAGTGATTAACAATTTGGTGTGATAAGGGCTCCCTTGAAAGACCTGCTTCTGGGCAGACATCTCGTCCCTGAAAATAGGTCAACAATAACAAGGAATCCTTTCCTAATTCGTATGATCAATAATTAAAGGTAAAACCTCTTTAAAAAGCGGAGTACCGGCTTTACCAAGCAATTCATAGATGAGCATCTCAGCAGGACCGATAACAGCCCCCATCTCCCGCAGGCGCTGCAAAGCCAGGTGGTGGTTATATTCACTTCGAGCCGACACTCCATCAGCAACAATCCACGGTGTAAGTCCTCTTGCGAGGATGCCAGCTGCCGTCTGATAGATACATATATGCGTTTCGACGCCAACCAATATCACAGTTGTCACGTTCGCAGGCAAAAGAGAGAAATAGGAAAAGGTTTCCGCATTGGCCATGGCATTGAACTCGACCTTGTCAGGGCGTGGGATTCCTTCCATGAGCGGCTCGAGCTCGGGCACATAGAGACCAAGACCTTTCCGGTACTGGGTATTGGCCGACACTGGCATCTTGATGATCCTGGCAAAATTCAGCATCAACTTCGTTACAGCAACAACTCGATCGGCCTCATAAATCTGGGCCATGAGGCTTTTTTGCAGATCGACCATATGCAGACAGCAATTTTCCGGTTGCAACAACATGCCGTTACCCTTATTCATTTACGTCCTCCCCTTGCCAAGACAACGAACTGG
>JAIFKM010000155.1 GCA_020049575.1 Desulfobulbaceae bacterium
CTTTTGAATTTACTGACATCGACCTGTTGCCCAGAGAAGAGCGCCAGGAGTTCATCAGAGAAATTACCAGCTACAATCCACAAAAAACCTTCCCGATCATCATTGTCAACGACAAGGCTATCGTGGGTTTTCGCAAAGACCTGCTTGCTCGAGAACTGGGAATAGAATAATGGACACAGAACAACTTTACGATGCACTGCGAAAGATCAACGAACAGAAAGGATTTTTCTTCAACTGCGATCGGCAACATACCCTGGCGTTGCTTGCCGGTCTGCTCGTCAACAAGGAACGCTACGGATACATGCTTTGTCCCTGCCGCCTCACCCAGGACGACAGGGAAGCTGATCGGGACATCATCTGTCCCTGTGAATATCGAGAGGCCGACGTCCGCGAATTCGGCAGTTGCTACTGCGGACTCTATGTGTCACAGGCCTGGAATGAGCAATCAATTCCGCGTGTCTATGTGCCGGAGAGACGACCTGCGGAAAAATGTTAATCCCACAGTCAAGCCGCATACTCCCAGCTGACATTTTCCCGGGCATGGCCACCGATTTTGCCATTCTCTGAGACATCCCCCTCCGAGATCAATTACCTCAACAACTTGTCGCAAACGTGGCTCTTCTTCAAAAAGCTCTAATCCACTCAGGCAAATCCGCCGATATAATACCTGTACTTTGAACAGGTTCCGCCCCCCAGATGAACCACAACCGGAGCAGTATATGAGCCAATATACGGTACAGCGAGGCGATACCATTGCCCACGTAACGCAGAAACTGCAGACTGACTGGCAGACTTTGCGCAGCCAGAATCCAAAAGCTATCGGCAAATCTCGGATAAACGGCAACTGGTTCCTGCGCGAAGGGGCGGAAATTACTCTACAAAGAAAAAGTTTCGCGACTACCCTTGGGGAGGCCAAAGAGTCAATACCTGCAGCCAAGTCCAGTCAGGAAAATACCGCACCTGCCGTCCAGAGTGAATACACCGTCAAGGCAGGAGATACGCTCTGGGGTTTGGCTGTAAACACCTTTCACGTCAATCTGCAGGACCTGATCAGAGACAATGGCATTGAAAACCCCAACGTTCTGCAGGTTGGCCAGAAGTTGACAGTGAACAAGCCGGCAGTCACTGTAGAAGACGAGGTAACAGCCAGCTGGTACGGTAAAAATTTTCATGGCAAACCCATGGCCAACGGTCGCCCTTACAATATGTTTGCCAATACTATCGCCCACAAAGATCTGCCGCTTGGTACCGAAGTCGAGCTTAACAATCCCCGTACCGGGGAATCCACCAAGGCGGTAGTAACTGACAGAGGTCCGTATATCGAGGGACGCGATGTCGATCTCTCCTATGGTCTTGCTCGTAAACTCTCCCTGCTCGAAAACGGCATCGGCAGGCTGGTTATGAAAATTCTTTAATATTTTTTTGCGGGTCAGCGAACATTGAAATTCGTTCCTCATTCCCGCAATCTTTCTGCCATTCTCTTGCCAACTGCTGGCAAATTCCAACCTCCAGGCCCCCTCTTTCAACTGTTTTCTCTTGCTTCTGATTTTTCAGCAAACGGACATGCCTTGCCTTTTCCTTGCGTGAGTATTACATAGTATTACCAAATAGCTTTTCACACCAGAGAGGATATGCATGAAAATCAAAGGACAAGAACGTATTTTTACCTTCAAGACTGACGAAGAATTGGCCAGGCAACTTGATCAGATCACCAATAAGTCTGAATTCATCCGCAAGGCCATACTTGCGGCCCTGGGGCATGACTGCCCATTGTGCCACGGCAGCGGCCTTTTGACCCCTGAGCAACGCAGACACTGGCAACATTTCCTGACCCTGCATACCCTGGAAAAGTGCAATGAGTGCAATGCCGTTCATTATATCTGCAACACCACTGATCATTCAAACCTGCAATAAGGCATCCATTGAACATTATGAAAAATTACAAATACACACTGAACATACTGACATTTCTCCTGCTGTTCTATGCCCCCAACTGTTGGGCTGCGCCAATGGAGGTCTATGTCTCCATACCGCCGCAGAAATGGCTCAGCGATCAAATCGGCGGCGAGAGAATATTGACCCATGTCCTTGTCGCAAAAGGTCAGGATCCCCACACATACGAACCCACCCCGAAACAGATTACCAACCTCTCCCGGTCAAAGATATATTTCACCATCGGCATGGAATTTGAGGAGCAGATCACCCGAAAACTTGGTGCTGCGGTGGCAGGCTTGACAATGATCGACGTCTCACGATCGCTCACCAAAATCGCCCTGTCAAAAGGCGGCCACGACCACGGGGATGAACCGGCAGATCAGGGTCATCATGCCGCGACGGATCCCCACGTCTGGCTTTCGCCGGTCAACCTGAGCAAAATGGCGAACGTGATGGCTGAGGCGATGATTTCGGCAGATCCTGACCATGCAGAGATCTACCGGCAAAATCTGCAGCGGACCTCAGAGAGTCTCGCCCAGTTGCATCAGCGAATCACCAATGAGCTTGCACCCTTCAAAGGATCGGCCTTCTATGTTTTCCACCCCTCATTCGGCTATTTCGCCAGGGAGTACCACCTCCAGCAGGAGGCGGTCGAGATATCCGGTAAATCACCCAGCCCGAAGCAACTCCTGGCGCTTATCGCCCGAGCCAAGGAGGATCATGTACGGATCATCTTCGTGCAGCCGCAGTTTGATATTAAGAGTGCGACTACTGTCGCCCAGGCAATCAATGGCGTGGTTGAACCGCTCGATGCGTTGGCTGAGGATGTTGCCGGCAATCTCCTGCATATTTCTGCAAAAATCGCCGCCGCTCTTTCCAAAAACGAAGGGGTTACAAATTGATAGCTGAAGAAAGGGCAATTATTGAAGTTCGAGACCTGGATTTCAATTATGACCAGGCACCCGTGCTCACAGATGTGCACCTCGACATCTGGCCTTTGGATTCGGTCTGCATAGTTGGGCCCAATGGCGGCGGCAAGACGACTTTGATCAAACTGATCCTCGGCCTTCTCTCACCCGCCCGGGGTTCCATCACGGTCTTTGGCCACAAACCGGAAGAGGCCCGCCTGCGTATCGGGTATGTCCCGCAATATGCCCATTACGACCCGCAATTTCCAATCTCCGTCAGAGATGTCGTGTGCATGGGTCGGCTGTCAGGCTCCTTTACCGGCAGATACTCCAAGGCTGATAAAGAACACGCCATGGCTGCACTGGCCAAGACCGGTCTCACCGATCTCGCAACTCGCCCATTCGCCTCGATCTCCGGGGGGCAGCGCCAGCGTGCGCTTATTGCCCGGGCCTTGGCTTCTGGTGGCGAGATTCTCATTCTGGACGAACCAACGGCAAATATCGACCATGAATCCGAGGTCCGTTTTTTTGATTTGCTTACAGAGTTGAATGCCGCAATGACCATCCTGATGGTCACCCATGAGGTTGGTTTTGCTTCGGGTTTTTTCAAAAGGATAGCCTGCGTCAACCGGCAGGTAGTCATTCACCCAACCAGCGAACTAACAGGTCGGCACATTCAAGAAATGTACGGAGGAGATCTGAAGATGATCAGGCACGACCACCGCTGCAGCGAGGGGGGACATTGCCATGACTGATTTTTTGGCAGCCATCAGTGACCCCAATCTGCCGTTTTTTCGCTATGCCGTTCTTACCGGCATCTTTGCCTCGATACCGTTCGGCATGATTGGCACATATGTAGTAGTCCGGCGGATCAGTTATATCGCCGGGGCGATTTCGCACTGCATCCTGGGCGGCATCGGAGCAGGTCTGTATCTGCAGAACGCCATGGGCATCACCTGGTTCGGGCCGTTGCATGGTGCCATTGCCGTCGCCCTGCTCGCCTCCTGCATCCTGGCGTTGGTCAGTCTTTATGCAAAGCAGCGAGAGGACAGCGTCATTGGCGCACTCTGGTCGGTCGGCATGGCCATAGGCCTGCTGTTTATTGCCAGGACTCCGGGTTACAGCGATCCCATGAGTTACCTCTTCGGCAATATTCTCATGATCACCCGTAATGATTTGTTTTTTGTCCTGGCACTTGACGTGCTGGTCATCGGCATCATCGGTATTTTTTACAACACCTTTCTGGCCCTCTGTTTTGATGAGGAATATGCCCAGTTACGAGGCGTCAGAACACACTGGCTCTATCTGTTGCTCATCTGCCTGGTGGCCTTGACCATCGTGCTGCTGGTACGGGTTGTGGGTATCGTCATGGTCATCGCCCTGCTCACCCTGCCGGCCGCCATTGCTGGAAATATTTCACGCAATATCATGCAGATGATGATTTTTTCCACACTCTTCTGCTGCGCTTTCATTCTTACAGGACTCGGGGCCAGCTACAGTCTCGATCTCCCCAGCGGACCGGTTATCATTATGATCGCCGCGGCAACCTATCTCCTTGTCATAATTGGCCTCAACCTCTTTCGCCGATGGAGGAAAAAGCCGATTCAACCTGAGGGTAAACGCTCACTGACAGTACAGACAGCCATCAAGTCAAGGGCGGCATCCAAGGTTTCTCTTTTATAATAAAGATCCCTCGAGGTATATCGCTGCCTGAACTGCCTGTCCAGATTATGACGTTTTTTTCTGAATTCTGATTCGAGGTGCAGCAGGAAAAGTTTAAACCTGCCCGCAACGGAGGTGCCTTCCGGGCTCTGTTTTATCCTGGCCCGCTCACGGATTGTGCGAATCCGTTCGTATTCAACAGTGTAGAGGGGTTTTACAGCAAAAAGGCCAAGTATCTCGACTTTAGGGAAAAATTTTCTTAAAAGCTTCTGCAGTTCATCAGCGCTGAATTCCCTGACATGAAAAGGGTTCCACGGCCTGGTCCCTGGATGAAGCCGCAACGGACCATTCGGAGTCGTAAAGATCGCCCTGCCGCCAGGTCTGATGACACGCAGGATCTCGGAGAGGAATCTACTGGAATCAACGAGATGCTCGATGACCTGGAAACTCGTGACAATATCAAAACTCTGGTCGGCAAATGGCAGCCTGTCACCATCCGTGCAATCAAATTCTATTCCGGCTGAACCGTATCTCCTCCGGGCGATGGCTATAGCCTCTGAGGACACGTCCAGACCGATGACGTCAGCCCCCGAGGCTTTGATGATTTTGGTGCCATAACCGGTATTGCAGCCGAGATCGAGCACCCTCTTCTCGGCAGTATACAGAGCAGCCTGCTCATAAGCCCTGGTATGGATGAGATGGAGAACGAAATCCTTGTTATTGCGAAATGTTTCCGGCTCGATCACCTCATGCTTTTCTGCCTGCAGGGCAATCATTTCTTCGTGGGACAGCACAACTTCTCCTCGTGATAATTTTTTACAGCCTGACGATAGAGCTTTTCAGCTTGATAAGAACTTCGCACAAAGGGGCCGGAGGCAACTCCAGCAAATCCATGGTTCTGCGCCTCGGCCTTCAGTTCTTCAAACTCTTCCGGAGGAACAAACCTCTGTACCGGCAGATGGCTGGCGGATGGCTGGAGATACTGCCCCATCGTGAGGATATCGCAGCCGTTCCGGCGAAGGTCTTGCCAGACCTCCCGCAACTCCTCAATCGTCTCACCAAAGCCAAGCATGATACCAGATTTACAGATCATTTGCGGAGATATTTTTTTTACCCGGCGGATCAATTGAAGAGACCGCCGGTAGTCAGCCTGGGGACGGACCCGGGAATAGAGGCGAGGGACAGTCTCGACATTATGATTGAGGACATGCGGCCTGGCTTCAAGGATAGTACCTAAGGCCTGCCAGTCTCCCTGGAGGTCAGGGATCAAGACTTCAACAAGAGTGTCGGGGTTCTGATCTCGTATTACCCTTATGGTCTCGGCGAATATCCCTGCACCGCCATCGTTGAGATCATCACGGGTCACCGAGGTGATCACGGCATAGCGCAGACCAAGGAGAGCGACGGCCTCAGCAACCCGTGGGGGTTCTGTCAGGTCCGGAGGGGCTGGAGGGAGGTGCTTCACAGCACAGAAACGGCAGTTTCGCGAGCAGCGATCACCAAGGATCATAAAGGTGGCCGTACCCTTGGCATAGCATTCAAACTGGTTAGGGCACTTAGCCTCCTGACAGACGGTATGCAGATCCCTGCCTTTCAGGAGTTGGCGGATCTTTTCGTATTCAGGCCCGGAAGGCAGGCTGCGCCGAAGCCAGCGGGGCTTGCCCTTCCGCTCTTCCGGGCCCTGACATCCCTCCATCAGGCTACCCCTACTGGTGAAAGATCCTGGATGTCAATCACACTGAAACCTCTGAGGAAGATTTCGGTCAGGTGGCGCAGGAGAAGCGGAGTCGCTTGCGCAAGACTGATCTCCGTGCCGCATTCTCTGCTGAGAGAGGTCATCTGGATACCGGTAAGGCCACAGGGGTTGATCCAGGAAAAAGGCGTAAGGGAAATATTGACATTGAGGGCAAGACCATGGAAGGCGACGCCGTGCCGGATGGCAATACCGACGCTGCCGAGTTTGCGGCCATGCACCCAGATGCCGTGGTTCCGGCAGTCGCGACCGGCATCGACACCGAACTCCCGGGCCAACCGCAGCATCAGTTCTTCCAAGCAGAAAACATAGTCGGTGACCGAGAGCCTGGCCTGACGCAGATGAATAATCGGGTAGAGAATCAGCTGCCCCCTGCCGTGATAGGTCACATCCCCGCCTCGTTCTATTTGCACTACAGGAATACCCGCCTCAACCAGAGACTGCTGGGGTACTATGAGATTTTCACGTCCGCCCCGACGCCCCAGGGTAAAGACCCCCGGGTGCTCGGTCAGGAGAAATAGGTCCCCCCGTTCTCCTGCAGCACGCTCTGCCACCAGCCGAATCTGCAGGGCATACGCTGTCTGATAGTCGAGCAGGCCGAGATGGCAGAACTGGGCGCCCATCGTTTAGCCACAGAGACAGGGATGGCGTGCCGCCCGGGTCTCGTCGAGACGCCTGAGTTTGGTTCGCACCGGGGCCTGATGGAGCAGTTCAGGGTTTTCCTTTGCCTCCACCACCACCTGCTGAACGACTTTGATAAATAGATCTATATCTTCCTTGCACTCGGTCTCGGTCGGCTCGATCATTATTGCTCCCGGCACCACTAAAGGAAAATAGATGGTCGGCGGATGATAGCCAAAATCAATCAGGCGTTTGGCCATATCCAGGGTCTTGACCCCGTCATCATGTTGGAAGAGATCGGAAAAAACACACTCGTGCATGCAGGGCAGGTCATAGGGCAGGTGCAGGTCCTTTTTCAGCCGTTCCTTGATATAATTAGCATTGAGTACGGCAAGTTGGCTGGCTTTCTTCAGGTTGCCAGGTCCCATGCTGCGGATATAACTGTAGGCCCGGACCAGGACACTGAAGTTGCCGTGAAAACCGTGTATCCGGCCGATGGATTCCGGAGAGTTGAATTCAAGGCGATACCTGTCACCTTCTTTGACGACCCTCGGTACCGGCAGAAAACGAGCCAGCTCACTGACAACGCAGACCGGCCCGGCCCCAGGGCCGCCGCCACCGTGCGGCGTAGAGAAAGTCTTATGCAGGTTGAGATGCATGACATCAACACCGCATTTTTTAATGTCGACAATACCCATAATGGCGTTCATATTCGCCCCGTCGCCATAGACAAGCCCGCCTTTGGCATGGACAACTTGAGCGATCTGCCGAATATTTGTCTCAAAGATGCCGAGCGTATTGGGGTTGGTAAGCATGATGCCGGCCGTCTGCTCATCCATAAGATCTTCCACGCTCTGCACATCAAGCACACCCTGGGCATTGGATTTGAGAGACACCGGACTGAAGCCTCAGAGCGCAGCGCTTGCCGGATTGGTTCCGTGGGCGGTATCGGGAATCAGAATC
>JAIFKM010000178.1 GCA_020049575.1 Desulfobulbaceae bacterium
GAAGACTGCCTGATGGAAGAGTTTGGAACCCTTGAAATGAAAAAGGAGATTTTGTGACTAAGCTTTATCCACTCATGCCCCTTAGGGATATAGTTATCTTTCCCCATATGGTCGCCCCGTTGGTGGTAGGCCGAAAACGGTCGATCCAGGCACTCGAAGACGCCATGGAGAAACGTACCGAAATCCTGTTGGTCACTCAGAAGGATTCGACGGTCGATGACCCAGGCGAAAAGGAGATATACTCCTACGGCACCCTTGCTTCAGTCATGCAACTCCTGCGTTTGCCTGACGGTACTATCAAGGCCCTTGTTGAGGGAAAGACCAAGGCGAAAATCATCTCTTTTGTACCGAATGACAACTTCCTTCAAGCGGAAGTTGAAGAAATTCCTGATGTCATAGAAAAGACAGGGGAATTATTGGCGTACGAAAGAGAACTGCGAAAATTTTTCGATGAATTCGCCAACACTAACAAAAAAATAGCCAAAGAGGTTGTCAAATCCGTTAACAGTATAGAGGATCCCTCAAAGCTGGTTGATGTAATCTGTGCACATCTTCCTCTGAGGGCTGATGAAAAGCAGGGAATTCTCGAAAGTGAAACCCTCATCGCCAGGATGGAGAAGGTCCTTGAGATAATCTATCGGGAGATTGAGCTTTCCGAACTCGAAAAGGCCATTAACGCCAAGGTTAAGATGCGCATGGGAAAGACCCAGCGCAATTATTATCTGGGCGAGAAGGTCCGCGAAATCCAGACCGAGATGGGACAGAGCGAGGGCGGTCTCGATGAACTTGGTGAACTGGAAGAAATTATCAGCAAGAAAAAGATGCCGGTGCAGGCCCGTGAAAAGGCTACCAAGGAGCTCAAAAAACTCCGAAGCATGCCGCCGATGTCGGCGGAGACAACTGTTGTCCGAAATTACATTGACTGCATCATCAATCTTCCCTGGCAGAAAAAAACCAAATCCCATATCGATATCAACAGGGCCGAGGAGATTCTCGATGAAGATCACTACGGTCTGGCCAAGCCCAAAATCCGAATCCTCGAATATCTGGCAGTCCAGGCCCAGGTGAAGAAGATAAAAGGGCCTATCCTTTGTCTGGTTGGGCCTCCCGGGGTCGGCAAGACCTCGATCTGTCGTTCGATTGCCAGAGCCATGGGCCGCCAGTTTGCCAGATTATCACTTGGCGGTGTACGGGATGAGGCAGAGATCAGAGGCCACCGGCGAACCTATATAGGCGCGATGCCGGGCAAGATCATACAATCCATGCAGAAGGTGAATGTCGCCAACCCGGTTTTTTGTCTTGATGAAGTGGATAAAATGTCCATGGATTTTCGAGGCGATCCGTCTTCAGCTCTGCTCGAAGTCCTCGATCCTGAACAGAATGTTGCATTTAATGACCATTATCTTGATCTGGATTATGACCTCTCCGAGGTTTTCTTCATAACCACGGCCAACAATTTGCACGGGATTCCGATGCCGCTTCAGGACAGAATGGAAATCATTCAGATCAGTGGCTACACGGAAGAGGAGAAGTTGAAGATAGCTGAAGGATATCTCATCCCCAAACAACTTGAGGCCAACGGTTTCAAAAAAGGCGACATCCAGTTGACGGACGGGGCTATTCTCGAGATCATCCGCCGCTATACTCGGGAAGCTGGGGTCCGGAATCTTGAAAGAAGTATTGCCAGTCTTTGTCGCAAAGTAGCCAGAGATCGTCTGAAGAAGGATCTGAAGAACAAGAAATACCGAATTAATTCGCAAGCCGTGCTCAGCTATCTGGGGACTCCGAAATACCGATATGGCTTAGCTGAAGTGCAGGATAAAATTGGTCTGACGACTGGCCTGGCATGGACCGAAGTCGGCGGTGAACTACTGCAGATAGAGGCGACTCTTATGCCTGGTGCCGGCAAGCTGATCATCACTGGAAAACTCGGCGACGTGATGCAAGAGTCAGCTCAGGCTGCTCTCAGTTACGTTAGATCAAGGGCCGGGGTACTTGGCCTTGAACCCGATTTTTATCAAAAACTCGACATCCATATCCATGTTCCCGAGGGAGCAATCCCCAAAGATGGGCCATCAGCCGGTATCACAATCGCTACAACCTTGGTCTCGGCCCTGCTCAAAGCCCCTGTCCGGCATGAATTGGCCATGACTGGTGAGATTACCCTGCGAGGACGGGTATTGCCCATCGGTGGCCTGACTGAGAAATTACTCGCAGCTAAACGAGGCAATATCACCCATGTCCTGATCCCCCGTGATAATGAGCGTGATCTCAACGACGTACCTCTTCGCATCAGGAAAAAACTGAAGATTGACCTCGTTGAACATATGGATGAAGTGCTTGCCCATGCGGTGGTTGTACAGGAAGGAGAGAACCTCTTTAAAGGTACGCAGAGTATTGAAATTTCCAAGAAAGAAGGTAAGGAGCAATAAAACCGGTTGCAGCGTTTTTTGCTTGACGCAGGGGGGTGAACTTGGTAAAAACTCGTTCACGATTGGTTGCGAGGGGGCGGGTAGCTCAGCTGGGAGAGCATCGGCCTTACAAGCCGAGGGTCACAGGTTCGATCCCTGTTCCGCCCACCACAGCCAAACCCAAATGGGGTCGTAGTTCAGTTGGTTAGAATGCCGGCCTGTCACGCCGGATGTCGCCGGTTCGAGCCCGGTCGGCCCCGCCAGCAAATACAAGGGTTTCAGTCAAATTGGCTGAAACCCTTTTTTTGTTGTCTTTCTTCTTCATTGGCCAGAAGTTCAGATTCTAGCCTGATCCACATTGCCAGATTTTTTGTCTGAGAGGACGATTAGCATATGGTGGCTGGTCTCTGATGGTCATCTGAGTAATTCCGGGCGGAAAACCATTATCATCCCTAAGGCAAAAAGAACCACCCCACCGATAATGCGACAATGTTTCGCGTAGCGGGTGCCGATCGTTGTATCAAGCGCGAGAACCGCAAGACTAAAGATGATAAAATCGTCCAGCATGAAAAAGAAAGTATAGATCAAGATATATCCATAATATTCGATTGCCGGCAGGTTCCTGAGAGTGAGGGTATGTGTAAAAATGGCAGGAAGGGCCGCCGAACAGGCAAACTCAATCGAATTTATGATAAAGGCGAGTGAAATTATACTGAACACTGAGAAAAGAGTCAGGGGCGCATCGACTATCTGGCTGATTTTCAACTGCGTTTTCTTCTTTGAGTTGACATCGCCAATCTTGCATACCAATTCTCCTTTGGTTTTCAGATAATCCCTGATACTCAAAATTCCCGCGCCCAGAGAAATGAGTCCGATGATCAAGGTTAGACTACGGAGATACCCCAGAAAGAGGAAGACATTCAGCCATGCTGTCATAAAGAGGAAATAGAGTATTCCCGAGCTTGCAACAAAAGTTCCGACGAGAAACCAGATTTTCTTGCGGTCTTTCAGGCTCATGATAAGCGAAATCAGGTAGACAAGTACCCACATTGCGCAGGGGTTGAATCCATCTACTAGACCAATGAGAACCGCAAGCACAGGCAAGGAATAGTCGGCTAATTGAATTTGGCCAAGAAACGGCAGCTGCAGGTGTTCGCGCGAGTCTCCACTGTGCTCGTCTTCAGGGAAGAGAGCCGGATCGTCTTTGATAAAGGCCAGAATAGCTTTCTCAAGCCGCAAACCTGTGGTCTCCGGCGAATGAAATCCACTTATGGCATAAGGACCGATAAAAGTCATTGGGACAGCGACATCTGTCGTGGGCCGTCCGGTTTTGGCCAAGAATTTGGCCAAGAGCCTGGCATTTTCAGGAATCGATGTGTCGTATGATTTCCAAGTGAGTTCGGGGAATTTTGCCTGAAGATAGGGGTTAAAATCCTTTTGGTTGCGGCAATGCGGGCACTGAGGATGAAAAAAGAAGGAAACCTCCTTCTCTTGCAGGCTCAATTGTTGTCGATGGTAGTTCTCAAAAAAAGAGAGAAAAATTCCTATCAGACAAAGGCTGAGAATGAGGTATTTCCGAAAGGGGTCTGCGAGAATTTCCTGCAGCCAATCCGGAATCTTGAGAAAAGTCGAAAGATCCATGGCGATTCTCCTGGCACGCTAGCAAGGAATCTGTCGTTTCATTGTTAATCTGATTCTCAACGTACGTGTTAGTTTTGGTAGTCAAACCTGCGGAGGGCTTGCTCATCAAATCTCTACAGGAGGATCTTTCTGCTCATGCAGTATCAGAAAGAGAATAAGACAGAGGAATATCCCGGAATGGAGGATGAGCAGAAAAAATGTCGACAGCAATTGATCAATTGCGTTCATCCGTGCTGTTCCTATTTCAGCATTGCGGATGAAATAGGCACGATACTGCTCTTTATCAGTTGCCGTCGGCGCGTACAGGGTATAGGTGTCTGCGTTTTTATAGGCCATTTGCACAGCATGATGTCGATAAATATACTGTGCCGCCAGTTTTCTTTTCTCGATATTTTCATCCCTGATGAGCATTTCGGCAATTTCAGGGAGTATTCCTTTGTCAACATTGCTTTCGACAATCCTCTGGGAGGAGTAATTTTTTTCCAGGGCAAAAATAAGCAAAGAAATATTGAGAAAAAAAATTCCAAGGAAAAACAGAGCGAAAAATCGTTTTCTGGCCTGCGCCTGAAGCCAGAAGCTTACCGGCAGGAGAATGGATACAAAAATAATAAGCGGATATTGTACGAATTCCTTCAGAAAAAATCCGGGGTACACTATATAGCCAATCACCATGGAAAGCCAGAGTAGTATTGTAATTACAGGGATATATTTCAATTTATTCTCATTTTTGGGGGTGGTGTTAATATGCAGAAGTGAGGCCAGATACAAAAGCATGTATTCGATATCGGTTCACGATAAGGTCCCGCCCATCTTCGCCTTGAATTTTTCATTGATCTTGTAGACAAAAGCCAGAACCTCGGCGACGGTCTGGTAGAGTTCGACCGGAATTTCATTGCCGATAGGTATTTTGGCTAGCAGTTCGACAAGGTTGGGATCCTCCTGGATGTGGACTCCCGCCGCCCTCGCAGTTTCGATGATTTTTTCGGCAACCAGACCTTTACCGGAAGCGACTATCCTCGGGGCAGAGCCTTTAGCCTCGTCGTAGAGGATGGCAACAGCTTTTTCAATGGGTTTCCCAGTTTCCATGGTATCTCAGGCCTTAGTGTCGAGCATTGACTTTCCTTCCGGGACGATGAGCCGCATAAGGTCGCCTACCGGGTCGGTGGCATCGCTGGCAAATGTAAGGCTCAGTAGAGGTGCCTCTGAAATTGCAGATTTCAGTTCGTCGCTGTATTGAGAAACAAAATCGGTTTTTTCCTGGGACTCTGTATGGAACCTGACGTAGAGGCCTTCTTTTGAGTGATAAAAATCCACCCGTAGATGACCGATATCGCTCATCGTCAGATGCAGTGAAAAACGCATTTCGTCATTGGCATAGTCTCCATTTTCGCTCTGCTGCCGATTGTTCTCTATCAGCAGGAAACCCTGCTCGACAAAGGGGAGCGGCAGGGGAAAGAGAAATTGCCGATCCCCATCCAGATGAACCTGCGCCAGTTGAAAAAGTTCGAGCGTGGAAAGGGCACGGCTGGTCAGTTCGGCAATGGAATCAGCCCCCTTGAAACTCTGGCCGAGTTCGAGGAGTGCCGCTTTGAGGGTATTGTTGGCGCCCTCCTTGTCGCCGAGCGAGAGGATTTTTTCAAGAGACAAGCCGAGTCGATCGATGAGCTGCTTGAGAATGGCGCCGCTCTCGTCCCCTTCCAGAGGGGTTTGCTGCAGAGAGTAAAAGTTGTCCAAAACATTGCGGGTTGACGGCGTGAGTTCGGCAAGGGAGGCGGGAGCCTGCTGCAGCGACTGAAAGAGAGTGGAGATGTCAATGTTTTTGCCGATCAGGGTGAGTGAGCGGCCAAGGAATTGGTTGAGGGTATCCGAGACGATTTTTAATTCAATCGGCGAGGTGGCGTTCACTACCTGAAGCTGAAGGGTTTGGCCTGGGGCGAGAGGGGCTTCGGATTGGGCAAGCAGGCGATTGCCTCCTATGTCAATGATGAAACGATTGTCGGTTTTTGCCTCAAGAACCAGTGCCTTGAGAAATTGTCCTGGCAGGACGTGCTGCTCTTGAGGGGCTCTGCCGCCCGAGCGTGAGAGAGCCGAACCTGAGGGGGGGACTCCAGAAAGAGGGTTGATAGTATTCATAATTTCTTTTCGACCAGCATCCAGCCTTTCTTAAGGGAGGATATTCTGTCTAAAGATATGCAGGTCAGAACGAAGGACGCCGGGTAGGGGTAATGAGTGTGCGATGCAACTTCCCTCAAGGACTTGGCTGCAGTGTTTCCTTGAGTTGTCTCCGCTGCTCGTACAAACAATTGGAGATAATGATATCTCTGTGCTTGGAGACAATATCATCGAAATGTAAGGCTATGTGCCATCGTCCTTTTCGTACTCTTCTGGTATAGACGACATGCCCTATGCAGACGACCGAAGCCTGGGGCGAGGAGAGTTCGATGGCGATTTTGATTCGTTGCCTGTCCGGGCATTCCTCACTGAAGAGAGCCAGAAGGCCGGAACCGGAAATGTCGAGTGTTTCTCCACTGAGCGACCATTGGCGCTCAAGATCATCGTCGGATTCCGGTTCAAAGCTGATTGTCACCGGCACGTGGATGGCGACCCTGAAGAATTCGCGCAGGCTCGTCGGGTCGATGCTGCTTTTCGCGGTCAGTTCGAGGGTGCGGTCACCAATGATTTCTTCAATCTTGGCATTCAGCGAGAGCGGTGCTGTATCCTCATCGTGATTGCGTATGGAGATGGAACAGTGCTGGGCCATGTTGATATTTTCCGGCAATTTTTTGGGAGGAAACACCAGAAAAAACCGGGGGGCTATGCCTTCCTTATAGATGCAGTCAAGGTGCAGGGTTTCACCGGCCGAAGTCGACAGGCTGATCCTGGCAGACTGGCTGTCGGCGATGGATCGAATAAGGTGGGTGATAGATGATTCAGGCACGTTGCGAAAAATGTAGAGTAGATAGAATTTAGTTAGTGTTGATCTTTTACCTGCACTTTGAGGCGCAGTAGACGTCTTTGCAGAACAAGACAACAACCGATGATTTTGTCCCTGTCTTCGGTTGAGATGTCGTCAAATTGATACGCCACCTCGTAATGATTGTCATTAATTTTTTGACTGCGAACAGGATGGGCAAGGACGGATATCGTCTCGGTGGCGCTGCCCGGAAGGGTGATTTCGAGCCTGATCTGCTTTTCCATCGGTGGTTCTTGGGAAAAAGTTGCCAGAATGCCGCTGCCGCTAATGTCTACCGTGTTTCCGGCGAGTGACCAGGGGTCGCCCTGTTCGCCGAACACCTCCGATTGAAATGATCTGCTGATCACTGCCGCTGCTGCGTCTACCCGGAAGAAATCCCTCATCTGGTTATGGGACATGGACTTCACCATGATCATCTCAAGGGTCTGCGCTCCAGTGATTGCCTTGATTTTCGCCTCGAGAGAAAGATTCGGGCCGCCCATATCAACACTGATGATGGCGGTTTGCTGGGTGTTGATGGAATCGACGGGCAATGCGCCAAGGGCAAAAAGCAGGTTGAAATGAGGTGGTGAAGTTTTCTGGTAGACACAGTGTGCCCTGTAGCGCTCTTTACCGCCGATAACCGGCAGAAATACCCGAACCGGTTTGTTGTCGGCAATTGTGTCGAGAATGGCGGTGTCTGCTGTCATTGTCCACGTATCCGCTGAAATGATAAGAACGCCCTGAAGAGCAATCCTGCCTATGAAAGAAGACGCAAAACAGGATTTCCGCAAGCAATAA
>JAIFKM010000189.1 GCA_020049575.1 Desulfobulbaceae bacterium
TGGAATCCGTAGAGTGCCTGTAATCCACCCGGGAGGGCGAGATCGTAGGCTTCATATTGTATTTGTTTATAGGATTCTGATTTCAAAGGGATATTGTGTTGAGCAATCATCATGCGGAGAACTTCCTCTCCTGCCTGACGATCTTTCAGCTTGAGGAAAATAGCAAAGTGCGGCAGAGGAATAAAGGCCTTTTCATCACCTTTCTGCATAAAAAAACTGATACCGCCATCAACCATCGCCAGCAATTCAGATATCTCTTTTCCTGTTGATTTTTTAACCGCAGCCTTCATTTGTTGAATTCCATCCGGATCTGCCTTGCTGTTTTCCACATACATCTTCCATATGGAACTCAGAGCTAGCGTATTCGACCAATAATACGTGAGGATATTTTCGGGCGCAAAGCGAAGGGTGTCGTTGTTTTCAGCAGGAATAGACAGCAATTGGGCAAAAAACGGATCGAGTTTGGTCGGATCAACAAGGGTAATGGACGAATCACGTAACAACTCTTTGTCGTGCCAGATTCCATAGGCGCTGTACATCAGGCCGCTGGTTGAGGCGAGCTTTTCGCCAAGTTCCTTCTGAACAGTAGGAGTTTCCTGCCGAGTTGTTTTTGCCAGTTGCTGCCGCAGACCTTCAAGGGAACAGAAAACCATGAATTCGGGTTCCTGCAATTGTTTTTTCAATGTTTGAAAATTCTGGTTGTTGGCAAGTGAAGTATGTCCACCCCGGGAAACATCATAAGCATGCTGTATGGTCTGTTCATCAATGCTGAAAAGGAAATATCCATCAATGACAGCGGCAAATACCACAAAATCATCAAACTGCAGTTTTTTGATGGTCACCCCTTTGTAGCTCGTCTCGCTTTGCCTGAAATCTTTTGCATACACGGATGAGACAATTTCAAGTATTTCCGCCTTATGCTTGGGTTTAGTGATCAAAACCGGCTTAAAAGGATAGGAATTTGATTCACCGTCAGCAAGGACAGGATCTGCTGGCAGCAAGGCGAACGCAAAGATTTTACCGCTAAACTCCCTGAATAAGGTATTATTGAGGAGCCCCTTGAAAAATTTGAGCGATTGCTCTAAAGATGATTGATTTTCGCCAGACAGGCCCAAATCCTTACTGATCTGTAAAAAATCCATCGCTCCTAAGGTTTTTCCAAGACGGGAGTTCTGAAGAGTGTCAAACAAAGCGCCAATGTTTTTCTGTTCGACAAAAAGAACAGCATCCTGAGGTACATAGAACGACGCTGCCTCCTTTTTGGTAAAAACAGCACTGTCCCAAAAATACCAACCGGCAAACAGCAGCATTATTAGGCATAATGCCGCGATATATCGTACTTTCATCGATAATTCCTTGTTGGGAAAAAGCTTATCACATGGTCCAGACAGGCAGTTGGAGAAACATGAAATACTCTGCATAGGGAGCTACTTTCATTCGTTTACACCAGATTCGAATACCACAATATAATATAACATACAATGAGGCTCTCCGAGTTCTTACTCACCTGACAAGAGAGCCGATGAGGGGAATATATTGGACAGATTCGGGCTCACTGCTGGAGAATACTGAAGTGCGGAAGCACTTTCATACTGTATTATTTTTCTTATCAAATCTCCTGAACTGTATCGCCTCGGCGATATGCGCAGGAGATAGGCTTTCGGAATTTTCCATATCTGCCAGGGTCCTGGCAATCTTCAATATCCGGTTATAGGCCCTTGCCGAAAGGCCAAGTTTCTCTACACCCCGTTCCAGAAGTCGCAGACAGTCCCTATTCAGATCACAGAAACGCTCGATTTCTTGAGGGCCCATCTGGCTGTTGGAAAATATTGCCTTATTACCACTATTACATTGAGAAAATCTGTTCTTCTGCACTTCCCTGGTTCGGTCCACCCGTTCCTTAATTGACGCTGAACATTCCCGCTTTACTGTGCTGCTCATTTCCTGGAACGGTACGGCGGAGACCTCGAGATGCATATCGATCCGGTCCAGCAACGGACCAGATATCCGGCTCTCATATCGCTGGATCTGGGCCGAATTGCAATTGCAGGTATTTCGCGTATCGCCAAGAAAACCACATGGACAGGGATTCATAGCCACTACGAGGACAAAACGAGCCGGGAACGTCAGGGCCATATTGGCGCGGACAATCGTCACCGATTCATCCTCTAGCGGCTGCCTCAGAACCTCCAGAACATGTTTTTTAAACTCAGGCAGTTCATCGAGGAAGAGCACCCCGTTATGGGCCATGGATACCTCACCTGGTCGAGGAGAACTACCGCCACCAATGAGACCGGCGTCGGAAATCGTATGATGAGGCGATCGAAAGGGCCGGACAGCTTGAACCGAAGAGCCGTTCTGCTGACCGGCAATACTGTATATTTTTGTCGTCTCAAGAATTTCCTCAAAGGTCATTTCAGGCAGGATGGTTGCCAGACGTCTAGCCAGCATTGTCTTCCCAGAACCAGGGGGACCTTTCATCAAAATGTTGTGACCACCTGAAGCAGCGACCTCCAAGGCTCTTTTGACATGATCCTGACCTTTGACATCAGCAAAATCAACAGAAAGTTGCCGATGTTGCTGTATTTCATTGGCAGTTCTCTGTTTGAGAGGGGTAAGCGATATACTGCCTGCCAGGAATTCAATGGCCTGGGGGAGATGTTCGACCGGAATGACCCTGATACCGGCAGCTGCGATGGCAGCTTCCTCGCTATTTTCCACGGGAATGAGGATTGCCTGCATACCGGCATCCCGAGCGGCCAGCACCATTGAGAGAACTCCGTTCACCCTGCGCACCTTCCCGTCAAGCGATAGCTCTCCGACTACACAATATCCGGAAATATCCTGCGAACCAAGGTGTCCCGTTGCGGCGAGTATTCCAATGGCAATGGGAAGATCAAAACCTGTTCCTTCTTTTCTTACATCGGCAGGTGCAAGATTTACGGTGATCTTCCTGGCCGGGAATTCATAGCCGCAGTTCTTTATAGCCGATTTGACCCTTTCCTTGCTCTCACGGACAGCCCCGTCTGGCAGGCCGACAGTTGCAAAGACCGGCAGCCCGAGCGCAACATCAACCTCGACTTCTATGGGCAGACCGTTAATGCCGATGACTGTACAACTCCGAACTTTGGCGAGCATGGTGTATGAATTACTCCTCGGATAAAGCCGTTTCAGAGTTACATACCGGGTTTGGCATATAGAGTTTCTTCATCTGAGAACTGAATTCCCCGTTTTTTTTATCATAAATATAGAAAGGCGGCAGTATTCGAACACCACGACCGGCATTCTTCACGGCCATAACCAACACCAGACGCGCGTCTGAACCCGCATCCGGATAGCTATAGACACACTGGAGCCTTTTAGGCTCAAGCCTTGCCCTGGCAAGTTCAGAGCAAAGTTCGCCGAGCCCCTCAGCCGGATAGATAAATACCACCGAGCCGCCGTTCTTCACGACAGCAGCGGCAGCTCCGACTATTGCAGAGATGTCGGCAAGAATCTGATGTCGGGCAAGGAGAGATTCAGTATCGCTGCTTGTCCGCCCTGAACCTTGACGATAAAATGGCGGATTACAAATCACTTGGCTAAACGATTCGGCAGGAAAATAATGCAGGATTCTTTTGAGATCCCCATTTACAACCCGGCATTTGCCGGAAAAACCATTTTCCCTGAAATTTTTGCTGGCGAGTTCCGCCAGTTGCGGTTGCACCTCCAGCGCGCAAACTTCCTGTATTCTTTCCGGCCAGCGGTAGAGTGAAATAATGCTGACAATTCCACACCCTGCACCTAAATCAAGGAGAGAT
The DNA here is from genome assembly GCA_020049575.1 of Desulfobulbaceae bacterium. Taxonomy (GTDB): domain Bacteria; phylum Desulfobacterota; class Desulfobulbia; order Desulfobulbales; family Desulfocapsaceae; genus Desulfoprunum. The sequence goes on from JAIFKM010000189.1 coordinate 3,801, forward strand.
GCTCCCTTGCAGGGCATTTGAAAGTGCGCGGCCAGGATGGCGTCGACAGAAAATCTGTAGCCGGCGGCATGCTGCATACACACCAGCCTGCCGTCAAAAAGGGTATCTCTGCTTATTTCCATAGTGTCGAATTTGGAATGAAGACCTCAATCACCCGAGTCGATTGATTTCCTCGCCATCAACAAATTGATAAAAAATCAGACCGGTCATAATTTTCGGATAAAAATATGTTGATTTATGCGGCATGATTTGACCAGCATCAGCGACTTCCTTCACCTGCTGGACACGAGTAGGGTTCATAAGAAAAATCAGGGGGGTGCAATCTTGTCTTAAAGTGCAGTCTTTTACCGCGACATCCAGAGCTTCATCGGGGTCGCTGTAAAAATGCACGAGATTTTCATTCTCGCATCGGTCATGGTCGAGACCAAAATACTTTTTAATAACCAGATCTGACAAAATGACGACATCGAGGTCACGAAGGCAGCGATCCTCAATGTCCAACTGATCCAGTGCTTCTTTTTTCAAGGTGATTACAAAACAACGGTCTTCCCCCGGGTGGTAGACACCAAAGGCAGTTGCCGCCTTCTCCTGGGTTCGTTTCTCGATTTCATCCATCCGGGATAAGGTTTCTTCCACTAGAGTTTCGCGACTGCCGACCCGTATTTCTTCGAGTTGAAATCCCGGTGAAAGACGTTGGGTCAATTCCTCTACATCAAGTGGGGCAGGCCAGTAAAGCAACCTGTGGGTGGGCAGAACTGAAAGTCCGGGATCCTCTATCGGACAGAGATACATTATGATGTGGTTGGCCGGATGCCGGTCGGAAAGCTGTCCCTGGATGGCTTGAACATGCTTCCTGTATGCCAGGGCAGTTGTATAACGGTGGTGTCCATCGGCTATATAAAGTGATTTATCCTTGAAGAAAAGCTGGGTCTGATAAATAACTTCAGAATCGGTAATTTTTCGTATGCTGTGCGTACAGCCATCGGCATCAACGATACTGCCAGCCGGCTCGGATACAGCATTCTCCAGCAGACTCATTACTCTGTTTTCCTTATCGGAATAGAGAGAAAAAACCTGGCTGAACTGGGCCTGGCAATGTTTGATCAGTTCAAGACGATCTGTAATGACCGTATCAAAGGTGCGTTCATGGGGTTTGACGACATTTTCGGAAAACTCGGCCAGACCGACCAGACAAAGCAGGCCTTTGCGGACCAGCTTTTTCCCTGATGAGAGAGAATAGGCCGTTTCATAAAGATACACGGCCTCCTGTTCGTCCCTGATGAGCACGCCTTCCTCCTGCCATTGCCGAAAGAGGGTAGCCGCCTCAAGGTATCGCTCTTCACCACCTGTTGCAAGGCCCGGAATTTTCGTTATATCCAAACGAACCATGCTGTAGGGATTTTTGGCAATGAAACTCTTGACCGTGTCCTCTTTTATCACATCATAAGGTGGTGTAACTAGATCGTCGAGCTTTCCAGCTTTTTCTGTATTGAAGCGAACGCCTTTCAGAGGTGCTATAAAGGCCATGCTCTTTAACTCCTTTTCTGCTAAACTGTTTTTCTGACTGCACGGGTGATTTATTGCAGGATGTTTATAGTCTCCCCCAGAAGAGAAACGTATGCCACAGTAAGGGAAAATGCATAATTCCCCCTGCTGCTCAAATCCAGGGAAGGCACGTAAAGCACGTACACTTACCATTTTCATGCCATTTTGCAAGGCATCGAAAATCCTTTCAAGAAATTCACGGGAGTAAACCATGTTTGATATATTTATTAAGACACACTTTGCTGGCGCACATCATCTGCGAGATTATCCGGGCGACTGCGAAAATCCTCACGGACACAACTGGAAGATAAAAGTAACAGTCAGGGCGACAGGCCTCGATGAACTAGGCATGGGTATAGACTTCAAACTCTTAAAAAAAATAGTCAAGGAGGCCGTTGACAAACTCGACCATCGCGACCTTAACAATTTGCCAGCCTTTAAGGAAATCAATCCCTCATCGGAGAATATCGCCCGATACCTTTTTGCCGAACTCAAACAACCACTGACCCACGAGCGCTATTCTCTGTATAGCATAACAATTCTCGAGACGGACAACTCCGGGCTCGTCTACTATGGTCAATGAGCCATCTCTAAGCATTTCTGAGCTCTTTTATTCCATTCAGGGAGAATCTACTTTTGCAGGCCTGCCTTGTGTATTTATTCGCACGGCAGGCTGCAATCTGCGCTGCAACTACTGCGACGCAGCGTATACATATGAAGAGGCAGGCAGGGAGATGCCGCTTGCTGAAATTCTTCACTATGTTGAGCGCTATCCACAGGCTCTGGTGGAGATTACCGGCGGAGAACCTCTACTCCAACAGAACGTGTCCTCCCTCATGACCTCTCTTGTGGCTCGCAACCGTACAGTGCTGCTGGAGACCAACGGTTCTCAATCTCTTGAGTCAGTGCCGATTGAGGTTCACGCCATAGTCGACATCAAATGCCCGGGAAGCGGTATGGAATCCTCATGGCTCGCTGCCAATCTTCAGGAGGTGCGAAACCGCGCTGCTGCCAGACCGAACAGCACAGAGATAAAATTTGTTCTCCGGGATATGCAGGATTATCAGTTCGCCAGATCATTTGTCCGTGAACAAGCACTCTATGAAGTTGCACCTGTACTCTTTTCACCAGTCAGGGATACTCTGCCTCTGCTCTTGCTGGCCCAGGCTATCCTCGGCGATGAACTCCCGGTCCGCCTGCAGTTGCAGTTGCATACCGTCATTTGGCCGACTGTCGCACGGGGTGTTTGACATTTCTCTTGTTTTTTAATAGATACCAACTCGGTAATGCTGTATTTGCTGATCAAAAAGTCAACTTTTCAAACATCCATTGAGGTGCTCTCATATGTTTTCCTTGAATGAGACGGAAATCGCCGTTATCGGTCTCGGCTATGTCGGACTCCCACTTGCCGTTGAATTTGGCCGGCGGTTTCCGACAAAAGGATTTGATCTCAACATCGCCCGAGTCAAAGAACTCATTGATGGCTGTGATTCCACCCTTGAGGTAAGTCCAGAGGAACTTCAAGGCGCAGTCAATTTGCAGTTTACTGCGGATCCAAATGCAATTTCCTCCTGTACCGTTTTTATCATCGCCGTACCAACACCCATCGATGCTTCGAAACGACCCAATTTTCATCCGCTGGTGAGTGCCTCAGAGACGATCGGCAAGATTCTGAAAAAAGGCGATATAGTCATCTATGAATCCACTGTTTATCCGGGTGCCACAGAGGAAGTATGTGTTCCTGTTCTCGAGAAGGTCTCTGGCTTGCACTTCAACTCTGATTTCTATTGTGGATACAGTCCCGAGCGGATAAATCCAGGCGATAAGCTGCACCGTCTGCCGAATATCGTCAAAATTACCTCGGGATCCACACCAGAAGTCGCCCAGTTCGTCGATGCACTCTATGCAACAATCATAACTGCAGGAACTTTCCCGGCTAGTTCAATTAAAGTGGCAGAGGCTGCCAAAGTTATTGAAAATACACAGCGTGACGTCAATATAGCCTTGATCAACGAATTATCCCTGATCTTCAATAAACTTGGCATAAACACCCTCGAGGTTTTGAAGGCAGCGGAAACCAAATGGAATTTCCTGCCGTTCCGGCCCGGCCTGGTCGGTGGTCACTGCATTGGCGTCGATCCTTACTATCTGACCCACAAGGCGCAGGAAGTAGGGTATCATCCCGACATGATCCTTGCCGGTCGGCGCATCAACGACAATATGGGCCGTCATATTGCCTCGTCGGTAATCAAGCTGATGACGAGAAAAGGAATCGACACATCAAAAGCCAGAATCCTCGTTCTAGGGCTCACCTTCAAGGAAAACTGCCCCGACTTGCGCAACACAAAAGTCATCGATATCATTTCTGAAATCGAAGATTTCGGAATCGATGTCGAGGTCTACGATCCCTGGGTAAAATCAGAAGATGCCT
>JAIFKM010000210.1 GCA_020049575.1 Desulfobulbaceae bacterium
GGGCCCTGGAACTCGGGGCGCCTCCGCATGGCGGTCTGGCCTTCGGCCTTGACAGGCTGATGATGATCATCACCGGCAGCGATTCCATCCGCAATGTCATTGCCTTTCCGAAGACCCAGAAGGCAACCTGTCCCTTGACAGAGGCCCCGGCTCCGGTTGCCAGAAAACAGCTGACCGAACTCTATCTACGGCCGGACTGGAAGGAATAAAGCAAGCCGGACACTGAGGCTCAGCCGGGCCTCCGTGTGTCCTACTCGTCGAAGCAGTATGCGGTAAATTGACAGCGAAGGTGGAGACCTGGGAAATATGGAGAACTATCGATACATTCTCCCCAATCTGGTGACTGCCGGTCGTCTGGTTCTGGCTGGCATTTTCCCTTTCTGTGATCCGAAGTACTGGCTTACCATCATTCTGGCTGCCGCTTTCAGTGATCTCATTGACGGCTGGCTGGCCAGGAGGTGGCAGGCGGTGAGTTGGCAGGGAGGCCTGCTTGATGCCGTGGCGGATAAGGTTTTCACCTTTGTTATCCTGGTACTCTTTGTGGCTGCCGGGAAATTCGCCTTCTGGTGGCTGCCGCTTCTGCTGTTGCGGGAGATGGTTGTCGGAGTGACTGCCGCCTATCTGGCCTGCAACCGCTTCTGGACTCAGTTCCGCACAATGGCGGCACGCCCGGCCGGGAAAGCAGCAACCGCCGGCCAATTCGTTCTGGCTATCACGGTCCTGGTTGCACCTCGGTTTCTCTTGCCGATACTCATCCTGACGTCCCTTCTGAGCCTTTTGGCTGCCTTCGATTACTGGCGACTCTTTCAAAAAGAATTGCAGAGACAACACGCCGGAAGGTGAAGTGTTTCAGTATCAATGACCTTCGGCCCCGAGGGCCAACATTTTCTCGAGGTCTGCCCTGGTGAAAGTATACTTGTCGCGGCAGAACTCGCACTGCACTTCGACGCCACTTTCTGAATCAAGAAGGTAGTTGATCTCGGAGTTGTCCAGAGAAAAGACGGCCCGCTGCATTTTCTCCCGGCTGCAACTGCAGCTGTAGGTGAGTTCGGTGCTCGTTGTGGCCCGGTGAGGTATGGTGGCAAAGAGAACTGACAGAATATCCGCCGGTGTTTTTCCTGCCCTGAGCATCTCGGTCACGGATGTGAGACCCTGTATCTGGCGTTCGATTCCGGCAATCAATGCTTCATCTGCCGGCGGCAGAGACTGAACCAGAAAACCACCGGCAGCGGCAATGCTGCCATCCGGCTGCAGGTGCACTCCCAGTCCGATTGCCGAAGGTGTCTGTTCCGATTCGGTAAGATAATAGGCGATGTCTTCGCCAATCTCGCTGGTGTAGAGCTGAACCGTTCCTTCATATTTGTTCTTCATGCCGATATCCTTGGTGACCGTGAGAAACCCCGCACGGCCAAGACCGGCGGCCACATCGATTTTCCCCTGCCTGAGAGGAACATTGGCCCGTGGTTCTGCCACGTAGCCTCGAACCCAGCCGCTATGGCCTGCCTCGGTAATGATCTTCCTCAGTGGACCACTCCCTTCAAATCTCAGCATGACACTCTGATCATCTTTAAGCAGGGCAGCCAGCAGGACTGCGCCGGTAAGGGCGCGCCCCAGAGCCGCGGCCGCGGTGGGGCCTACATCGTGACGGCGGCAGGCCTCGGTTACGAGAATGGTGGTATCGCAGGCGATACCAAAAAAAGTCCCGGAACTGGAGATAACTCTGTGCAATGAATCAGTCATGGTTGGTCAAGGCTGGATGTACCAGGTGGTTAAAGGAAAGAAGGCGGAACCCGATTCGAAAGCCAGTGGGGCCCAAAGGCGAATCCGAGTGAGTAAAAAGTTTGCCATCGAGGGTATTTCATGGGTATAAGGGAGCATCGGGGAAAGAGGATAATTGGAAATTATTTCCCTATCATACGAAAAATAGGAGGTAAAGCAATGCGAAATGTTTTTCTGATCTGCTTTTGTCTGCTGTTCGCCCTGCCCGCTGCAGCCCAGGAAATTGCCGGGGTTCAGATTCCTGCGTCGATCACGAGCGATGCCGGCACAAACCTGACCCTCAATGGCGCAGGTATCCGCTCAAAATTTGTCTTTGATATCTATATCGGCCAGTTATACCTCGAGAAACCAGCCACGGAGGCTAAAGAAGTGATTGCCGCCGATGGCCACAAGCGGGTTGCCATGCATTTCCTCTACGAAAAAGTGGAAAAGGAAAAACTTACCGATGGCTGGAACGAAGGGTTTGTCGGCAACAATAGCCCCGAGCAATTGAAGGCCCTGCAGGAGCGCATTGATCAGTTCAACGCGATGTTCACTGATGCCAAGAAGGGCGATGTCATTTTCCTCGATTATGCACCTAATAGCGGCACGAAGGTAACTATAGCCGGCGTGGAAAAAGGGGTGATCCCCGGTAAGGATTTCAACGACGCGATGCTTGCCATCTGGCTCGGCGATAAACCAGTTTCAAAAGATCTCAAGGCAAAGCTGCTTGGTGCCGGTAAATCGTGAGCGGAAACGGGGCAGGAATGATGCACTGGTTTGCTGCGGTGCTGCCGTTTCTCAAGGTACTCGCGGCCTTTCTGCTGATGCTCGTCGGTATCAGGAATAAACTGGGACTGGCTTTGTCCATTCTGCTTGGCGGTGTGGTGCTGGGGCTGGTCTGCGGTATGGATCTGGCAGGAGTGTTCAAAGTCGGAGCTTTGGCCGTGAGCCAGGCGCAGTTTCTTTTCCTGGCAGCCATTGTTGGCCTTATTCTCATCCTCTCCGATGCCCAGGAGCGCTCCGGCCAGTCTCGACGCCTGATGGCGGCCGTATCCGGCTATCTGGTCAATCCACGTCTGCGCCTGATCTTCTTTCCAGCCCTGATCGGCCTGCTGCCGATGCCGGGAGGCGCGGTGTTTTCGGCCCCGATGGTCAAGACGGTAAGTGAAGGGATGAGTATGCGGGATGAAGACCGGGCGGTGATCAACTACTGGTTCCGCCATGTCTGGGAACTGGCATGGCCGTTGTATCCCGGTGTCATCCTCACCGTCTCACTGGCCGAGATACCGATCGGCACCTTTATCTCTTTGACCTGGCCGGGAGTACTGGCGATGTTTGGCCTCGGCTGGCTTTTTTTTCTCAGGCAGGGGGTACTGGGTATCGGCCGAGCCGGTTCGGTCAGTACCTCATCACCGCGGCAGTGGCATACTGTACTGCGGGAAGGGTTGCCGCTGCTGGTGGCAATCGTCGGCGCCGTCGGTCTCGAGACCCTGATCAGCAAGGCCATGCCGGGGGTTTCCTTTGAGTGGGGCGTGATCATCGCCTTGGTCCTGGCTATTGCTGCCATCATGGTGCAGAACCGGCTGGGCTGGGCTTTTCTTTTGGAAGTCCTGGGCAAGAAGAGTCTTCGCAGCATGCTTGGCGTGATCGTGGCAATCTTCATGTTCAAAGATATCATGGGAGCGGCGGGCATTGTCGCGGAGATGGCGCGCTCTTCAAGCGGAGGTGTGGCCCTCTTTGCCGCCGCTTTTTTTCTCCCTTTCCTGGTGGGTATGGTAGCGGGAATCAATGTGGCCTTCGTCGGGGCAACCTTCCCGCTGCTCATCGGCCTTCTTACCACGCTGGGGATGCAGGACCAGATAGTTCCCTATCTGGTCCTTGCTTCGTTTGCCGGTTTTACCGGGGTGATGATCTCCCCGATTCACATCTGCTTTCTCCTTAACTGCAACTACTTCGGCGTCGATCTGGCCAGCGCTTGGCGCCGGCTGGTTGCCCCCTGTCTGCTGTTCGCCCTGAGCGGCTGCCTGCTCTTCTGGGTACTCCTGATTACATAAAAAAGTACGTCGCCAGAAGGCCGGTGAGGCTCATGGTGATGGTATAGGGCATGGCAAGGACGACCATCCGGCCGTAGCTCAGACGGATGACCGGTGCAAGAGCCGAGGTCAGCAGAAAGAGAAAGGCGGCCTGGCCGTTTGGCGTCGCCACGCTGGGGATGTTGGTGCCGGTATTGATCGCCACGGCTAACTTGTCAAACTGGTCCATTATCGTCTTGGCCTGCTCAGCGGCGCTCTGGGGAAGAGTGGTGTAGACGTCGGCCCGGAGGGTGCCGGCAGCGGTCAATTTGTCCATCAGCTCTGCCCCTGTCATGCCGATATCTGGAATGAGTCCGAGTGATTGGGTGATATGCATCTTGGTTTGCGAGATATAGACTGTGGCTACAAAGACATTGTCGGAGATCATCGACAACAGGCCATTAGCTATATAGTAGGCCGCCAGTTGGGTATTCCCTTTGAGGCTGAGGACATAGTTTATCACCGGGGCAAACAGGTGCTGATCATGGATAACGGCGACAATGGCGAAAAAGACTACCAAGAGAGCGGTGAACGGCAGCGCTTCCTGGAAGGCATGTCCCAGGTTATGTTCTTCAACAACACCATTCAGAGCAGTCAGCAGGACGATGACTGACAGGCCGATAATACCGACCGCGGCAAGATGAAAGGCTAGGGCCAGGATCAGCCAGATACCGGTCAGGGCCTGGATGACCAGTCTTGCCCTGCCCTGTTTTCCGCGTTTTGCTTCCATCTCTATCTCAGTCTCAAGGAGATGAGAGCGTATATTGCCCGGCATTTCGGCACCATACGTAAAGAGCTTGAATTTCTCGACAAGAATACAGGTCAGCAGGCCAACCGCCAGAACCGGCATCGAAACCGGGGCGACGTTGATGAAAAAGGTGATGAATTCCCAACCCATTTCGCCGGCGATCAGCAGGTTCTGCGGCTCTCCCACAAGAGTGCAGACACCGCCGAGGGCGGTTCCAACGGCGCCATGCATCATCAGGTTTCTGAGAAAACCTCGGAACTGTATGAGTTCCTGGCGTTGAATCTCCTTGAACTTGTTATCGCAGCAGAGATCGTGGGCGCAGAGCAGGTCCAGGCCCGAGATGAAGCGGTGGTAGACATTGTAGAAGGCAAAGGCCACGGCAATGATCACAGCGGTCACTGTCAGGGCATCGAGGAAAGCAGAGAGAAAGGCGCCGAGAAAGCAGAAAATGAGGGAGATAAAAATCTTTGACTGCACTCGGACGAGCAGTCGGGTGAAGGTGAACTGCAGGAAATCCTTCATAAAATAAATGCCGGCCACCATGAAGATCAAGAGCAGGATGACCTCGAAATTCTTCAGAGCCTCGTGATATACCGTTTCCGGGGAGGTCATGCCGATGGCGACGGCCTGCAGGGCTAAAAGACCTCCGGCCGGCAGCGGGTAGCATTTCAGGGCCATGGCAAGAGTGAAGATGAACTCGCCGATCAGCAACCAGCCGGTGATGAACGGTCCTGCGGTATAGAGCAGGATAGGATTTACAACAAGGAAGGCAACTATTGCCAGCTTGTACCAGTCCGGCGCGTTACCGAGGAAGTTGCGGGCAAAAGCGCCGGTGAATGTGCGTGTCATGAGTGTTCCTTTTTTTGAAGTGAAGGGCAAGAGTGATCAAGCTCATGGCAGGATCTGCGGCCAAGGATCAATTTGGTATCCCTGGAGATGAATAATTACCGCGGCTTGAACTCCACTGAATACCATGCGGGATGCGGCTGCTCAAGCATTTCCGGGTCGGGATGTTGGCTGAAAGACCATGCACGGACTGACCTCCATACACAGGTGCTAGAGACTGTTACCCGGTATCCGCATTGTCTGTTTGGAGAGTATTTTCAACCTGAAGGAAAACAGAATAGCCAGGACAAGGAGGCCTGCCAGGATTCGCAGGGCACCGGTGAAACTCTGGGAATGATCGAAAAACATGCCGGCCAGCATGGGGGCGAGGGCCGCCGGAATATTGGCGGAAAAAAGCCAGCCGTAGACCTGGCCGACATGTTTATGTCCCCAGATGCCAGCGACGGTTGCAGCATAAAGGACAAGCACTCCGCCATAGTGGAAGCCGGTTAGTGCGGCATAGAGCAGCAGGCCGTTTTCGCTGATCAGTATCAACGGGGAGCAAAAGAGTATGGCCGCCTGACCGGTGAGATTGCAGCGGATGGCCGTCAGGGCCCGAGTCCGATCGGCAATTGCTCCCCAGATTACCCGGCCAAGGGCGTTGGCCAGGGCAAAGAGGGCTACGGCGGTTATGCCAGTCTGCACCGAACCGGCCGGGAAGAGTTCCTTGAGGTTGGCGTTCACCGTAAAACCAGCAGCCAGGCCGGCGATCATGGCCAGATACAGGAGGCGGAACGGTGGTTCCCGCAGGACCTGGGCAAAGAGCAATGGTGGCAATCGTTCTGTTGAGCTTTCTGCCGGGTTGCGCATCATCAGACCACCGAGCAGGACACAGCAGAGAAAGATCAGGCCAAAAAGGAAAAAGGTCGAGAACGGCGACCAGTGCAGACTGTTCATCAGATGGCCGGCCGTCTGGCTGACCAGGGCTGCCCCGCCGCCGAAGCCTGCAACCGCGACGCCGGTGACGAGTCCCTTGTTGTCGGGAAACCAGCGGATACAGGTGGCGATCGGCACGATATAGGCAAAACCAGCGCCGATGCCTGCACAGAGTCCGATACCGGCGACGGTGAAGGCAAAGTGCACCGTGCCGAGTGATGCCAGCATCCAGCCGCCGCCAAACAGCAGCCCGCCCAGGACCGCGCAGAATCGCGGCCCGAGGCGGGGCAGGAGGCTGCCGGTGAGGATCATCGTTGCCGGAAAGATGAAATAGAAGACGGTAAAGGGCAACTGCACCGGGCCCTGCATCAGGCCGGTCAATTCCCGGATCGGACGGACATAGACCGACCAGGAATAGGTCGCCCCGAGGCAGACCTGCATCAGCACCGCAGCCGCCAGGATCAGCCAGCGCTGCATCGTCCCTCTTTACCCATGCAGCATTTTATATTGGACTATATAGACCGCGATGCCGGCAAAATAACCCAGGGCCGCCAGTCCGCCGATCTTCTTGGCATACCAGAAGAAGTGGATCTTTTCGAGCCCCATGGCGGCCACCCCTGCGGCCGAACCAATGATCAGGATCGAGCCGCCGGTACCGGCGCAGTAGGCCATGAACTCCCAGAGGAAACTGTCGGTCGGATAGGTTGCCATATCGTACATGCCCATGGAGGCCGCGACCAGCGGCACATTGTCGACCACGGCGCTGGCCAGGCCGATCAGGGTGACGATGACATCCTGCCGGCCCACCGTCTTGTCGAGCCACTGGGCCAGAGAGGTAAGGATATGGGTATGTTCGAGGGTGGCCACGGCCAGCAGGATGCCGATAAAGAATACGATACAGCTCATATCGATGCGTTTGAGGGCTGCCACCAGGGTCAGATGTTCCTTGTCGTCGTCTTCTTTTCTGCGGTGCAGCAGCTCGCCGACCAGCCAGAGGATGCCGAGACCGAAAAGGATGCCCATGAAAGGCGGCAGATGGGTGATCCCTTTGAAGATTGGTACGGCCACCAGGGTGCCGAGTCCCATGCAGAACATCAGATTCTGTTCAAAGGGGGTCGTCTGGATATCGCTGCCGTTTTCATTCACTTTAGGACTGACGACCTCTTTGCCGCGCAGCACAAAGGTCAACAGGGTCAGCGGTACAACCAGGCAGGCCATCGAGGGCAGGAATACCCCTTTCATGATAGCCAGGGTGGTGATCTGACCGCCGATCCACAGCATGGTGGTGGTGACGTCGCCGATCGGGGTCCAGGCCCCGCCGGCGTTGGCAGCGATGACGATGATGCCGGCAAAGAACAACCGATCGTCATGGCGGTCGAGCAGTTTCTTCATCAAGGAGATCATGACGATGGTGGTGGTCAGGTTAGCCCACCAACCAGAGCAGGGAGGTGAGTTTGGTGGTCTTGATGCGGGAGGTGATGACCCGAAAACCGTTATGGGCATCGACTACCTCGACAATGGTCATCGCTCCCATCAGGAAGAAGACGATCTGGGCGGTGGCCGCGACCGACTCCTCGAGATTTTTTGAGACCAGATGGGGATCGCCGCCGAAGAGGGCATAGATTGTCCAGAGCAGACCGGCACCAATCAGGGCCGAGGCGGATTTGTTCACCTTGAGGGGATGCTCGAGGGCAATGGAGGCATAGGCGAGCACAAAAATAATGACCAACGCGGTTAGCATGACTACTCCTTTTTTTCAGTAATACATCGATATCGACACAAGCTCTCGCCCCTAATTAATTGCCTTTCTTGCGCCGGGCGGCCAGGGCCTCGGCAGTGTGCTGGACCACGATCTTTGAACCGCGTTTTTTCAGGCCACCCTTCAACTGCATGACACAGCCGGGACAATCGGTCAGCAGCACCTCAGCTCCGGTCTTCTCGACATTGTCGAGTTTTTTATTGAGGTGCGCCTCGGAGAGTTCGGGGAATTTGGCCGAGAAGGTACCGCCGAAGCCGCAGCAGACTTCAGATTCATCGGCTTCTCTGTAGTCGAGCCCTGCGGCCTTGATCAGATCGCGCGGTGCGTCATGGACGCCAAGCCCTCGGCAGAGATGGCAGGGCGAGTGGAAAGTCGCCGGCTTGCCGTCACCTGCAAAATCCTGTTCCTTGAGACCGAGGATATCATGGGCAAACGAAGAGAAATCCATCACCTTGGCGGTAAAGGCCAGGGTCTTCTCCAGAATCTTCGGATCATCGGCAAGCAATACCGGATAGTTATGCTTGAGGTGGGAAGCACAGGAGGCGCAGAGGGTGATAATGTAATCGACATTTTCCTTCTCGAATGCCCGGACGTTCTGCATGGCCACATCCCGTGAGGTCTTCGCCTCGCCCATCATCTGCAGGGGCAGGCCGCAGCAGGACTGGGCCATCGGGAAGGTCATGGCGACATTGCTGTCGGCAAAGAGCTGGAAGGCGGCCTCCATCTGTTCGGGGTAGACAAAATCCTGGACGCAGCCGGAGAACAGGCCGACCCGCAGGCGAGGGTTTTTCACATCCTGGCGAAGTTCTGTAAAGCGGTCCCGGAAGGGCTTTTCGGCTACGGTCGGCAGGGCCTTGAAATCGTGTTCCTTGAAGAACATCATCGGCAGATGGCGCATGAAGCCGTCGTTGCCGGCCACCGGTTTCTGGGCCCATTTGGCGGTGCGCAGCAGGGTATGAAAGAGCTTGCGGTTTTTCATGACCTGACCGAGAAGCAGACTGGGCAGGGGGTGCCCTTCCTTGTCCTGGATGCGCACATGCACCTGTTTTATCAGGCGCGGCAGATCGATGCCGCCTGCGCAGATATCCTTGCAGGCCTCACAGTTTATGCAGTTCTGCACGATATTCTTGGCTTTTTCCGGGCCATGGAAGAAATAGGTGAGGATCAGGCCGATCGCCCCTATATAGATATGGCCCATTTTATGACCGCCGACCAGACGATAGACTGGGCAGACATTGGCGCAGGCGCCGCAGCGCACACAACGGAAGACCTGTGAGAATAGCGGGTCTTTGGCCATCTCCAGCCGACCGTTGTCAAGGACGATGAAATGGATGTCCTTTTTCTTGTTTGTGGCCGACAGGCATTCATTGGCCCCCGTGATCCAGGTGACATAGGAGGTGATGTTCTGGCCGGTGGCATTGCGCGGCAGAACCTTGAGGATTTTCAAGGCATCCGTCAGGCTCGGCACCAGCTTGTCGATTCCCATCAGGGCCACATGGACAGGCGGCAGAGTGGTGACCAGGCGGGCATTTCCTTCGTTGGTTACAAGGCCGATGGTGCCGGTATCGGCAATGGCGAAGTTGGCCCCGGTGATGCCCATATCGGCCTCGACGAATTTACTGCGCAGCTCGCGTCGCGCCACCTTGACCAGTTTTTCGATATCCGGTTCCTGCTTGGCGCCGGTGACATCGGTGAACAGGTCGCCGACCTGGTAGCGTGATAAATGGATGGCCGGCATGACCATGTGCGATGGCCCTTCGTGTCGGAGCTGAATGATCCATTCTCCCAGATCGGTTTCCGTGACTTCCAGCCCGTGGTCTTCCAGGGCGTGGTTCAACAGCGTCTCCTCGGCGGTCATCGACTTGGATTTGATAATTTTTTTACTGCCGGTCTGTCTGGCGATGTCGACGATCAGGGCATTGGCCTCGTCGGCATCCTTGGCGAAATGAACCTTCACCCCGGCTGCCTCGGCATTCTTCTTAAATTCCAGGAAAAGTTCGTGCAGTCTTGGCAGAACCGCATCCTTGGCCTCGGCCACATCGGCCACCAGCTGGTCGACATCGAATTCGGCAAAGGCCCTGGCTCTACTGGCCCGATAGGTCACGGCAAAGGTGTCGAGGGCCTTGCGCAGGAAAGTGTTATCGAGGGATTCCTGCATCTCCTTCCGGTATTCTTTGAGGTTTTTGGCATCCTGCATGATCAATCCTCCAGAAGAAGAATATGCAATTCAAGCGGTCCGTGCACACCGAGGGCGAGAACCCGTTCGATATCGGCAGTACGGCTGGCGCCAGTGATAAAAGCGGTATAATCAGGGGTTTTGCGTAAGTATTTGAGCATATGCTGGTCGGCCGCGAAGGCGTCTTCGACAATGGTTGAACGGTGTACGACACAGACATGGTATTCACTGAGCATGGTGGCAAGACGCAGTTCCTCGCCCGGACAGTTGATAACCAGAGTGCCGGTTTCGGCAATGGCCAGATCGGCTACCGTGAAACCGATATCAATGCCGCTCAGGTATGACCGCATGCCGGATTTGATACAGGAAAAGCCGTTGGCCGCACAGTGCGCAAGCAGACGGTCATAGAGAACAGGGTCGAGTCCCGGGGCTGCGACAATCTTCTCCTGTTTCAATTCGCAGAGGGCATCGGCCGGCGGCGACAGATGCTCTTCGCAGCCGGAGATCCTGATCCGGCAGGCGCCCTGCTTGCCGCAGAGGTCGACCGTATAGGCCAGGGCCTCGTCAAAGCTGGCAACCTCGGTAACAAAGGCGGATACTGCCCTGGCCTTTTCGCTGAAGCGGGAAGTGAGAGCAGTCTGCCGATCCTTGTCAAGTATCATAGTCATCATGCCCCTGGGGCAAGCCTCCTGTTGTTGAGAACTTCAAGACTCTCTCTGCCGATGGCGAGTTCCTCGTTGGTCGGGATGATCCAGATCTGCACCGTGCTGTCGGCGCTGCTGATCTTGACCGGTCCTTTCTGCCTTCTGGTGTTGGCCTGTGAATCGAGCACTATGCCGAACTGTTCGAGGCCGGTAAGTGATTTTTCCCTGACGATTGCATCGTTTTCGCCGATGCCTGCGGTGAAGACCAAGGCGTCGACACGACCAAGGACGGCCAGATAGGCGCCGATGTACTTGCGGTTGCGGTAGGTCTGGACCTCAAGGGCCAGGCGGGCGTGTTCGTTGCCTTGGGCAATCGCCGCATGGATATCGCGCATGTCGTTCATGCCGCAGAGCCCCTTCAGGCCGGAATCCTTGTTCAGCATCCGGTCAATGGCCTCGATATCCATGCCGAGGTTCCTGGCCAGGAAGGAATGGATGGCCGGATCCACATCACCGCTGCGGGTGCCCATCACCAGCCCTTCCAGTGGTGTCATGCCGAGTGTGGTATCGATGCTGAGACCTTTTTCGATGGCGGTCATCGAGCAACCGTTGCCGAGATGAATGGTGATCAGGTTGCACTGTTCAAGTGGTTTGCCGAGCAGGCGGGCGCATTCGCCGGCGACGAATTTATGGGAGGTGCCGTGAAAACCGTATTTCCTGATCCTGTGCTGTTCATACATTTCGTAAGGCAGGGCATAGAGAAAGGCCCTGGCCGGGATCGACTGGTGGAAAGCGGTATCAAAGACGGCGACTTGGGGTATGCCGGGAAAAAGCTCGCGAGCGACCTTGATACCGTCCAGGTTGGCCGGATTGTGCAGCGGTGCCAACGGACTGTTGCGTTCAATGATGGCTACCAGTTCATCGGTAATGAGGGTCGGCCGGCGTACATCTTCGCCGCCGTGCACTACCCGGTGGCCGATGGCGTCAATGTCGGCCAGATCTTTGATCACGCCTTTTTCCGTGTCGGTCAGGAGGCTGACCGCCAGTCGCATGCCGTCCTGATGGTCGGCAATCCGGCGTTGGAATTTTTCCTTGTGTTCCTGGGCTGTTCCCGGCCTGGTTGTGCACTGCAACAGGCCTTCGATTTCGCCGATGCGCTCGACAAGACCGCTGGCCAGGACTGATTCGTCGGCCATATCGAGGAGCTGGAATTTAATCGACGAACTCCCTGAGTTGATAATCAAGATTCTCATTTCTTGGCCTCTTTTTCGGCCTGGGCCTGGATCGCGGTGATGGCCACGGTATTGACGATATCGGCAACCGTGCATCCTCGCGACAGGTCGTTGACCGGTTTATTCAGGCCCTGCAGCACCGGCCCGATGGCCACCACGTTGGCAGCCCGCTGGACTGCCTTGTAGGTGTTGTTGCCGGTATTGAGATCGGGAAAGGTGAAGACCGTGGCCCGGCCGGCGACCTTTGAGCCGGGCAGCTTGGTGGCGGCCACCTCCGGGTCGATGGCGGCATCGTACTGCAGCGGCCCTTCAAGTGGCAGCTGCAGGCCGCGCTCCTGGATGAGCTGATGGGCGATGGCGGTGGCCTCGACAACCTTGTCCACATCCTCGCCGGTACCCGAGGTGCCGGTTGAGTAACTGAGCATCGCCACCCGCGGCTCGATGCCAAAGATGCGCGCCGTCTCGGCCGAGCTCAGGGCAATCTCCGCCAGCTGCCGGGCATCCGGGTTGGTATTGACGGCGCAGTCGCCGTAGACCAGCACCCTGTCCGGCATGCACATGAACATCACCGAGGAGACGAGCGTCACCCCGGGTTTGGTCTTGATGAATTCAAAGGCCGGTCGGATCGTGTGGGCCGTGGTGTTCAGGGCGCCGGAGACCATGCCGTCGGCATACCCCATGTGCACCATCATGGTGCCGAAATAGGTGGGGTCCGACATCCGGTCACGAGCCACTTCTTCAAGGACTCCCTTGTGTTTGCGCAACTTCATATACTCCGCCACAAAGGGTTCGAGCAGCTCTGATCTGGCGGGATCGATGATTTCGATCCATTTCAGATCCATGCCGATGGCAGCAGCCCGCATCATCACATCGTCGACCTGGCCGAGAATCGTCAGGTTGACGACGCCTCGCCTGAGCAGGATGTC
>JAIFKM010000180.1 GCA_020049575.1 Desulfobulbaceae bacterium
GCGTCGGACTCCGCCGATTCCGGACTCTGGACAACTGCCAGGCCACCGTAACTCTTGATGGTCTTCAGGCCGCGGGTTCCGTCGTTATTGGCCCCTGTCAGAATCACGCCGATGAGGCGCTGCTGGTAGGTCTCTGCCGCTGTCTCAAAAAGCACGTCGATCGATGGCCGCGAGAAATTCACCCTCGCCTCTGCCGAAAGCGACAGAGTCCTGTCGGGCTCGACCAGCAGATGGTAATCGGGTGGGGCAATATACACGGTTTGGGGCTGGATTGCTTCCTTGTCTTCAGCTTCTTTGACCGTCAATCTGCTGAGAGTGTCGAGGTGCCGCCAAAGAAATCCGTCGGCATCTCGGCGCATGTGCTGGACGATCAGCACCGCCAGCGGGAAATCTTTTTTGAATTTCGGCAGTATCTGGGCCAAGGCTGCCAGGCCGCCGGCTGATACGCCTATCACGATTGCCTCAAAGGTCTGTATCCTTATGGAGTTCTGCCGATTTTTCATGGCCGGCGCTTCTTTCTATAGATTTTCTCCCGCTCGGCGACGACCTCGTATTCATCCACTAGGTTGGTGAACTTCAGGCTTTCCTTTGAGCCCAGACAGAGGAATCCCCCAGGGCAGAGGGTATCGTGGAACAGTTTGAGTACCTTGTTCTGCAGATCTTTGTTAAAATATATCAGGACATTGCGGCAGAAGATGATGTTCATCTCGCCAAAGACCCCGTCGGTCACCAGATTGTGAGAGGAAAAAAGCACCTTGTCCTTTAGTTCCTGATTGATGATCACATGATCGTAGTGGGCCGAATAGTAGTCCGAAAAGGATTTTTTGCCGCCTGCCTGCTGGTAGTTGGCGGTGTAGTCGCGGATGACGTCGATCGGGTATATGCCGGATCTGGCCTTCTGCAGTATCAGTTCGTTGAAATCGGTGGCGTAGATCTGGGTGCGGTTCTTCATGCCCTCTTCCTCGAGGACGATGCACATCGAGTAGACCTCCTGGCCGGCCGAGCAGCCGGCATGCCAGGCCCTTATGAAGGGGTAGGTCTGCAGGTGCGGTATGACCTCTTCCCTGATCTTTTTGTAAAACCAGGGGTCACGGAACATCTCGGTGACATTGATTGACAGGTCGAGCAGCAGTTCGTTGAAAAATGCTTCGTCATGGATCAGGCGGTGCTGCATCTGACCGTAGTGTTCCAGACCACTGAGGCCCAGGCGGTTCTCCAGCCGCCTTTTGGTATGGGCGCTCGAATAGTCGCGAAAATCAAAGCCGTATTTAAGATAGATGGCCTCGAGCAGCAGCTTGATCTCCAGCCGTTCATTGTCGAGTTCTGCCGATTTGTTTTTCATGAATAGAGCCAGACCCTCAGCATGGAGAGGAGTTTGTCGGTGTCTACCGGTTTGGCCAGATAGTCGTTGGCCCCGGCCTCAATACACTTGGCCCGGTCGCCCATCATGGCCTTGGCGGTCAGGGCAATGATCGGCAGTTTTTTCAGCCGGGCATCTTTTCTGATCTCCCGCATTGCCTCGTAACCGTCCATCTTCGGCATCATGATGTCCATCAGGACAAGGGCGATCTCCTGGTGGTCCTTGAGTTTTTCCAGGCTTTCCAGACCGTTTCGGGCGACGATGATATTCAAGCCCTTTTCTTCCAGGACGCTGGAGAGGGCGAAGACATTGCGCATGTCGTCATCGACCAGGAGTACCGTCTTGCCGTCGAGAACGGCCTCCTTGTCGTGCGCGAACCTGAGCATCCGCTGCTTTTCGGCGGGCATATTGGCCTCGACCCGGTGCAGAAAGAGGGCGGATTCGTCGAGCAGGCGTTCCGGCGATTTGGCTCCTTTGATGATGATGCTCTCGGTGTAGGTCCTGAGTTCGTCTTCTTCCCGCTGCGACAGTTCGCGTCCGGTGTAGACGATGACCGGTACTGTCGCGCAGCGTTCATCTTTTCGTATCATTTCCAGGAGTTCGAAACCGGACATGTCGGCGAGTCCGAGGTCGAGGATCATGCAGTCATAACCACCCCTGCTGAGTTCCGTAAAGGCCTCTTTGCCGGTGGCGACGGTCGTGGCCTCGATATCGTTGCCGGCGATCAGCTGGCGGATGCTCTCCCGCTGGATCAGGTCGTCTTCAACGATGAGGAGCTTGCGCAGCGACTTGGCGAGGAGGGTGTCGATCCTGCCGAAAGCCTCCTCGATCTTTTCGATGCTAACCGGTTTGGTGAGAAAACCGATGGCGCCCATGCGCATCGCATTGAGGGAGCTGTCTGCGGCCGACATGAAATGCACCGGGATGTGGCGCAGGTCGGGGTTTTCCTTGAGACGTTCCATGACCGTCCAGCCGTCGATGCCCGGCAGGCCGATATCGAGAATGATGGCACTGGGACGGTAATAATCGGCGAAGTGCAGGCCGGACTCGCCATTCTCGGCAATAATGCACTTGAATCCTTGTTCCCTGGCGAAATCCCGCAGGATCGCCGAGAACTTGTCGTCATCTTCGATGATGAGCAGCGATTTGTCACCGGGACTGAGGGATCTGCGGTCATCCTTGACGATGCCCTCGATCTGTTCCATGACAGAGGCCTCCATTCCGGCGGCCGTGTTCGCCAAGGAAGATTCGCCAGCGGCGGCTTTTTCCTGCGGCTTTTTCGTGGTTCGGCTTCGTTCCGGTTCTTGGGCTTTTTTAAGATCCGGGAATTCCCCGGCGATAGTGCTGTTGGCCGTCGGGGATTGGGCCGTGCAGCGCTCGGGCAGGACGATCGTGAAGGTGCTGCCTGCGCCTTCGGTGCTTTCAAGGAAAATTCTGCCGCCGAGCAGCCGTGTCAGTTCCTTGGAGATGGAGAGGCCCAGTCCGGTGCCGCCGTAGGTCCGGCTGGTGCTGCCGTCGACCTGCTGAAAGGCCTCGAAAATCTCATTCTGGCGGGCCTTGGGGATGCCTATACCCTGATCCCGCACGGCGAAGGCCAGGGCCTCGCCGGACTTGAGGCCGGCCTGCTGCAGCATATCTTCGGAGGGGCGGGAGATGTCCAGCGAGATCGTGCCTTCCTGGGTGAATTTGTAAGCATTGCTCAGCAGATTGCGCAGAATCTGCTGCAGCCTTTGAGAATCGGTGAGGATGGTTGCCGGGATGTCGGCTGCCAGGGAAATCTCCAAGGGTATTTTTTTCTCGGCGGCGATATCCTTGAAAACCCGCTTCAGGTCGTCGAGGAGGGTATCGACCCGGGTTTCTTCTATAACCAGCTCGACCTTGCCTGCCTCGACCTTCGAGAGGTCGAGGATTTCGTTGATCAGATTGAGCAGTTCGCTGCCGGATGAATGGATGGCCTTGGCCGATTCTATTTGTTTATCGGTGAGATTGCCGTCCCGGTTTTTGCTGAAAAGCTGGGAGAGGATCAGGATGCTGTTGAGCGGAGTCCGCAGCTCATGGGACATATTCGCCAGGAATTCCGATTTGTACTGACTGGAGATCTCCAGGTCGCGGGCTTTTTTCTCGACATCTTTCTGCGTCCTGATCAATTCGAGGGTTTTCTCTTTCAAGGCCTGCTTCTGTCTGGCAAGGGCCTGGGTACGCTCCTCGAGCTCCTCGTTGGTGACCCGCAATTCGTCCTGCTGGGCCTGCAGAGCGGCCTCGGATGCCTTGAGAACCCTGGTCTGTTCAGCCAGTTCTTCATTGGTGACCCGTAATTCTTCCTGCTGGGCCTGCAGCTCTGCTTCGGATTCCCTGAGCACCTGAGTCTGGGCTGCCAGGTTGATATTCTTCATCTCCAGGACTTCCTGCTGCTCACGGGTGTGATCGAGAAGTTCGGTGATGGTCTGATGCGACCTCGCCATATTGAGGAGAATTGCCGAATTTTCAAGGTTTTCCTCGATAAAATGGCGCTCAAGCTGGCTGAAGGCATGCCCGGAACCGATGAGGATGACACCGATGAGGTTCTCTTCGAAATACAAGGGAGCTGCCACGAAGTGGCCGGGAATCTCCTCCGCCACGCCGTAATTCAGCACGGGGGCATCTTCTACCCGGGAGAAGTAGATGACCTCTTTTTCCAGGGCGGCCTGGCCTATCATTCCTTCGCCGATCCTGACCCGGTTGAAATTGCCGCTGCGGTCGGTAAAGGCGTAACTTGCCGCCAGGTTGAGCATCCCCTCATTGTTGAGATAGACGGCGCCGAGCTGGGCGTCGAGGTGCTGGGTGAAATAGGCGATGAACCGTCTGGCCAGTACGTCCACATTGTGTTCACCGCGGGTTATGTCATGGAGTCCTTCCTTGCCTCTTTTGATCCAGTCGATCTCCCGCAGGCTGCCGGCCATCTCGTTCAGGGCTTGGGCAAGTTTGCCGAATTCGTCTTTTTGGTCAAGGGTCAGGGTCTGGTCGAGCTGGCCCTGGGAGATGGCCTGGGCGAAGCGGACATCCTCGGCGAGCGGTCGGACAAATCCCTTGCTGTACAGCCATGAGCAGCCGGCGATGCCGAAGGCCAGCACCAGGGCGGCTGCCAGTCCATCACGGATGATCTTCCAGAGCGGTTCGAGGACCTCCTGCCGGTCAATTTTCGAGACAAGGTACCAATCCATGCCCTGCAGGTTCATTCTGTCGAAGGTGATCAGGACCCTCTTGCCCAGGCTGTCATGATAGATGCCTTTTCCACCTATCCTGCCGGCGGTGACCGCGTCCTGCCAGTAGGATGGCGGTGAATCCAGTGATGATCCGACTGTATAGTGGCCGTCTCCCATGGTCTGCATGTCGCTTCTGAACTCGAAGCGATCCCTGTCGGCGATCCAGCGGATGAGGTAGGATTCACCGGTTTTCCCCAGGCCTTTGCGGGAATCCATTATCTCGTTGATAAATGATGGCGAGAACTGCAGGACCACGATGCCGATAGGCTGCTCGTTGTTGCCCAGGACAGGCTGGGCGATGAAGGCCGACTGCTGACCCTTGCTGGGGGCATACGGGGCGAAATCGATAACGGTGACCGCACCGGTCTTTTTCACCTGCCGCCAGGCCTCGGCCTTGCCGTTATCGGTGTATCGATGGGAAGACAGGTTGGCGCCAAGATCGCTCTCGGCGGTTGTGCTGAACATCAGATGGCCGGTATCAACGGCGATGATCGACAAGCTGTAAAAGCCATAGGTGTCGGTGTATTCACGGCAGGCTGCCTGGTATTTTGCCGTAAGTGCGGCATAGGGGGCAGAGTCCGCCGGAAAGGGCTCTGAGGGTTCAACGCCTGCCGCCTGGCGATAGGCGATCAGCTCGCTGGTCAGGGTCTGGATACGCTGGTCGGCGGCCATCACCTTGAGATCCTTCAGCCTTTCGTCAAAGCTGCTCTCCAACTGGCCTTTTCTTAAGTCCTGGACGGCCTCCAGCTGTTCGAAGGATTTCTCAAGAAGAGATTGAGTTGCCAGGTAGGTTCCGATGCCGCCGACAATAACCAGGGGCACGATGCCGGTCATGATGAAGAAAAAGGTGAGCTTGGCACGTATGCGTATGTCTGACAATCGGATCATGAATTTTCCTTGATGCGCAGGTCTGGCGGGGAACTGTCTGCTTCCCGTGTATGTGAGTCCGGATTGGCTCCGGCGAAGCCGATCTTCATAATATCAGTTGAAAAAACAGGCTGTCTGGTCATTTTATCGGTAATTGCCGGAGATGGCAAATCTGCCGGCCTTTTTTTTCACATCGGGTCGATTTTTTGGAGATGTGCTTTCATTGTCTTTTCTTGTAGAGTGAAGACGAATACAATGTATTGAGAAAAAAGAGCACCCGGCGCGGAATGCCGGGTGCATGAACTGGAACCCGAATAAGCGATCGCCTGCGATGTTGCATAAATATCCCAAAGATCTGGTGGAAAAGATCGTCCAGCTCTGGAAAATGCCTCTTTCCAGCCGTTTTGGCAGAAACTTCAAAGCCCATGTTCTGCCAGATATCAAAGTCCTCGAGGAACTCATCTCGACCTGCTATCAGGTCAGCCAGCTGAAAGAGGAGTCGAGGGGGCTGCGGTTTCGTATCATGCTCTGTGAGCCCGAGGTCTTCAACAGGGAGACCGCGGGCCTGCACCGTGATCTGTTCACCCTCAGTTTCTCCGAGGTAAGGCCTTATAACCAGTATGAGATCTTGAAGCTCGGGCCGGCCATCGATTTTAACAATTCGATTGTCGGTATTCGCTGGACCGCCGAAGAAGGGCTGCAGATCTGGGGTTTTATCCACTCCGGTTCGCGCTGGACCCATGCCATCCATGGCGGCAGCAAACAACCGACACCTCTGCCGCCTGCCCTCGGCCTCAATGTCACAGGGCCAGGACGTATTACGGCCTGTCGGGGGCTTGATATCCTGGCCCAATTGACCGGCGGCAATATTATCTCGCCCTCGGTGAACGTCTTCAAGTCCCACTGGATGACCAGACGTTTTGCCAGGGTTCAGACCCGTCTGGCATCGCTGCACGCCGGCAATCCCCTTTATAACCCGGATGAATGGGCTCGGATCGATCCGAATTTTATCGTCACGCTCTACCTCGAATTTTTTAAGCACGTCATCAGCACGGTCCGCCGTTCCGGTCATGGCGGGACCATCATTTCCCTGCCGGCCGACATGGAAGAAATGGTCGCCAGAGATAACCCCTATATTTCACTGAAATATCGTTTCGCCGAAGAAGGCCCGCGTAGCCAGCTCAAGAACCTGCTGCTCGAGATCATGCAGAATCTGGCGATTGAATGCGGTAAACAGCATGGACCGGCCTACATGGCAGGCTGGAAAGACTACGTTGCCATGCAGAGGGAGGGGTTTTCCGAGCTTGACGAGCAGATCTTCAAATTCGCCCGCTTCGTCGCCCGTCTGACCGGGGTCGACGGGGCCGTGATAACCACCGAGGGACCGGAACTGATCGGCTTTGGCGGGATAATTCAAGGGCCCTTTGAGATGGGCGGCGAGGTGGCCAGGGCGTTGGACCCGGAGGGTAAGCGCACCCGGATCGAGAAAATAGAAGGTGTCGGCACCCGCCACAGGTCTGTGTATGCCCTGTGCAGCAAGCTTCATGATATCCTTGGTATCGTAGCTTCCCAGGATGCGGAGGTTCGGGCAGTCAACTGGAATGGCTCGATGGTGACCTGCTGGGATGTCATCCCGATCGATTTCTCCTGAGGTCTGCCGGCAGGTGTGGCCAGATCCCGACGAGGGATGAACCGGACCGAAAATTCTTGCATTCTCGCAGTAATTACATCACGATTCAGGCAGGCATTGACCTTCGGGAATGCTTTTCCAGGCTGCTGCGACTGGGCAGTATCTGTCCGTAGTTCAAAGAGAAAATCAGTAATATGCAGAATATGATTCTGAGAAATGCAAAGATAGTTTTCAGGATAGGGCTCGTCGTTGGCGTCATTCTTTTGATGATGCTGGGTATCATCCTCTTTGAGATGAAAGCTCTCCGGGAGATGAAGGACGGCCTCAACGAGATTGTTACGGTGAACAACGAGAAACTCATCCTGGCTCAGGATATGCTGTTTCTGGCCCGTGAAACCTCGGTTTTCGTGCGGAATATCCTGCTGATGGATGATCAGGAAGTGATCAAGGAGGAGCTTGCGAAAATTGCCACGGGCGAACAAAAATACCGGGAAGCCCTGATCCGCCTCAATTCCCTCGAGACCACCGCGGAGGGTAGAAAACTGCTGGAGGACATGAAGACCGGCGAGAGAAGCACTCGCTCTCTCTGGCGGCAGGTTGTCGACTTCAGCATGTCGGGAGACAAAAAAGCAGGAGCGGTGATGTTGATCGACGCCGTGCGGTCAAC
>JAIFKM010000031.1 GCA_020049575.1 Desulfobulbaceae bacterium
GTCGGACGTGACGATGTGCAGGGTGTAGTCGGCGCCGATTTCGCCCTGGGCCTTGGCCTGAAGAGTGTCTTTGTCATTCATGACAAAACCGCATACGGCCAGGGAATCGCCGAGTTCTTTAGAAAACGCGCTGAAGAGAAAGGACTGAAGGTTCTTGGATTTGAAGGTACCGAAGAAAAAGCCAATTTCGACTCTCTCCTGTCCCCTATCCTCGCTGGCAATCCAGACCTCGTTTATTTCGGTGGCATGTACACCCAGGCAGCCGTCCTGTTCAAGCAGGCGCGTGAGCGTGGATTTGCCGGGACCTTCCTGAGCGATGACGGTTTTGATTCCTCGGATGCATCCAAGATCGCCGGCCAGACCCTGATTGATGGCGGCGGCACCTACTATTCGACCGTATCAGGTCCTGCCTCAGTGTACGCCGGCACCGCAAAATTCATCACCGACTTCAAGGCCAAATTCAATTCCGACCCGCAGCCCTTTGCCGCACAGGGCTATGACTCGATGGGCATCAGCTTGAAAGCCATCGAAAATGCCGCCAAGGCTGCCGGAAACGCTACCCCCAGCCGCGAGGCTGTTGCCAAGGCTATCCGTGAATTGAAAGATTATGCTGGTATCACCGGCACTTTCACCTTCAACAATATCGGCGATCCGACTGTCGCCAAGTACTTTGTCATCAAAGTAAACTCCGCAGATCCCGCCAAGTGGAGCGAAAATGCTGTTGTCGAAACTCTCGACATCGCTCCTCCTCAGCAATAGGCTTCCTAAGTTCTTTCCTTCCGGCCCTTTGTTTCAAAGGGCCGGAAGTTTTTCTCATTAGGGAGTTCCTATGAATCGATTCTTTCTCTCCATCAACGTCCGAGAACTTGTGCGACCTTTAGGTCAGTTGACACTTTTTTCACTTGGGAGTGCGGCTGCTCTATCAATCATTGTTCTCATTATGGCCCTTGTCCTTGACCAGACCATCATCGGCGAAACACTCACTGAAAAGCTGAATGTCTCTCTGTACACATACACTCTGATCAATCTGCCGCAGGTTGTTCTCGACGGTCTGACCATCGGTTTTGTCTATGCCGCTATCGCCCTCGGCTACACCATGGTGTATGGCGTTCTGGAATTCATCAACTTTGCTCACAGTGAAATCTTCGCAGTCGGGGCCTTCGTCGGCGTAGAGATTCTCATAGCTCTCGATCAAACCGGAATGCTGAGAAACGCGTCACTGGGGATGGCCTATGTATTTCTGATCTTCGCCATCCTCGCAGGTATGGCCGCGGCCGGCGCACTGGCCGTTACAGTGGAAAGGGTGGCCTACCGACCCCTGCGCGGCGCTCCCCGGCTCGTTCCTTTGATCTCGGCCATAGGTGTTTCCTTCCTGCTGCAGGATGTCATCCGTCTCGTAGAGGGCTTGACCACCGGCGATTTCAACCGGATCTTCCCGACTTTTGGCAACTTCGATCAGCGGATCATCTTCGGCAAGTTGGCACTGGGTTCAACGAACCTGACGCTGGGTGTGTCCATCAAATCACTCATTGTCATCATCAGTGCAGTACTCATGCTGGTCGGCCTCAACTACCTGGTCAACGCCACCCGTATCGGCAAAGCCATCCGGGCTGTAGCCCAGGACCGACCAACTGCCAGCCTGATGGGCATCAACGTCAACCGAATCATCTCAATAACTTTTCTGGTCGGCGGATTGCTCGGTGGTGCAGCGGGTGTTCTGTATGCCCTGAAATTTACCCGGATTGACCCCTTTGTCGGTTTCTTCCCGGGTCTGAAGGCCTTTGCTGCTGCCGTACTCGGCGGTATAGGCAACCTGACGGGTGCCCTTCTCGGCGGCATCGTCCTCGGTATGCTCGAAACCTTTGCCGGTTCCTATATGGGTGTTTTCACCATGGGTGCAGCGGGTTCGGAATACAAAGACATCTTTGCCTTTTCTATTCTCATTTTTGTCCTTATCTTCCGGCCGCAGGGATTGATGGGAGAAAATGTAGGCCAGAAAGCATAGGAGACTGCCATGGCGCCGCTATTCTTCAAAGCACTATTGGAAAAACTAAACAGAGGGTTCTGGCCCTATATCATTATTCTCAGCCACACCATACTCGGTACCAGCCTGGTCTATTCCACTCCTCGTTCGAATGTGGCTTTTCTGGTACTGATTACTTCTCTGTTTTCTTTGTACTATTTCAAAACGGACAGCCGTTTCAAGATCATAGCCGGGGCAATATTGGCCCTGGTTGTTATTCCAATTGTGGGAGTACGCAATATATTTTATCTGGAGGTTATTTTTCAGATCAGCGTTTTTGCTGCCCTCGCTCTCGGCCTCAACATTGTTGTCGGCTTTGCCGGACTGCTTGATCTGGGTTATGTCGCCTTTTATGCCGTCGGGGCATATCTCTGGGCTTTTTTTGGTTCGCAGCAGTACTATGTACTGAGTTTTGCACCTGGAACCCAGCCCTCGAATCTGCCCTTTCTGCTACCTGGCGATGCCTTCTATCTCTTTATATTTTTTGCCATTATCGTCGCCGCACTGACTGGAATTCTTCTGGGCATGCCGGTTCTGCGCCTGCGTGGAGATTATCTGGCCATCGTCACCCTCGGTTTTGGAGAGGTTATCCGGGTCCTTGCCAACAACCTCGACAAACCACTGAATTTCACTAACGGCCCTCAGGGCATCACACCTATCCAGAGACCTTCCATGCCACAGGCCGTGGCAGATTGGTTCAATGACCTTTTCGGGGGTATCATCGGCCATACGGCCAGTATCGCCGATCTCTACAATGTCATGTTCTACCTCTTTGCCCTGTTGGTGATAATAGTCATCATCTTTGTCACCCGGCGACTCGATGATTCAAAAATCGGCCGTGCCTGGACTGCTGTGCGTGAGGATGAGACAGCAGCTATCGCCATGGGTGTGCCGCTCGTCAAGATGAAACTCGCTGCATTTGCCGTCGGGGCCTCGTTTGCCGGTGCCATGGGCGTTCTCCTGGCAGCCAGTCGAACGTTCATCAGCCCCGAATCTTTTTCCTTCATGCAGTCAATCGGCGTATTGTCGATGGTCATCCTCGGTGGTTCCGGCAGTATTCCCGGTGTTATTCTGGGAGCAGCCACTGTTACCATCCTCAACCTTCAAATATTGCAGGGTTTTTCCCTTTACTTGAGTGAACTTCGGCAGAGTGATGCCATTATTCCGATCATCAACTTCGCCTGGCGGGATCTTTCAACCCAGCTTGACCCGGCTAAGTATCAGCGTCTCCTTTTCGGCCTGATTCTCATCCTGATGATGATCTTCCGTCCAGCTGGCCTGATCCCGGCTAAACGTCGTAAACGAAAACTCGCCTCAGATACTGCAACTGCAGAAAAATAGGAATATCAAGATGGCGCTTCTTGAAACAATAGATGTCGTGAAAACCTTTGGCGGCCTTACAGCCGTCAATAAGGTCAACATAAAGCTGGAGCAGGGAAGGATCATAAGCATCATAGGTCCGAACGGAGCCGGCAAAACCACTTTTTTCAACACTCTTACCGGTATCTACAGCCCAGATGGCGGAGAGGTGAACTTTAACGGACGCTCCCTATTGAAGCTGCGCCCCGATCAAATCGCCGCCCGAGGGCTCTCAAGAACCTTTCAAAACATCCGGCTCTTTGGCGACATGTCGGTTATTGAAAACATCCTCGTCGGTATGCATGTCCATCTCAAGCAGTCACCGATTTCAACCCTTCTCCGCTTGAAGAGTTTTAAACAGGAAGAGCGCTCAGCCGAGAAAAAAGCCGAGGAACTGATGAATTACGTTGGCCTCAAAGGTGTTGGCAACGAAATGGCCAAAAATTTGCCCTACGGCGCCCAGCGTCGTCTGGAAATAGCCAGAGCTCTCGCCGCCGACCCTCTCCTTCTTCTTCTTGACGAACCAGCAGCCGGCATGAATCCTCAGGAAACCGAAGATGTGACCCGGCTCTTCCGCAGCATCCGAGACGATAAAGGGATTACCATTCTACTCATCGAACATGATATGCGTGTTGTCATGAATATCTCTGAATATATCTTTGTCATGGACTACGGGGAAAAGATAGCCGAGGGAGTCCCTGCGGAAATCCGCTCGAACAGTCGAGTCATCGAGGCCTACCTGGGGCGCGGAGCCGTCGCCGGACAGCATGAGGAGAAACTGCAATGAGCCTCCTTCTCTCACTGAACAATATTCATAGCTACTATGGCCACATTCATGCCCTCAAGGGAATCTCTGTAGATGTACATAAAGGTGAAATCGTTACCTTGATCGGCTCGAATGGTGCAGGCAAGAGCACGACTCTGCGCACCATCTCAGGTATGATGCATCCCAAAGAAGGTTCTATCATTCTTAACGGCAAAGATATCTCAAAAATGGAGCCGCATGATATCGTCCTTGCCGGTCTTGGCCATGTACCGGAAGGCAGGGGAATATTCCCCAAGCTGACGGTCAAGGAAAACCTGGAGATGGGAGCTTTCACGGTCAACGATCAGAAGGTGATTGAAGAACGCATGGAGTATGGTTTCTCACTTTTCCCCCGCCTGAAGGAACGCGTTGGCCAGTATGGCGGAACTCTCTCCGGGGGTGAGCAGCAGATGCTGGCGATTGCCCGCGGTCTAATGCTCAATCCCGACATCCTGATGCTCGACGAGCCTTCAATGGGACTTGCCCCGGTACTGGTCGAGCTGATATTTGACATAATCGAGACCCTCAACAAAAAAGGGACAACCATCCTGCTGGTGGAGCAGAATGCCCTCATGGCACTCTCCATAGCCCATCGGGGATATGTCCTGCAGACAGGCGAAATCGTGGTCAGCGACAGCGCAGCCAATCTCAAGCAGAATACCATGGTCCAGAAGGCCTATCTCGGCATGGACTGAGATCTCTTTCTGTATTGCAGACTGCGCCTCAATTTCCTTCATTCTATCATTGGGTTACCGGAAGATCTGCAGATTTTCCGGTGTATCTGCCGGTCCCCGTCGAAATCGCAGATAACCGCTGCGGCCAAAGGAAGCGACACCATTTACATAGACAACACCTGCTTCCTCCTCAGGGTTATGGATTTCATAACCCAGCACCTCGGCAATCTTTTTTCCCATCTCGTAGTGGGTATAGAGAGGCTTCTGCCTGAGCCCGCCGATAAACCGCGCATCGACTCCGACTCCGTAGAAGATGAGCGGCACAGACGGTGAGTCGAGATTGAGCTGGTCATGGCCCCAATGACCGTTTTCCCCTAACTCCTCACCATGATCTGAGGTAATGAAAAAATAGACGGGACCTTTGCTCTTTTTTTGTATTTCACTGATCACCTGCCTATAGAGAAAATCAACATAGCCGACGGCATTATCGTAAGCATTGACATTGGCAGTGGCAAAATCAATATCATCACCTATCGGATATTTCTGAAACTGCGGGCGATGTTCCGTATTGGTTTTGTAGGGAAGATGGATATTGCGTTGATGAACCACAATAAATCTCCTCTCGGCCGGTTGAATTTCCTGCAGCAGTTCAAGAAGTCCTTCATCCTTCTGCCTTTCAAAAAGTTCGGAACGTGATTCCGAAGTAACCATCCGATCAATCGAACTGAGGTTTACCCCATTGAGGCAATTGCTGTTCTGGGCAGAGAGATAATAGGTCGTAAACCCATGATTTTTAGCAAGCAGAAAGAGGTTGGCATCCTGTTTCTGCAGGCCGTTTTCATCCAGAGGATGGTACTGCACCGTATAGAACATTGGCAGTGAAGAACGGGTGGCATTGGCGGCCGAGAAGCCCTTTCCAAAGACAAAAGACGGATTCTCTGCCAGTGAATCGAGAAATGGGGTTGTTGGCCGATCATATCCGAAAAGTGACATATGGCTTGGCGTCAGGCTTTCTCCCATAATCACGACGACTGTCATCGCAGAGGGTTCTACAGGCAACCCACGAAAAGTATAGGATGCAAACTTCCTGGTCTCCCTGGTACCTAGAATTCTTTCCGGCATCAGCACTCCGAACCAGAGGGAATAGGCGTTGAGCGTGTTGACAAGGCTCGGATTATTCGCTGTTGGAAAAAAGTTGACGATATCTGCCCGATCTGTATGCGTTTTGATCCGCACTAATGGAAAAAGAAGAAACACGATGATCAGAACGATACACCATCTGCTCTTGAACTGCCGGTTCCAGGTCAGGCCCAGGGCCAGTGAACAGAAGGCATAGGGAACTATAACGACAAGAGGGACAAAGAAGAAATGCATGCTGTGGGCCGCTGCCGTTTCCAAGACCTCCAAAATTTCGACAAACATCAGACCAATTGCAAACGGAGTAATATACTCACCAGAAAAAGCCAGGCTGCCAAATTGAGTCACCTCAAGAAGTGCCAGAAGCCCAAGGGCACCAGCAACCGGCCAGACCCGGGGACAACCTGCCAGAGCAAGACCAAAGGCCCAAAACATCCATAAGTATTTTTCACGAAACCAGGTGAGTGGAGTCCCGGTAAACCACGGTAAAATAAACGCTGGAGCCATCAAGGCAGCAGCGACAACCAGGCCGACTATGATATTCACCGCAATTCCGATGCACATCTTTTTCACAGCAACACTGCCAGGTCTCAGCATGCATTCACCACTCGCGGACAAGCTCTGCC
This sequence comes from Desulfobulbaceae bacterium, assembly GCA_020049575.1. GTDB lineage: Bacteria > Desulfobacterota > Desulfobulbia > Desulfobulbales > Desulfocapsaceae > Desulfoprunum. The sequence continues at coordinate 6,625 of JAIFKM010000031.1, forward strand.
AAGGATATTGCCATGCCCGCTCTCTAATATTTCTTTCCCACCAGACATAATTCTTCACTCTTTAAGGGTTTTTCTTGTAGACTGGACTGTAGAGACCTGCTTTTTGCCTGCTCCTGCCGAATCATCTTTTCGGCAAGCCGGCACAGGTTGCCGGGCCGGATGTGCATTTCTTCTATACAGTATCTTCCCGCGCTCTGTCATGTAGATCTTTCCTTTCTTTCCGTCCATCGATGAGGTTCTTCAATGTCCAGCAAAAAACAACTGCACGAACTGCATATCAAAGGCAAGCAATATTGTTATCATGCCCTGCGGAACACGTCGGAGACAGGCTCTGGTGAGATTGAACGACTGCCGTACTCCATCCGCATACTTGTTGAAAATCTCCTGCGCAAACACGATGACCTGATTGTCCGGGATAAAGATCTCTCAGCCATCATCAACTGGCAGAAATCCTATACATCACCTGTTGAAATCCCCTATCACCCGGCAAGAGTTCTGATGCAGGATTTTACCGGTGTTCCAGCCGTTGTTGATCTGGCCGCCATGCGCGACGCGGTCCGTGACCTGGGAGGCGACCCCGGTTGCATCAACCCGCTGGTACCGGTTGAACTGGTTATTGATCACAGTGTTCAGGTTGATTACTTCGGCACCACTGAAAGTTTGAACCAGAATGTCGCAAAAGAATACGAGCGCAATGGCGAACGCTATACCCTTCTCAAATGGGGTCAGGAAAATTTTGCCAATTTCAAGGTGGTGCCACCCAATTCAGGGATATGCCACCAGGTCAACCTTGAACATCTCGGTCGGGTAGTCATCGCTGAAGAGCAAGACGGATATACCCTGCTCTACCCCGACACAGTGGTCGGTCTCGACTCCCACACGCCAATGATCAATGGCATAGGGGTTATGGCCTGGGGTGTCGGCGGTATCGAGGCGGAGGCTGTTTTGCTGGGGCAGCCCTATTTCATGTCGATTCCCGAAGTCATAGGGGTGAAATTGTTCGGTCGGCTCGCAACTGGGATAACCGCAACCGATCTGGTACTCACCCTCACCGAGATCCTACGCCGCCATCAGGTGGTAGAAAAATTTGTTGAGTTTTTCGGCCCTGGACTCGGGAACCTCTCCGTTCCCGATCGTGCCACTATTGCCAATATGACTCCGGAGTTTGGGGCTACCCTTGGTTTTTTCCCGATCGATAAAAAGACGATTGAATATCTGCAGACAACCGGCAGAATAGAGCAGGCCATGATCACCGAGACCTACTCCCGCGAAGTCGGTCTTTTCTATGAAGGTAATGACGATGGTCGTGAGTATACAGAAATCCTCGAATTTGATCTCTCGCAGGTGACTTCATGTCTGGCCGGTCCGGCCCGCCCCCAGGATCGGATCCCTCTTTCCCTGATAAAAAAGACCTTCACCGGCGTCAGTCTCGACTCTAAAGATCCCCAGAATCCGGCCGGAAAAGCATCCGACCGGAAGGAAATTCGCTGCTGCCTCAACGGCAACGAGGTGCAGATCGGTGACGGCAGCGTCGTCATCGCGGCCATAACCTCCTGTACCAACACTTCTAATCCGCACGTCATGATAGGGGCAGCCCTCATGGCCAGGAACGCGGTTCACAGGGGTTTGAAAGTTCCTGCTCATGTGAAGACCTCTCTGGCTCCCGGCTCAAAAGTTGTCAGCAACTATCTCACAGCCTCCGGCTTGATGCCCTATCTCGAAGCCCTTGGTTTTCATCTCACGGCCTTTGGCTGTACCACCTGCATCGGTAACAGCGGTCCGCTCAATCCGGTTATTGAAGAAGCCATCAAAGAGCATGGCCTCAATGTCGCCGCCGTACTGTCAGGAAATCGAAATTTTGAGGCTCGGATTCATCAGCGGGTAAAAAGCAATTTCCTCGCCTCCCCCCTGCTTGTCCTGGCGTTTGCCCTGGCCGGGCGGATCGATATAGACCTGACTACTGAGGCCATTGCCTCAGATCCCAACGGACAACCGGTCTCACTCGCGGAGCTTTGGCCTGATCCGAGGGAAATTGATGAAACCATCTCCCGATATGTAACACGACAGGCGTACGAGAATGAGTACCAGCATATCTTCAAGGGTGACCGGTTCTGGGAGAGTCTGCCCGTGACCAAAAACACCACATATATATGGGATCCTGATTCCACCTATATCAAGAAACCACCCTATTTCGATCGATTCGACCTGCAGACATCAGAACCCGAGGATTTTGCCTCTGCCAGAGCGCTGCTCCTGCTTGGCGATTCAGTCACCACCGACCATATTTCACCGGCCGGCGCTATCCCATTGCAGTATCCGGCCGGACAATATCTGCAGAAACAGGGTGTACCGCCGGCTGAATTCAACTCCTATGGCTCACGCAGAGGCAATCATGAGATAATGATGCGTGGTACGTTTGGCAATATCCGTTTAAAAAATTTACTTATACACCCGCAGGAAGGCGGGTTGACCCTTAAATTTCCAGAAGAGCAGGTCATGTACAACTATGAAGCCGCAAGAGTATATCAAAAGGAAGGCATTCCGCTGATAGTTCTGGCTGGAAAGGAATACGGGACGGGTTCTTCACGGGACTGGGCGGCGAAAGGAACGATGCTGCTCGGTATACGGGCAGTGATTGCCGAATCTTTTGAACGGATACATCGCAATAATCTGGTGGGAATGGGAGTGCTCCCTCTTGTCTTCGAAGAGGGACAAAACTGTCGGAGCCTAGGCCTTGATGGCACAGAAGTCTTTTCTTTCTCGGGTATTTCAGCAATGACACCCCGAAAAGCTGTCGCAATCACAGCCTCCAGAAAGGACGGAACGATACTACATTTCAAGGCAATCTGTAGACTGGATACCGAAGTGGATGTACTCTATTTCCAGCATGGCGGCATCCTTCCATACGTTCTTCGTCGTCTTCTCACCCACTGAAGCGGCAAGGCCAGGCAATGCGCATACCAAGACCCCGGAGAATGGAAGAAAAGGTCTTCGAGGTCTTGGTAGTGGAAAACCGCAGCCAATCAACCCTTCAGGGCCTTGAGTCCCTCCGCGGTGATTCCGTGCTTGCAGCGAGCCGGGCTATCGGCCAATCCCTGTTTTTTCAGGTCCGCAATCCTGGATGTGAGGGCTTTTGCATCGAGACCGGTCGCCGTGGCAATTTCCTTGGTACCGCAAGGCCCACCGCATTGCTCCATGGCAGCGAGAATCTTTTTCTGTTCATCCGTTAACGCATTTGTACTACAGGCACATCCGCATCCACATTTCATTCCTTGTTCTCCTTCTTATGTTTTTTCTTACATTCAGGGCAGATTCCAGCAAATTCCAGACGATAACCGGTAATTGAATACCCTCGCGCGACATGATGTGACATTGCCGGAATGTGTTTTTTCTGCATGTCGATATTATCAACTCGGTGACACTTAAGACAGAAAATATGATCGTGCTGGCTGACATCGTAATCAAAGCGTTTCTGTCGACCGCTGATCTCCAACTTACCTACAACGCCTAACTCCGCAAGTATCTCCAGATTGCGATACACGGTGGCCAGGCTGATGCGCGGGATGGTCTTCCTGACCCTCTCGTAGAGTTCATCGGCACTCAGATGCTGGCCACTTGTTTTCAGTTCTTCGAGAAGTATCTCTCGCTGATGGGTCATGCGAAACGACATAACTCTCCTTTATGATAATAATTACCAATTTAATTTAATTATCAATCATATGTCAAGAGTTGTTCTTGGTTATTGCCCGTTCAACATCAATATTTTTCCTCCTTGAGTTCTCCGAATTTCTGATTACAGTGACGTGTGCACGAGTTTCTCCAATTCAGCTATTGTCCTCCTGTGTTGAAACTCCGAGTAGTCGAGTAATCAATTCCCTCTACTTTTATCTCTTATTTCATAAGTGTATAGCTCATGTCGGCAATTCTCGAAGTGATCCGCCTCCGTAAACACTTTTCAACAATTGAAGCTGTGCGAGAGGTCTCTTTTCAAGTCAAGGCGGGCACATGCTTCGGGTTACTCGGTCCTAACGGGGCCGGCAAGACTACCACCATGGAGATTGTTGAAGACATTATTACTCCTACGAGCGGCCAGATCCTTTACAAAGGCCAGCCTCGAAGCAGCGCCTTCAGAGAAGAAATCGGCATCCAGTTTCAGCACACTTCCTTGCTCAACTTCCTTACTGTCGAGGAAACCCTGAAAACATTTTCCAGGCTCTACAAGGAACCGGAAGATCTTGAAGAAATTATCAATCGCTGCGATCTGTCGGCTCTGAGAAAACAACGGAACAACCGACTTTCCGGTGGCCAGACCCAGCGTCTTATGCTTGCCTTGGCCTTGATAAACCGACCACAGCTGATATTCCTCGATGAGCCTTCAACCGGCCTCGACCCCCAATCCCGCAGAAATCTCTGGAATATCATTACCGGACTCAAAAACGAGGGCAAAACTCTCATTCTCACTACCCATTCCATGGAAGAGGCGGAATATCTCTGTGATGAAATCGCCATCATGGATCAGGGTACTATCATTGCCATGGGTTCCCCGGAACATTTGATCCAGGCTCATTGCGGCCTGATTTCCATAATTCTTCCTCGGTCAGCCTGGACAATCACTGCTCACAATCTGCCCTTCACCATTCAGGAGCAGGATAATGAGGTCATCGTCCTGACTCCCGAAATACACGTAGGTCTGCAGACCCTTATGGACCTCGGCATTAACCTCAAGCACGTCTCGATCCATTCCCCGAATCTCGAGGATGTCTTTCTCCATCTGACCGGCAAGAAGCTCAGGGAATAACAATCCAGGTAAATTATATGCATATGACACTATCCGAGCCATGAATCTCAATCGTATCTGGGCCGTGTTCCAGGCCAGAAATGCCGAATTTTTCAGGGACAGGGCAGCCTTCGGTTGGAACTTCGCATTCCCGTTCCTGATCATCGTCGGCTTCGGCCTCATCTTCAGCGGCAGAGAATATACCCAGTTTAAGGTCGGCGTCTTCCCTTCCACCGGTGATGTTGTCGAACTGAGCAGATCGACTATCCCTCCTGCTTTGCACAAGGATCGGCACGTTGTCTTTCTGCCGATTCCCGACAGGACCGAGGGTGAAAAATTGCTCAATCATCACAAGATCGATCTTCTCCTTGATGCCAATTCCCCTGTGCACGCTTATTGGATTAACGACACCTCACCGAACGGCTCCATTGCCGAGAGAATTTTCCTTGCCTCATTCATGGCTAATCAGCATATTCCTGAGAAGGGTATCACTCATGGTGTACAGGTCCGCTACATAGACTGGCTACTGCCAGGAATTCTCGCCATGAACATGATGTTCTCGGCCCTCTGGGGCGTTGGTTATGTAATCGTCAGGTACCGCAAAAACGGCGCGCTCAAACGTCTCAAGGCGACACCTCTCACTGCCTTGGAATATCTCAGCGCGCAGATGTTCTCCCGCATTTTCCTGCTGATGTTCACCCTCTGTATCGTCTGGTTCGGCACCGATCTCATTTTCGACATTCACGTACAAGGTTCATATTTCCTTATTTCGCTGATATTTTTACTCGGCGGTTTGAATCTTTGCTCCATCGGGCTGATACTTGCCGCCCGTGGAACAAGTGAAGAGTTCACCAGCGGCATTCTCAACTTCATCTCCTGGCCAATGATGTTCCTCTCGGAGGTCTGGTTTTCCCTCGAAGGATCTCCTCCCTGGGTACATACCCTCTCCCGCTTTTTCCCGCTCACCCACCTCCTTACCGCAGCCCGTCGGGTCATGAGTGATGGCGCCTCCTTTGCCGATGTGCGGTGGGAATGCGGGATTCTTCTTTTTTCAACCCTGATCTGCCTCTCTGTAGCAGCCCTGCTCTTTTCCTGGAATGAATGAGATGCCGGATATTGTCTTCCTCGACAGCCACCTGCACCTTCAGGACCCTCGATTCAATGACAGGCGCGCGGCAGTAATTGAAAGAGCAGTGGGGGCAGGGGTAGCCAGAATGTTCTGCAATGCCACTCGCCAGAGTGACTGGCATCATGTACTCGCTCTCGCCAAGGGCTCGCACGCCATTGTTCCGTTTATCGGTATTCATCCCTGGTATTGCGACACCGCGACCCGCGACTGGCAACAGGAGTTGACTGAAATTCTCGAGACCACGCGTTGCGGCATAGGTGAAGCCGGGCTCGACAGGCACTGCTCCTGCGACATGAGACTCCAGGAAAAACTGTTTATCGCGCAGTTGCAACTGGCGATTGATTGCCAACGCCCACTGGTCATCCATTGCCTCGGCTCGTGGGGAAAACTTTTTGACATTCTTGATTCCCAGACAAAACAGGCACCAATGCCTCCGATAATGATCCACTCATTCAGTGGATCTCAGGAGGTCATGCAGCGCCTCGTCAAACTCGGGTGTATGATCTCTTTCTCGGCTAAGATTGCAGCACCCGGTCAGGAACGTCTGCGTCAAGTTTTTCTGCGGACTCCGCTCTTCCGCGTTTTACTGGAAACCGACGCACCGGACCAGTTGCACGTCGATATTTCCTGGTACAATAAAAACCCGGAGATAAATGAACCGTCTTTTATCGCAGCCCTCTACGCCTTTGCCGCCAACCTCCACCACATGGATCTGCAGGATTTCTGCGGACAGATCTGGCAGAATGGAACAATTTTTACGGATACAGCGTTTTCTCGGAGATGAGCGATTTCAGCGTCTGCAATCGCGTACGGTCGTGATCGTTGGCCTCGGTGCCGTCGGCGGCCACGTGGTCGAAGGTCTTGCCAGGGCAGGCATTCAGAACTTTCGCCTGGTCGACTTCGATACCATTCAGCCGACAAATATCAACAGACAGATCCTCGCGTTGACAAACACCATTGGCCGACCCAAGGTCGAAGTAGGACGCGAGAGGATTCTCGCTATTAATCCCGCCTGCCAGGTCGAAGCACTGCAACTCTTTGCCGACGACGACAGCATGGAACAGATCCTTTCTCCACGTCCAGATCTCCTGATCGATGCCATCGATTCACTCAACCCCAAGGTGCAGTTGCTCACAGAAGCTTATAGACGGAAAATTCCAACTATCTCTTCAATGGGTGCGGCGCTGCGGACCGATCCCACCCAGATACACTGTGCAGATATCTTTGACAGCAAAAAATGCCCCCTGGCGCGCAGACTTCGAACCCGTCTCCGACGAAACAATGTCGAGCGAGGAATACTCTGTATTTTCTCAACGGAAGATGTGGATTTCACCTACAATGAACCCGAACGTGAAGTTCAATTCGGCGAAGTACCCTGCGAAAACCGCGGTCGAAGCAGACGGATCCTTGGTAGTCTGCCGACCCTGACCGGAATTTTCGGCCTGATCATCGCCAATCAGGCAATACTTCGACTCGCAGAGGTGGAATTCTCTCAGGATGCGAAATGACATTCAACGACTCTTTATTGCTCTCGATCTGCCGACCGCCGTTCAAACAAACCTGTACCACATAGCCTGCGAAATCAAGGGAGCGCGGCCTGTCCCGCGGGAGCAGATGCATCTCACTCTCAAGTTCATTGGCGATGTGGAAAAGCAGGCAGTCATTTCGCTCAAAGAGGCATTGACGACTATACGAATTCCTGTATTTACTCTCAACCTCCTCGGCGTCGGTCATTTCCCGCCACGCGGTAATCCTCGTATTGTCTGGGCAGGAATCAGCCCGAAGAGCGAATTGCTCATGCTTCACTCCGCTATCGAACAGACCTTGGGAAAACTTGGTTATGCCAAAGAAAAACGCCCTTTCTCTCCCCATATCACCCTTGCCCGTCTGAAAACATTCCACAACGATTCAGTCACTTCATTTCTTGCCCGCTATAAGGATTTCAACGCGGAATCCTCCCTGATTGAAAGTTTCAAACTCTACAGCAGCAGACTGACAGAGGCCGGGGCAATCCATAGCCTGGAGTCGGCATTCCCTCTCGAAAAATGCTCCAGAGAAAGACAAACAGAGAATAAAGAGAAATAGGATTGGGACTTAGGCGTCGTACTGCAGCACCAGCATCGCCACAAGGACAATGGCAATACCTGGTAAGACCATGGGCTCCGGCAGACCATGGCCAAGAAGCAGATCAATAATCAGGACTAGCCCAGGGTAAAGGTAGGAGTATGCCATGACCCTGGTCGGCCCCAGATAAGCGATGGCGTACTGCGTGAGAAAGAAGGTGATCACTGTGGTGAAGAGACTCAGGTAGGCAATACCCATCCAAACGGACAGCGGGACCTCGTTCCAGGCGATCTCCGGCAAGCGGGTTCCTGCCGCCAGAACAAGCCAGAGACTGCCTGTGACCAGAATCCAGAAGGTCATAACTATCATCGATTCGCCGCGGTGCAGCAAGCGTACAAGCGGAGTATAGAGCCCCATGGCCAGACAGCCCGCAAAAAAAATCAAATCCCCGCGATTCCACGCCATGGCCAGGAAAAGGGAGATGTCCCCTCGAAAGATAACCCAGACTGCTCCTACCATACCACAGGCCAAGGCTATAAGCTGTTTGCGGGCGAGTCTTTCCCTGATAAGAAAGACAGCATAAACCCCGGCAATCGAGGGAACCAGTGTAAAGATAACGCTGGTATTGAGGGCTGTGGTGAAGCGTAGGGCGAGAAACATGCACCAGAAAAAGGTTACCAGGCAGGCACTGATCACGGCTGAACGCCAGAAAAGTGACCAGGAAAAATGCAGGCCGAACTTTCTCCAAACATAGGGGCCGAGCAGAAAAGCCGCGAATATAAACCGAATCAGCGTCAGAACTGCTGGATCAAGTCCGGCCGTAATGGCTGCCCCCACTGTGAATGAGGTCGAGACAAGGGCTGCACATACAACCATGAGCAGGTGGATGAGGATGAGCGGTTGCCTGGCCGCTCTCTTATCAGATTGCACAAATTACCTGTTTCACATCATCGCCTGCTGTCCCATATACCAGGATCACCGTGTCCCTGCTGCTGGATTCAGTGATCCTGCAACTTCAGGTCTTTCGCGGATACGTTATACTGCAGTCACGGCAGAATAAAGTTTTGGAAATGGAGGAATTTTTCCGAAGAGAGAATGAGAAGAGGAGATAAGATGCCAGAGACAAGTCCCCTCTTCTCAATTCAAAAGATGGCCAGCGGTCAACTTTTTCCGGCCTTAACACCAAAAAGATAGCGATAAACCACCCCAACCAGGATGACCGACATCGGAACAGTCCAAATCAGGCCGATCCCAAGGGGAATCGATGAAACAATATACAGAAGGCCCATGATGAAAAAGAGACCAAAGACCTTCCACCAGACTTTGTGAATCGCCTTGCGCGACATCTCCATGGCCTGCCATGGATCCAGCTGCTGATCAAGCATGAGCGGCAGAGTCATAGTATACCCGACTGCCAGGTAAATGCCAGGCAGGATGAGCAGGACAAAACCACTTGCAATCAGGAGTGTCATCAGGATTGAGGCAATGATCAGCTTGAACGCCATTGAAAAGCCGTCAAAAACCATCTTCCAAGTCAAGGATCGCTCTGCCGCCCGGCAGACGCCCATATACATCAAACCAGCTGTAAAAAGCGTAGAAAGAGCACTCACAAGAGATTGGACACCAATTTCAGCCCAGATCCCGGCGGCGCTATCGGCATCAAGACCAACGGTGGCCTGCAAAAACCCCAGACCAAGCCCGAGAATGAGCATTATCAAATACATCACCCCAACCGCCGCCCATATCGAGCCTTTCGCCCCTTTGGTGTATTGCCAGGCCTCGTTTAGAGCCTCACCCAGGCTGAACTCCGTTCGAGGTTGCACTCCTTGAAGAAATTTCCCCGGCCGAATATCTTGTGTTGGCATCTCCGGTGGCTGTTCTGTGGTTTCAGACCGTTCGACACCAGCAACATCTTCATGGGTAGCCTCTGGCATGATCGCCGAGGTGGATGTGTCGCTCTCAGGCTGTAGCGGTTGTTCTTTTCCCTGAGTCTTCTCCACTGCAGATTCCTCAGTTTCAGATGGAGACTGATATTCGCTTACTTCAACTTCAGGAGGAACAGCATGCCCGACAGTTTCCTCTTCAATCTCTTCAATCGGCGCGATGTCCACTTCTCGCTCGACAAGATCCTGAGTGTCTTCAGCCCCTCTTTCTTCACCCTTTTCGTCTTCCGCTTGCCTCAATTCTTCAGGCTCTGCCTTGGGATCTTCTTCTGCAAAATCAATATCTTCAGGCTCTTCGAGGTGGACCAGGGTCTCGGTAATGACAGTTTCGAGTTGAGCTGCCTCTTCTTGCTCAACAGGGGCGAGCAGATCTTCGGCCCCCTGCGCTGCCTCATCAAAGGATTCTTCAAGATCTGGTTCGGCAACAGGAGATGGAACGAGCGGTTCCTCGGCAGATGCCGGGACAGGCTCCTCAATTCCAGGAATACCAATCAAATCTGAATCTGTCTGACACCTGAACGTTTCTTTACATTTCGGACACCTGATCATTCTGCCCAGATATGAATCATCAGCCGAGCCCTTCACCCCACAATGGGGACAAAACATTTTCATCGACAAACCTCCCGTCAGGACCTGCGCCCCGGCTACGATTTTCGTATCAACAATTGACCCAGGTTATCGACAGAACATGCAGCGCCGAACCTCGCGATCAGGCTGGCAGACATATCCGACAGCAGAGCTTTCCATCCCTCTCTTCAAGATAATCATAACTCAATGAAAAACCGCAGGCGGAGCAGGTCCCTGTTTTCGACACAGGCACATCTCCCGGTTGCTGGACTACCTGTGATGCTGGAATTTCAATGTCTACGCCACCAGCCCCTTCGGGCGTTTCGTTCAAAGTGGACATCCAGGATTCCGACTCAACAGTGACGATATTTGTTTCACTCAATCTGAATATTTTCTGACATTGCGGACACCGGACTTTTTTATCCTGCAATGCCTCATCTGCAGTCCCTTTTAACCCGCAATGAGGACAAATCAATTTCATCAACCACCCTCCACAAAAATCGACAGTTCACTGTTTTTCATTATTACACTTCAAAAAATGTATATATGTCGTATTATTAAATAGAAGAGCTGGCAAATACAATACATTTTTTCATACTTACCTTTTCTCTTAAACAAATGGATATTGTACTGATCGCCGCGATGGCCGCCAACAGAGTTATCGGCAAAGATGGCCGAACGCCTTGGCATATTCCGGAAGAATTGGCTTTTTTCAAGACCACAACCATGGGTCATCCCCTGATTATGGGGCGTAATACATTTGAATCATTATCATTCCCCTTGCCCGGGAGGCGTAATATCGTCCTCAGTCGCGAACCTTCTTATCACGCCGAGGGTGCTGAAATAGTATCGACATTGGAAAAGGCTCTTGAACTTTGCAATGGCGCAGATATTGTCTTTGTGATCGGTGGCGCGCAGATTTTCACCTTGGCAATGCCACTGGCCACAGGCATACTCCTCTCTGTACTCGACCGTGCTGTCGACGGTGATACTACATTCCCGGTAATCAGCCCGTTGGAATTCAGAGAAATCTCAAGGACACACTATACAGGCACCGAAAATTACAACGTCGTCACCTACCGTCGTCTTTAAAGCCAAAATTTTCCAATACGGTGGCTCATTGAAGAGTGCTCAGGTCTGACTTGCATTCGCCCATGAGTATAAATTTCTCAAACCAAGCCAGGATGTTCTTTAATCTCTTCCTCGATCCGGTCTGGATCAACGGCATTGTAGCGGATAATGTTCTGAAGATGGAACAGGCTTTCGGGGTCGATTCTGCTGAATTGCACACTGACCGTTCCCTCACTGCAGCGGAGTATTTCGCCGAAAACCTCAACCCCCAGGTCGGGATCTGCAGGTTCGAGTGGAAGCCATAATCGACATGGAGCTCCCACTTCCAAGACTTCGCTCGTCTCAAAACGGCAACCGCCGACACTGAGATTGTCCACCTGCGAAAAAAAATAGACCCGTTCATCCACCTCCAATTCCGCAGGCATACTAAAACTGATACGACTGAATCTCCTTTTTTCCTCCGACATTGCTGGATTTCCTCTCTGTCCGTTGAATGATACCGAGAAACCGCCTGGTAGAAAACTCTATCCTCAAAAACTTTAAAAAGCACAATGCTCACATTCTTTTTGTCATATACGCCAAGACTTTCCGAGCACCCTCACCAGCACACCGCGGATAGACAAAACTCCAGCCGTTTTTCCCAGCGATGAAAAAAATATTCAATTCATCTCGAAAAAGGGCTAGAAAGAAATAAGAGGATGTTCAAGCCTCTCACTTCTGCAGGTGATGAAAAAAACTTTTACTTTCCAAACAGGATATCTTCTTATGTGTACACTTATCAAACAATGTCGAAATATTCTCTTCCTCAGCCTGATTATCACCATTGCCTTCACTGCGGACAGAACAAAAGCCGAAGACAAATACCCCCTGTCAAAAGGCCAGGCAGTGTATGTACCAGCCTACTCCCACATCTATATCGGCGATCGCGAGCATCCTTTCTACCTCACCGTAACCCTCAGTATCAGAAATATCGACCAGAAAAGTCCCCTCACCCTGATATCGGCCGATTACTATGATTCAACAGGCAGATTTCTGCGAAAATATGTCGAAAAACCCGTCATATTGGGCCCCTTCTCTTCTATTCGATACCTCGTCAACGAATCCGACAAGGAGGGAGGCTCGGGGGCAAGTTTTCTGGTGAAATGGACTGCAACACAGCCAATAAATCAGCCTATCATCGAATCCGTTATGATCGGCACCAAAAGTCAGCAGGGTATTTCCTTTACTTCGCGGGGCCAGATCCTTGTCGAGGGCCCTGAGTAAGAGAAGACGCCAGCATTCGCCTCGTAACTGTCTTTCCGATGAACTCTTGAAAGACTCTCCTGTTATCCTGGGAATATCCCCCGTTGATTTTCATCCTTCAGGTTCTTATTCTTGACCCATGAGAGGGTAAAACCAGACAGGCTTTGTGTGCTCTCCCCTTTCTAAAAAGAAATTTCTCACGGCATAACCCCTTGGCTGTACAGCATGAACAATCCCGACAACGCGCATCGGGCCACGGGGCTTATCATTTCATTATCATTTCAGGAGGTACGCCATGCGACTACTCATAGCCCTCATTCTAATCCTCTGCACATCCCCTTTGACTTTTGCCGCAACCGGAAAAACAATAACCTATAGCGTTGGTGGAGCCAGTTACGAAGGCTACCTTACCAGCCCGGCCCCGCAGGCCCCTCTCGTCATACTCATTCATGACTGGGACGGCCTCAATGACTATGAGATGCAACGAGCAGATATGCTGTTCAAACTGGGCTATAACGTCTTTGCTGCCGATCTTTTTGGTGCTGGGATCAGGCCAACTTCAATCGATGAGAGAAAAAAGCTGACCGGAGAACTGTATCAAAACCGGGAAAAAATGCGATCTCTACTGCTGGCCGCCGTCAACACCGCTCGTGACAATGGAGTGAAAAGCACCAAGGCTGTAGCTGCGGGGTATTGTTTCGGTGGTGCGGCTGTCCTGGAAATGGCCCGTTCAGGAGCTGATCTACAGGGTTTTGTCTCCTTTCATGGAGGGCTCACAACACCAGCCGGACAGGACTACAGCAAAGTTAATGGAAAAATTCTTGTTCTGCATGGCACTGCCGATGAAAGTGTCAGCATGAACGATTTTTCCACATTGGCTCAGGAAATGGAAAAATCACACGTCCCTCATGAAATGATTACCTACAGCGGGGCACCCCATGCCTTTACAGTTTTCGGATCAGAGCGCTATCGCGAAGATGCCGACAAAAAATCCTGGCGACGTTTTACCGAATTCCTCGAAGAAACCGTACGCTGAAGGGCTGGTATACACGATCTGTTCCAGCGTCTAGAAAGTTCGGCCAGCGGTAAAATGGATCATTGCCGCTGGCCGAATTCTTGTAATTCTGGTGCAATTTTTCCAGCGATACAATCACCTCTTACAAATATTTCCGCTCTGACCAGTTAGCCTATTCCCCCATGCAGATAAGCAATCTCAGACACCCGAACTTACACATTTCCGTCTTTACCACTGCACCTGGGGAAACATGGTGTCTCTTTGGCGCCAACGATTCTGGCATAGACGAATTTTTCACTCTCCTTGCAGGTGAACTCGGCGCTTTCGATGCGGATGTGCTACTCCTGCCGGAACACCCGGCATTTCTTACCTTCAAAACGCAACAGGAAATATACGAAGAGGAGTTGCGTATTGACGACAGCGATTATCTTGACTGTCCCGACCCTGGCACCCCCGCCCGGGCATTTCTTCCCCCAGGAAGCGATCAATCGTCCCTTATCCATGACTTTGCCATGACTGAGTCCCTCGACAAGGGATATCGGCAACTGAGTTCGGGGCAGAGCCGCAAACTCATCCTGATGCGAGAAATTCTCCTCGGTGCAACCGAGATATTGATCCAAAATCCCTACGATGGACTTGACGAGAATTCCTGCCGTGAGCTTGACAAGGCGCTCGCAAATCTTCAAGGTCATAACGTGCAGATACTTGTCGCCGTCAACAACCGCAGCGATATCCCCCTCTGGTGCAGCCACCTGGCCGTACTGTCGCAAGGGACTATACTGCTCCAGGGAAGGCGTGAGGACGTGCTGAAAAATTTCGAAGATGCACACTGCAAAGAAAAGGGACTCTTCCATCCAAATATCATCGAAAGCTCGACAAGAGCTGCAACATGCATCAACCATGGCGAGATTGTGAACCTCAAGCATGGTTTTGCCAGTTTTGGCGGAAACCTTCTTTTTCAACATCTCGATCTCCTGATCAACGAGGGCGACCATACCCTGATCACCGGCCCAAACGGTTGCGGCAAGTCTACGCTCCTCCACATAATTACCGGTGACAACCCCAAATGTTATGCCAATGATCTATGTATCTTCGGAATAAAACGAGGCAGCGGTGAATCGATCTGGGATCTGAAACGACACATGGGAATCGTCTCCCCGGAGATCCACCGCAGTCACCATATTCCCGGCACTGCCTTACAGGTTGTCCTTTCAGGCCTTTTTGATTCGATTGGCCTGTACAGTCGCACCACCACCGAGCAGCAGAAAACAGCCAGACAATGGCTTGATTGGATAGGCCTGGCAGAAAAGGCATCTCAACCCTTTCGCCGCTTCAGCTTTGCCCAACAGCGCCTGATCCTTATTGCCAGAGCCCTTATCAAACTTCCACGATTGCTCATCCTTGACGAACCGACACAGGGCCTTGACGATGCCAACCGCGAAGGACTACTTAATGCATTGAATTCTCTGGCTGAATTCCGGATATGCACCATTCTCTACGTCAGCCACCGAAAAGACGAATACCGTCCGCTGTTCCGTCAGCAAATCAGGTTGGAAAAATATAGACCTTCAACCAATTGCGCCCCTGGTTCCGGCTTTGCCTGCTTGCCGTGATCCACTTCTGCGTGGTAAGGTTGCAATGCCTTTTGCCAGAAACACCTGCCGATCAAAATCCATCCAACATACACCACGAGGCTTCTTCATGAATATCCCCTCCAGTCTCCTCATTGCCTGTATTATCAGCTTCTCTTCTCTTATCTCCGCCTGCTCCAGCGAGCAGGAGAACAAGGAAAAGGGTGTGATTGAACAGGGAACCGAAAGAGTGGCCCATGAGGCCGTTCAGGCGATTAAAACTCCTCTCGATCTGGCTAAATCGGCTGCCGAGCAACAGGAAGCCCACAACAAACAAATGGCCGAACAGGCACCAAAACCCTGAAAACCACCAAAGTTCTTTCTCGCCACTGACCTGTTGGCCCCAGCGCAACCGGTCGGACTCCGTCCATTGTTCCTGCACGCGCCATCTGTGCCCCTTTTCTTTTCTGCAATCTGTATCTGTTATTCTTTCAGCCTGAGAAGTAATTTTACCTTATTGAAACCTTCTGTTCTATTTCCATTGCCAAACTGAATGGCATTTGCCCCAATTTCGATGAAGACATCAACTGGATTTTAAGATGAAAAATTTTCTCTTCTACACAGCCACGGTACTGATCTGGGGATCCACCTGGATAGCCATCAAATTTCAACTCGGGGTCGTCGATCCGATGCTTTCTGTCGGTTATCGTTTCTCTCTTGCGGCCGTTCTCCTCCTCCTCTGGTGCGGGATAGCCCGGTTACCTATGCGTTTTACCCTGCAGGAACACAGCTACATGGCGCTTCAGGGTGTTTTTCTCTTCTCCCTCAACTACCTGCTCTTCTATCTTGCCGAACTTGAGATCGCCAGTGGTCTGGCAGCTGTCATCTTCTCGACAATTCTGTTGATGAATATGCTCAATGGTGCAGTGTTTCTCAGGATGCCGCTCGATGCAAAAGTTTTCTCCGGCGCATTTCTCGGACTCTTCGGTATCTTTCTGGTCTTCAGACCGGAGATCAC
Source organism: Desulfobulbaceae bacterium (assembly GCA_020049575.1). GTDB lineage: Bacteria > Desulfobacterota > Desulfobulbia > Desulfobulbales > Desulfocapsaceae > Desulfoprunum. Next base: position 23,022 of record JAIFKM010000031.1, read on the forward strand.
CTCCTTTTCATTCGAACAGCAAGGGCTGAGAGGTATCCTTCTTTGCCTGCTTGCCACGTTCTTCGCCTCGCTCGGCAACATACTCTCAGCTCGAAATCAGAAGAATCGCTTGCCCATCATCCAGACCAATGCTTTCGGTATGGGCTATGGAGCTGTTTTGATGCTGGCGATCGCTTGGGTTAACGATTCGCCCCTTACCATTGAAACGACCTCGCTCTACCTTGGCTCCCTCGCCTATCTGGCAATTTTCGGCTCGATCGTCGCTTTCGGCTGTTACCTTTCTCTCATAGGTCGGATCGGAGCGGACCGGGCTGCCTATGCGACCCTTCTCTTTCCCCTTGTTGCCCTGGCAATTTCTACAATCTGGGAGGGCTATCACTGGACTCCATCGGCCATGACCGGCATTGTGCTGATTCTCGCCGGTAATTTTCTTATGCTCCAGCAGAGAAGGCGAATGGCCATTTCTCAAAGAAAAAGTTCCAACTGGTTGCGGGTTCTTATGCCTTCAAAGGTCGAGAGACATCAGAATCTATAAATGAGTATCAGGAGCAGGTAAAGGATATGGAATTTCAAAAAAGCGACAGGAGACACTCCACTCGAATGTCTGCAGCAGCAGCGGATTGAGGCAGCCAGAACACTTTTTGAAAGCACGGCGGAAACTGTCGATGGGATTACATTGAAAACTGGCTATGGGGATACAAGCTCATTCAGAAAGCTCTTTAAAAAGTGCACCGGCCTCTCGCCGTCGCAGTATCGCAAAAAGTTTTCACACCTTTTTTGACGACTGTCCGTCCTGTGGCAGTGCAGAAAGCACTAACTCAAGATGGATATGAAGAAATCATCCTGCCATCTTCAGACCTGTCTCAATCTTGCGAGCGATGGCCTTGCGGCCCTGATAGTGTTGGAAGATATTACGTGGGCATTTAGCGACACACGCCTCCTCACAACTCGGCCCATAGGCAATGCAGGCCTTATGATCGATCTTAATGAGGCTGTTCTCATAGGCCACGGCCCCAGCTGGGCAGGCTTTGACACAGAGCTTACAGCCAATGCAGCCCACCTCACAGACAGCCTTGACCTTGTTGCCCATATCCTTTGAGGAGCAGGGAACATACACTCTGGCCTTCAGCGTCTGGATTTCAATAATTTTTTTCGGACAGGTGCGCACGCACACACCGCAGCTTACGCACTTATCAGGGTTGACGATGGGGAAATTCTCGACCATGGTGATGGCATCAAACGGACATGCCTCCGCACATTCACCAAGACCGATGCAGGCATACTGGCAGTTCGAAGGGCCGCCGAATCCAAGATTTGCCGCAGTACAGGAGGCAAAGCCAATGTATTCATGTTTGTGGCTGACCCTCCCTTCCACGCGGGAACAGCGAACTAAGGCGATCTGATCCTCAACGGCAGTCATTTTCTTACCGGTCAGTTCCGCAACGATCGCCGCCACCCTCTCTTTTCCGGGAAAGCAAAGATTGGGAGGCACATCCGGATCGTTGACAACTGCAATGGCATATCCTTCACAGCCAGGATATCCGCAACCGCCGCACTGGGCCAGAGGCAGGGATTCAAGAACCTCTTCAATCAACGGATTGGTTTCAACCGCAAATTTATGAGCCGCAATAGCCAGGCCGATGCCAAAAAACAGGCCGATACATCCCAGCAGAACCACCCCGCCAATTGCAATTTTAATTAATGCCGGATCCATATTTTCCTACTCTCAATTACATCCGTTTGTATGTTCAGGGATCTTCGATCAAAAAAGCTGGAGACCGGAGAAACCCAGGAAGGCCATGGCAAACTGACCTGCGACAATGAAGGCTATCGGCAGTCCCTTGAAAGTCGGCGGGATATTGGCAAGGTCAAGCCGCTCGCGCACCGAACTCATGAGATAGAGCGCCAGCAGAAAACCGCCGCCCGCCCCGAGGGCAAGCATGAATGTTTCAATTATATTGTAGTTGTTGCTGGCCATGATCAGCGGTACAGCAATAATGACACAATTGGCGATCACTAGTACCAGATACACGCCAAAGGAGTTGAAAAGGACAGGGTTGACCTTTCGCAGGACGGTATCTACCGCCTGGACTGTGAGGGAAACCAGCCCGATAAAGACCACGATCTGGAGGAAATTGAGGTTATAGGGGATGAGAATGAACTGGTAAAAAAACCAGCTCATGATAGCTGACGCCACCATGACGATGGTGAAAACTACTCCCATACCTTTGGCTGTTGTTTTTCTTTTCGAGGTGCCGAAAAAAACGCAGAGCCCGAGGTACTTGGTGAAAACAAAGTTGTTGACCAGGAGAGCCGAAATCAAGATGGACAAAAGGTAGCCAATATACGGTTTCTTCACCAGCAGACTGGCCAGTTCTTTGCCATCCTCACCACGCAGGGACACGACATGGGACTTGGCCATATTCAAAGGTTCGGTAAACAACAGCGATACCTGCAGGCCATTTTGAGAGACAACAGCCTCCTTGACCTCCAGAAGGATATCCGGGTCAGATTCCTCAAAAACCTTGTAGCTGGCCCTATTTTTAGCGGTGTTTTTATCTATCGCCGCAGCGAAGGTGAGGACAATTTCATTTTCCGCACCGAAACTTTGCTTGCTGACCAGTTCTGCTGCCTGCAAACACAATGGCAAAAGAGAAAAAAGCAGCGCGAGAGTCCAGTACTTCAGTTGTTTGTGCATCATCATTTCAGCCCTTTTGCGCGTTTATAGGCAATCTCAATCCAGTTGAAGAAGGCCATCATCAGCCCGACGACAAAGAATCCGGCACTTGGCAGGATGAAAAATAGCAGCGGTTTGAAGCCAAGAATGTCATACCCAAGAATCGTCCCGGAACCCAGAAGTTCACGAACCAGACCGATCACCATCATACCGACAAGAAAACCCAACCCCATGCCGAGACCGTCCCAGAATGAATCTTTGACAGATTCCTTACAGGCGAACATCTCAAGCCTCATGGTGATAATAGCAAAGGCCACGATGAGTTTGACGAAGATTCCCATCTTGGCATAGGCCTCCGGCATATAGGCGGCAAGGGCCAGATCAATGACGGTCACCCAGGTGGCAATGGTCAGCGTATAGGATGGAATACGGATGCGAGGGTGGATCTTGTTTTTGAAGAGCGAGATGGTCACACTGGAAAAAACCTGGACGAACAGGACGGCGATCCCCAGCATGAACCCGTTCATTACCGTGGTGGAAATACCCACCGCCGGACACATCGACAGGGCCAGCTTGAAAATCGGATTCTCGCTCAAGATGCCGCGAGAAATGAGCTGCATGCTTGTTTTATCGTTTGCCACGTGTATTCCCCCTCAAGTGATTAGAACGCAACCGCTATCTTCTGTTCGGCCAGTACGGCATCCAGGATATTGAGGCGGTAAGCAAATTTTTTCACAATGCCCTTCACCCCGTTATTCACTGAACGACTGGAGATAGTGGCGCCCGTCAGGGCATAGATATCATGCTCAAGGTACTGTTTCAGGATAGCTGCGGCATCAGCCTCGGCTATGTTTCCTTCCAGGGCCTGAAAATACTTGTCGGGAAGCGGTTCCTTGACAACATCCATGCCTTTCAGTGTATCAAACGTCTTACCTTTGAACTGGTTCTTGAAGAAATCCTGTTCGATCTCGGCACCAAGACCGGGATCTTCTTCATGCTCCAGGATCTCAAGACCGAGGAGGCTGAATTGAGGGTCAAGGGCAAGCATCACGCCAATAAAGGTCTTGAAGCCGGTAAATTTACCATCAAGCAGATAGGCCACCCGTTGACCGTTATCAGTTACGACTATGGTCTGGTCGGCAAAAACCACATCCTTCCCTCCGGCAATTCCCCGTACAATCTTATCACGCTCTTCCCTCTCGGCAAGACTGCTCTCTTCAACCTTTACCACCTTGGTATCGACAATCTTTCCTTCAAGATCAAGCGTCACAAAAATGAACCCTTCCTTTCCTGGCAGGAGATAGCCGATGGTCTGATTGCCGGCATCCGAGACGACATAGCGATATATTGAGTGCAGGGCCATGCTGCCGGGGATCGGTTTCTGGTCCGAATATCCGAGCAGGGCATACCTGACCTTCTGCTCGTTGACATGCTCATTGTGTTTTTTAGCCTTGATAGTGGTGAGATAGGCCACCCCCATCACCGTGGCGGCGAGCATACAGGAGAGCGTCAAACGCATGATGATGGTCAATATATCTTTCATTGGCCACCTCCCAGCGGCGGCGCAAACCGCCGCGGTTTAAACCAACCGTCAAGAACAGGACTCAAAGGATTCATGAGCAGGATGGCATAACATATTCCTTCCGGATATCCACCCTTGAGTCGAATCATGACGGTCAGAACCCCGATTCCGACACCATAGACAATCTGCGATACTTTGTTGGTCGGACAGGTCACGTAATCGTTCGCCATATAAAAGGCACCGAGCAGGGCTCCGCCGGTAAGTATCGCCAGCAGAGGATCGCCGCTGAAATAAGTCTCCCCGCCGAAGACCCAGGAGAGCAAGGCGATGGTGCCGAGAACCGAGACCGGGATATGCCAGGTTATATAGCCCCGGTAGATAAGGTAAAGGCCACCAAGAACCAGCAGGAAGCCCGATGTCTCACCGATACAGCCGGGCCGCCAGCCCATGAAGAACGAGGCATAGAGACTGGTGCCTGAACCGAAGAGTTCGGTAAATGCGGCCATGCCCTGTTCCTTCATAATCGCCAGAGGTGTGGCCGTGGTTACTGCGTTGACAGAATCTCCGAGATACGAAAAGATGGCCATATCCTTCAATGGCGGCAACCAGGCTGATGTCATGGCCACCGGAAAGGACGCCAGCAGAAACGATCGGCCGAGCAGGGCGGGATTAAAGATATTATAACCAATGCCACCCAGGATGTGCTTGCCGATGTAGATTGCCATGACGGCTCCAAGAAGCGGCAGAAGGGGAGAAACTCCCGGCGGGATGACAAAAGCCAACAGCATGCCGGTGATAACAGCACTGCCGTCCTTCACCGTGACTTTCCGGCCCAGCAGTTTCTGACTGGCTGCCTCGACTGCCACACAGCTGATTACCGACACTGCAGTGATGAACAGGACCTGAATACCGAAAACGAAAACAGACAAGAGCAGTGGCGGTATCAGGCAGGCCACCACAGTCCACATGATCTTTTCAACCGACTCATGACTCTTCACATGCGGAGAGATGGAAACTTTCCATCCTCTTATTGTGGGAGATGACTGGTTTTCTGGTGCTTGCGGTTCGATGGCGAATCTCCTTCAGGATCGTTGTTTATACAAAAGTCCCCGTCTGCTTGAAACGCAGAGGACACCTCATGACCATACAGTTCTACCTCTTGGCCTTCATCTTGGCTAAACGGACAAACTGGACGAGCGGCCTCTTCGCCGGACAGACATACGCGCAGCTGCCGCATTCAAAACACTCAAAAACACCGAACTGAGCCGTATCTTCAGGCCGGTTGGCCTCGACATATATGGCGATTTCCTTCGGCTCAAGCCCCATGGGGCAAGCCTCAAGACACCAGCCGCAGCGGATACACTGCGAATGCGGTTCGGTGTCTGTCTCGGCTTCTGTCAGAAATAATACGGCTGAGGTTGTCTTCGTTACCGGGATATCCAGACTGGAAACGGCAAACCCCATCATCGGGCCGCCCATGACAATTTTAGCCAGATCCGGTTTAAGACCACCAAGATATTTGACAATGTCACCAATCTTCGTGCCGACCTTGACCATTAGATTGGCTGGTCTGGCGATGCCTTGTCCGGCAATGGTCACCACCTTCTCATAGAGGGGTTTACCAAACACCACGGCATCACGAATGGCGCTGGCCGTGGAGACATTGTGCACCACCACCCCTACCGCTGATGGCAGAGCCATGGCCGGCACCTTGCGGCCGGTGATGGCCTGGATGAGCTGTTTTTCTGAACCTTGGGGATATTTGACCTGCAGGGCCTTTACCGTCAGGGAATAGTCGGCGGTCGAACCGGCCCGGGCAGCCTCGGTCATAGCCAGAATTGCATCCGGTTTGTTACTTTCTATGCCGATATGACAATTTTTAATACCCAGTATGCGCAGGATAATCTTGGCACCCTCAATGATATCCGCGGCATGTTCAAGCATCTGCCGGTGATCAGCAGTGATATAGGGCTCACATTCAGCGCCGTTGAGCAGAAGTGTATCGATTGGATTGTCAGGCGGAGGACTCAATTTGACATGAGTGGGAAAACCAGCGCCGCCGATGCCGATAATGCCGGCAGCGTGAACCCTGGCCAGCAGTTCTTTGGCATCGACGGTCTGCCAGTCCTGAGCCTGGTAGTGTCTCGGCTCGGCTTCGTGATTCACCGTGATGGTGATGGAAGGGGCAGAGACCCGCATCGGATGAGCCGACATACCAAGATCTTTTATTTTGCCGGCAACCGGGGCGTGCAGCGGTACCCCAAGCCCCTTTGTCACCTCGCCGATTATCTCCCCCTCTTGGACCTCCCCGCGTTTGGCAACCGTGGGAGTACAGGGAGCCCCGATATGCTGTCCGAGGATGATCTCAAGTTCATCAGGGACAGGCATCACCTCTATCCTGAGTTCGGATGTCTGCGCCTTTGCATCTGGCGGATGCACACCGCCTTTGGGAAAAGTCAGTAAAGATATCATAGTGTGAAAAACGTCGACTGGCTAAGGTATGCGGTACACAGGACTTCACTGCTGACAAATATGCACCGGGTTATACAACCTCCTCGATCTGAAGAAGTATCTTCATGACTGAACATTCGGACAAAGCACTGGGACTGGCTAACGCTTCCCCACTTCAATCCGTCATTGCCTTTATTGTTATCGCGCATGCTTTTTTCAGCATAAGGGCTAACTGAAGGAATACTGATCAACTTATACCGCCATAGTATTTCATAAACTGGATCCGTTCATAGGCGGCTGGATTTTCTGCCATTTCATAACTCAATTTTCCTTTGAAATCGGCAATCTTGTTATAGCCTTTCTGCTCCATCCAGTTTTCCAGCTCTTGAAGCAGAACATTGATGTGCCCCGCCCCATTCTTGTAAAGAGTCGAAACTACCTGGACTGCCGCAGCTCCGACGAGGAGCTGTTTGATCAGGCCGGCGCCGTCATGAATGCCGGTGGAAGCAACCAGATCCTTATCTATTACTCCGGAAAGCAGGGCAATCCAGCGCAGGGTGTCGGCACTTTCCGCTGGAGCGCTGAATATTTCGGCAGTTTTCACCACGAGCCGATCGATGTCAACATCAGGATTGCAGAAACGGTTAAACAGGACAAACCCGCCGACCTGGTTCTTCCAACTCAGCCGGGTGATGATATTTGCCAGAGAAGATGAATACTTGCTCATCTTTAAAGAAACGGGAATGGAAAGCGTTGAGGTAACTTTCTCAAGAATGCTGAAATAGAGATTTTCGTTTTCCAGGCTTGATACTCGAGGGTTACTGGGCAACAGCGAAATATTGAGTTCGAGGGCGTCGGCTCCCGCCTTCTCGACTGATTTGGCAAAGGCTATCCACTCGTTCCCGGAAACACAGTTAATACTAGCTATAATAGGGATATCTACCGCTTTCTTGGCTTCGGAGATAAGGCTGATATACTCCTGAACGGCACTACCCCGGGTATATTCCCGGACATAGTCCGAGGCCTCGGGATAGTCAGTATTGTAGGTCTCCATATTACTGGAGAGCTCGGCCTGGATCTGCTCTTCAAAAAGTGATTTCAGAACCACGGCGCCGGCATTGTTCTCTGCCAGTTCACTGATCTTGGCCACCGAATGTGTAAGCCCGCAGCTTCCCACTATTATGGGATTTTTCAAATTCAGCCCGAGATACTTTACCGAGAGATCTTTCATAGTGTTCCACTCGTTTCAGATATTCAGGAGTCAACTCCCGAGGAATACACCAGCAGCATCCCGGCTACAGGATTCAGCTCTGTCAACCAAGACCGCCAGACTTCAATGAACGACCATTAACTCAAATGTGCGTAACAAAAACCTTTTACAAAGGCAAGTAATTTTCAACGTAAACGAGAGACAAGGATACTTGCCCAAGCCGCAAAGAACACCCGGGCACTGTACCCAAAAATGCCCTGGTCTGCTATCGGCACAGGCGTCGGCAGACCGAGAAAGATGATGCTTTTCCAGCGTGATTTTACTACGATGACGCCATGACAACCGCTGAGTCAAAATTCACTATTCTGGTATTGCAGTATATCCCAAAAATGCTCACAAGAGTTTCAAAAAGCAAAGCTATCCTGCACGTGCTGACAGGCGCCTTCCTCATCAGTTTTTCAGGAGTCTGGGTCAAGGTAGCCGCAGTACCGCCAACCACCTCGGCTTTTTACCGGGTTTTCTTCGGCTGTATCTTCCTTCTAGCAGCAGCTCTCTGGAAAGGCGATTACATGAAGGTTACTGCGGCCCGCTTACTGTTCATCATCGTCTGCGGGCTGCTCTTCGCCCTCGATCTCTTCTGCTGGCATGCCAGCATCCATTTCATAGGACCCGGCCTTGCTACCGTCATGGGCAATTTCCAAGTTTTTGTCCTTGCCGCCACCGGTATCCTCTTTTTCGGAGAGCCCCTGCGCCTTCGCTTTATCCTCGCCATCCCCCTCGCTCTCTTCGGTCTCTTCCTTGTCGTCGGTGCCAGGTGGGGGACACTGACCGACAATTACCAGACCGGTCTTCTTCTCGGCCTGCTGACGGCGATCTTTTACAGCGGTTTTCTCCTTACGCTGAGAAAAATCCAGAGCGACGGAAAGCATTATTCATTCTTTTTTACCCTCATGCTGATCTCACTGGCCTGTGCTTTTTTTCTCGGCATAAGGATGGTGATTGCCGGCGATTCCTTCGCCATCCCCGACACCGCCAGCTGGATCTCCCTGATGAACCTTGGCCTGTTCAGCCAGTGCCTGGGCTGGGCCCTGATCGCCAACGCCATGCCGAAGATCCGCGCCTCATTTACTGGTCTGATCCTCCTGCTCCAGCCGGCCCTGGCCTTTGTCTGGGATGTACTGTTTTTCGCGCGACCAACCGATCTCACCAACTGGGCAGGCATCCTCCTCACCCTGACGGCCATTTATCTCGGACTTACCGCCAGTGCGAAAAAAGAATAAACCCGCCCATTGCATTCGTCATCGGGAGAGCTATATTGGAAGTGCACCATCAATGAATAACTGAGGCTGTACACAGCACAACATCGAGTAATAGAGTGATGAACATGAAGGTACTGGACTATAAGGAAGCCCCCTCACACCAGTTTGACAGTGACAGTGTGCGGGGGGTGACAGGAAGAATAGTCATCGGCAAGGACGATCATGCCGATAATTTCTGCATGCGGGTTTTCACCCTTGCACCGGGCGGTTTTACGCCACGACATGCCCATGACTGGGAGCATGAAATCTTTATCCACTCAGGCAAGGGCCAGGTCTACCGGGATGGCGAATGGCAGACGGTAACAAGCGGCACTGTGGTCTTTATCCCCGGTGGAGAAGAACATCAGTTCATGAACGCTGGCGCGGAAGATTTCGTCTTTATCTGCCTGATCCCTTCCGGCGTCAATGAAATCTGACAGTATCACCCACAGCATGTCATAACAACACTGACAGCCCCCTGTCTTCGTGACGAAGACAAGGGGCTGTCAGTGTTCATTGCCTTGTATATTTCAAGAAGCTGACTGAAGAGCGGCTATCCGTTCTTCAGTCGGTGGATGGCTCCTGAAAAAACCACATGTCAATCCCGAGCAGGACAAATATTGCCCGGTTTGTCGACAGATACACGCCTATCCGCATCATTTCTTTCCTCCCAGCAAGGCCATCTCCCTGATTGGTCTATATATTGCATTACATTGCCCATGAAGACACCAGACAACATCCGCTCACTGTCCATCATCGTGTTTGCCCTCCTGCTTATCCTGCTTGCGCCGCAGACGAGCGTCGCCGAGCGAATCAAGAAAAGCATTCTCTACCTGAATTCCTATCATCACGGCTATCAGTGGTCGGACTCGATCCATGACGGAATCCGCGAGACACTCGACGGCAGCCCCTACAAGATCGACCTGCAGGTCGAGTACCTCGACGCCAAACGCTACAATACCGACCCGGTCATCCAGAGTCTGCTGGGGGTCTTTCAGAAAAAATATGCCGGCGAGCACTTCGATGCGGTTATCGTCTCCGACGACGATGCCTTCAACTTCGCCCTCCAGGCCCGCCCCCAGCTCTTTCCCGGGGTACCGATCGTGTTCTGCGGAATCAATGACTTAGATGAGGAAGAACTGGCCAAAGGCAACCTCACCGGTGTTGTTGAGAGTTTCGATCTGCTCGGAACCGTTGATGTGGCCGTCAAACTGCATCCGGAAAAGCAACGGATGATTGTGGTTGGAGACGATTCGACCGCCGGTCGGGCCATCAAAAATCAGATTGAGGGCCTCGTTCCCCGCTACAAGGGTCGCCTGCAGGTTGATTACTGGGTGCAGATCGATCTCGCCGAGGCGCAGCGAAGGGTAGAAAATCTGCCGGAGGACACCTTTCTCTTCTTTATCCCGTATTACCAGATCATCGACAACCGCACCTATACAGCCGAAGAAGTGATGAGCACCCTCTCCGCCCATTCAAACGTCCCCCTGTACACCTCCTGGGAATTCCTTCTCGGCCATGGCGCCGTTGGCGGCAGCATGCTTTCCGGCTTCAAACATGGCCAGACCGCAGCCGAAATGGCCCTGAAAATCCTGGCCGGCACCCCCGCCGACTCCATTCCGGTGATCCGGGAACCGGCTGGAGCATATCTCTTCGACTACGAGGCGATGCGTCACCTCAATATCTCCGAAGAGCTACTGCCCGCGGGCAGCACCCTGATCAATGCCCCCAAAGCCTTCTATGAACTGCCCAAGGAACTGTTCTGGACCATCATCGTCAGCCTGCTCCTGCTCCTGGTGACCCTCATTTTTCTGGTCCTGACCATGCTCGGCCGCAAGCGCGTCGAGCGGACCATCAAGGATCAACTCTCCTTCCAGGAAACCCTGATGGACACCAATCCGCAGTTAGTTTCCTGGAAGGATCTCAATTTCAGGTATCTCGGCGCTAACCGGACCTTTGCTACCTTTTTCGGCCTGAACGATCCCAGCGAACTCATCTCGAAATCAACCAAGGATGTCATTCACGACCAGGACTATGTCCAGTGGTCGCAGAGCGCCGATGTTGCGGTAGTCAACAACCGGGAGGCCTTCCGCAAGGTCAGGAAAAGACTCACCGACCACAAAGGCAACGTGGCCTGGATCGAGGTCAACAAAGTGCCGCTGCGGGATCAATCCGGCAAGATTGTCGGCATCCTCAGTACCGCTGAGAATATCACCAGGGAACTCGATCTGGAAAAACAGCTGCTGCAATCCCAGAAGATGGAAGCCATCGGCACCCTTGCCGGAGGTATAGCCCATGATTTCAATAACATCCTCACCTCGATCATCAATTCGACCGAACTTGCCATCGGTGATATCGATCCCGAATCGCAAACCGCGAGAGACCTGGAGAGGGTGCTCAAGGCCGCCCGCCGCGGTGGCCGGGTGGTCAAACAGATTCTGGCCTTCAGCAAGCCTTCCCAGGAGGGCTTCCGCCCGACCAACTTGACCGCCGTCATCACCGAGGTCGTGGGCCTGATGGAAATCTCCCTGCCGGGCAATATTGAGATGCGCTCCCATATTTCACCCAATATCGGCTGCATTCTGGCCGATCCGACCCAGATCTATCAAGCAGTGATGAATCTCTGCACCAATGCCTTCCAGGCCCTGCGGGAACATGGCGGGACTCTGCATATCCGTCTCGAGGACGTGAGCCTTGCACGCGAAGAGGCCAAGCCCCTCAACCTCGAGACCGGTGACTACATCCAGCTGACCGTGGCCGATAACGGGCCTGGCATCGCCCCCTCCATTCTCGACAAGATCTTTGATCCCTTTTTCTCAACCAAGGACAAAACGGAGGGCACTGGTCTCGGCCTGACCGTGGTACACGGTATCGTCAAGGCCCACCAGGGAGGGCTTCGAGTCGAAAGTGACGAGGGTATGGGGACCTCCTTCAAGCTGTATTTTCCGAGAGTCTCCTGGACAGACGAAATCCCGGAACAGAAGAAAATCTTCTTCGGCAGCAGGGGTGGCAGAATACTTTTTGTCGAAGATGACGAAGACCAGCTCAACACTACCCCGCGCATCCTGGAAAATGTCGGCTACTCCGTCACCGCTCTGGGCCTGCCGCAAGAGGCCCTCGATCTGGTCATGGCCGACCCGGACCGTTTCGAGTTACTGATCACCGATTATGACATGCCGGCAATCAATGGCGTGGAGCTGATTCAGCGCATCCATGCCGTCAACCCCCGATTGCCGTCGATCCTCATTTCCGGCAGGGAAGATGCGATCAAGGCCGCCCATGCCATCCCTTCGATCCGACGGGTATTCATCAAACCCTACGACACGATCGATCTGACATTCACCATCAACACCATCCTGGAAGAGGGCTAGCGCCATGGCGACCATTCTGATTATTGACGACGACCAGGAGATCTGTGAGACCCTGACCAGTCTTGGCACACGGCTTTCACATCACTGCCGCTCGGCCCATTCGCTCAGCGCCGGCCGGGAAACCATCCGCCGAAGTCCGTTTGACATCCTCTTTCTCGATGTGCGCCTGCCGGACGGCAATGGCCTTGATCTGCTGCCTGAGTTGATGGAAATGGCTGATCCGCCTGAGATCATCATCCTCACCGGCAAAGGAGACCCGGACGGTGCCGAACTCGCCATCCAGGGCGGGGCCTGGGATTATATCCTCAAGCCCTCGAGCGTCAGGGAAATTTCTCTGACACTCGGCCGTGCCCTGAAATACCGGGAGGAAAAAAAGACCAGGGGGGAAGGAGAGACCCTCAACGTCAGCAAGGTTGTAGGGACCAGCCCGAGGATGAAGGCCTGTTTCAAACTGATGGCCCAGGCCGCCCGTTCCGACTCGAGTCTTTTGATCACCGGCGAAACCGGCACCGGCAAAGAACTCTTTGCCCGCACCATCCACGAGAACAGCAGCCGGGCCGGCGGTAAGTTTGTCTTCGTCGACTGCGCCTCACTGACCGAATCCCTTGTCGAATCGACCCTTTTCGGTCATCGCAAAGGGGCCTTCACCGGGGCCCAGGACAGTCGCATCGGTCTCGTCAAGTTGGCAGACAATGGCACTCTTTTCCTTGACGAGATCGGCGAGATGCCCCTGTCGATCCAGAAGGCCTTCCTGCGTGTCCTGCAGGAGCGGACCTTCCGAGCCGTGGGCGACACCGTAGAGCAGACCAGTAACTTCCGCCTGATCTCGGCCACCAACCGCAATCTCGATGAAATGGTAGAGAATCTGGAATTCCGCAGCGACTTGCTGTTCCGCATCACCACCATGCGCCTGCCACTGCCGCCTCTCAGGCAGCGGCCGGAGGATATCCGCGCCCTGGCCGACTTCAAAACGGCACAGCTCTGCCTGCAGTATGGCATGCCTGAAAAAACCATGGACGAAAATTTCTGGGAGACTCTTGAAAATTACGACTGGCCGGGCAATGTCAGGGAGCTTTTCAATATCATCGAGCGTTCGATAATCGCCGCCGGAACCGAAAAAAACCTCTTTGCCATGCATCTGCCCCGCCAACTGCGTATCCAGGTGGCCAAGGAACAGATTCGCCAGATGACCGGTTCCGAAGTCCTCTCCGACAGCAGCGGCGCCGAACCGGACGAGGATGTGCGCAAGATCGGCCAGGAGATCTTCCAGGACATCTTTGACCGCCCCCTACCCTCGCTCAAGACATTCAAAGGGGCCTCGGAAAAGATCTACCTCAGCGAACTCATCCGCCAGTGCGGCGGCGAGACCTCCCGCATCCTGGCAATTTCGGGCCTGTCACGTTCGCATTTTTATTCTCTGTTAAAAAAATACGGCCTCTCTATTCAGGCCGATGAAACACGATCCTGAAGATGAGAGGCCGTCGGATACAGCGTACCTCTGAGGCAAAAATGTTTCAGCTATCCGCCCGCTCGAGGACCATCGCCATTCCCTGTCCGCCGCCGATGCAGAGTGAGGCCAGGCCCAGATCCTGACCCTCGCGCTGCATGGTGTGCATGAGCGTGACGAGAATCCGGGCCCCGGTGCAACCGATAGGATGGCCAAGCGAGATGCCGCTGCCGAGGACATTGGTCTTTTCAATATCGCAGTTCAGCTCACGGATGCAGGCGATGGCCTGGGCGGCGAAGGCCTCGTTCAGTTCAATACCGGCAAAATCAGCGATGGACAGACCGGTTTTCTGCAGCAGCTTTCTGACCGCCGGAATCGGCCCAAGCCCCATATAGGCCGGATCGAGACCGGCCGAGGCATGGGCTTTGATCCGCGCCAGCGGCCTGAGACC
>JAIFKM010000222.1 GCA_020049575.1 Desulfobulbaceae bacterium
AAGCGCGATGCGTACGGCGGCTTGATTGATTTCCCTTACCCGTGCGCCGAGACCGGCCGGCTCAAGCATGCACCTGTTGGTTGAAAAGGTGTTGGTGGTGATAATATCGGCCCCGGCCCGGATATAGTCCCGATGCACTGCCAGGAGAATAGCCGGGTGATCCAAGGTGGCGGTGGCGCACCACGCCTCGCTATGCATCCTGGCCCCCCGCCGCTGCAGTTCCGTACCGGTTGCGCCATCGAGCAGGAGGAGCCGGCGGGCTGAAATTTTTTTCAAGAGATAATCATACGGTGTAGGTGTATTCATGGGGTGTTCAGCCTTTGAACGTTGAAGGATTTGAGCAGGGCCAGTCGGACAAACAATAAGAACCTTAAATAATTGGGCATCCGTCACTCCTGCGCGGCTGGGAACCCAGTACAATCAACCCACTGGACGCGCACCGAACAATCTCTGACCTGCCGCCGGACTACGTAGTTTTTGATTGTCTTTTCTCTGCAATCAGAGAAAGATAGGCGATCAGAAACGTTCAGGTCAGTGACTCAAAGCTGTATCAAATATTTCAAAGGGAGGAAAGACGATGTTGGGCTCTTTGCGCGGAAACTGGAAAAACATCCTGCTCGCCATCATGATGACGGCAAGCATTGCGGCCTGCGGCGCCCCCGCCGGGAATGCCGAAAATGGCCAACGCTGGTATGCCATGAACAACTGCTCGGCCTGTCACGGCATAAATGCCAACGACGGCAGGGCGATGAACATCAGGGCACTGGATATGAGCTTTGCCAGCTTCGTCCATGTCCTGCGCAAACCGTATTCACCAAGCATGCCGAAATTCAGCGAGCAGAAAATCTCCAAACAGGATGCCGCTGACATCTACGCCTGGCTCAAAAGCCTCAAATAGCCTTTGCCCTCCTCCTGATTCTCATCGATTTTTCGCCCGTTGAGAGGAGAAAAAAACATGGCAAAAGACGAAAAATGCTTACTCTTTTGCCATGGGAGAGAGATTTTCCACTCCATCTCCCTGCGCCTAATCTATTGTCTGTAAATCGTCCGCGTGTTGTAGCGCACAAAGGAGAACACTATGATTGAAGGTCTCTATGCACTCCTGGAAAAAGTTGGTTTCAATCATCCGCTGCACCCGATGCTGACCCATGTGCCAATGGGCATGATCATCGGCGCCGTGGTTTTTTCCCTGGTCGGATTCATCTGGAAAAACCAGAACCTGAGCCAAACGGCATTTCACTGCGCCCTGCTAGCCCTGCTTGCCATCGTGCCGGTGATCGTGGCAGGCCTGCTCGACTGGCAGCATCTGATGGCAGGTTCTTGGAATATCTTTATTATAGTCAAGATGATCCTGGCCGTTGTGCTGACCGTGCTTCTTGCTCTATCGGTGGTGCTCAAGCTGAAGGGAGCGGAACACAAGACGCTCTTCATCGTCTATCTTCTCTGTCTGGCCTGTGCCGGCGGTCTGGGCTATTCCGGCGGAGAACTGGTCTACGGCGGTTGATCAACCTCTCGGGTTCAACTACGACAGGAGACTCAACCTTGGTCTCCTGTCGGCTTCCTTTCTACCGTAACGCTATCCTGTCTCTTTGATATATCAAGGGCAAATGAATAGGAATAGGTCTTGCCTTCATATTCAAGGAAATTGACGGATACCTCCACGGGAAAGAGTGTGCCATCCTTCCGCTTGTGTATGGATCGGATAGTCCCTCCTTTTTTCTCCCTGAGAGTTTCCCGGTGTTCAAGCCAGCTTTCTCTGGTGAAGGTCGGATCGAAATCAAATACCGTCATCGTGCGGAGTTCCTCCATGGTATAGCCGAGACTCTCGCAGGCATGCATATTGGCGCTGACTACCCGCCCGTCTGGTTCCTCTATCCGAAAGATGCTCAAGCCGGCCTGTTCGATGCAGAAATGGCTCAGCCGGAGATCGGCCTCGGCGCGCAGGCGTGCGGTTATGTCGTTATACATGACGATGGCATTGGTCACCATACCCTGTTCATCTTTGACCGGCGCGACCATCACCTCAAATATCGACGCCGGTTCGTCGGAATATACTGCCGAGGAAAGTTCGGCTCCATGATCCTCCAGGATGAACTGGGCGGCATGGCCCTCGTCATACACCGAGCGTATGAGGGAGAGATAACCCTGTTCCTTGATTTGCCTGTCAAGGAGGATATTATATCTGCCACCGGCATCAGCGGCAAATCGCTGCAAAACAGGTTGACAGGCATCATTCATTCGGACCAAGCCGCCATATCTGTCGGAAATCCATATCGGCCAAGGATTCTGACTAAAAAGTCCTTCAAGCAGACTGTTTGCCCTGCGCTGATTCTTCTCTGCCTCCCTCCTTGCAGTGATATCAAACATAATACCATGCCAGTAGATACTGTTTTCTCCGGAAGGCTCCGGCCGCGCCATGCAGTCATACCAGCGGACTTCACCGTTAATGACCAGGCGCAGATCCTCCCGCCAGGGACTGAGTGTCATTGAATGCTGGGCCAGTGAATTCATGTACCGTTCTTTGTCAGCCGGATGGATCAGTTTGAGAAACAGCGAGATATCGGCCATCAGAGCATCAGGGGCTATGCCGAGAAGTTCAAGTGAGGCCTTACTGACATAGGTAAAGCAATATCGGTTATCGGCATGCCGGAGCAACGAGAAAATCATCCCCGGGATGTTCTCTTCAAGGCGCTGGTACCGTTCCTGCCAGTCGACAGTACCGATTGCCTGTTTCTTATTATTTTTACCTGCCTTTTCAGACATATATCAATCTCCTTGGCAAAACAATTCCGCCCTCTGGGGCGACGGGGAGTTCTTCTTCAATTACGCCATAGATTCAGACGACAACGCAAGGTTTTTCTTGTCACCCACGCTCGGTCGATACCCTCATCCTGACACATCATAACCGTAAGGCCAAGACCCTGAAAAAGGTATAGCAGAAAGTGCCGTCAGGGCTTGTTGCCGCCTCGAGAGCGCGGATACCTCTAGCCCATTCATCGCTCTGATGAGCCCCGCCGCGATGGCCTGATCCCGGACGCCGCAAACCTTGGCGGTGTAGGTATTGCCTGAAAATCCCTCCACCAGATCCGGCCGGCAAGAGCATCGTCGTCTTCTATCTCGTCACCGGCGGATATTCCGCCAGTTCAAGCAGGATCGAATCAGGCCCATAGAAATAGATCAGTTTCTTGCCGCTTTTCGCAAAAGTTCGCAATTCTCCAAGAAATTGGACACCGGCCGCCCGCAGCCGTGCGATCTCATCCTCAATATTATCGACCGCAAAGGCCAGGTGCCTGAAGCCGATCTGGTTGGCCAGGCCGGTGCCCGGGTCACGACCGGAAGGCGGTGACTGGTATTCAATGAGTTCCAGGTTTGTTGTCGAACCTGGCAGATGCAAAGCAACATAATGGGCCTGCACATTCTCGAGACCGACAATGGCCGAGATCCAGGCACCCGACAACTCCGCCTTGTCCAGCTCAACAAAACCAAATCGCAGGAAAAAATCCCTGGCCTCTTCGAGATTGCTGACAACGATATTAATGTGATCGAGTTTTTGTATCATGATTCCTCAATACGCCGGCAACCCGGACCCAGTATGACACTGCGGCCCCCTGGCTGAGTGTTCACTTGAATCCTGGTACCAATTCGCTCACGCAAGGCGGGGACGTGCGAGATCACGCCGATGAGCTTGCCGTCCTGCTGCAGGCCGGCCAGGGTCTGCAGGGCGGTGTCCAGAGCCTCTTCATCCAGGGTGCCGAAGCCTTCATCGAGAAAGAGCGAATCGACCCGGACGTTCCTGCTGGCCATCTGCGACAGTCCAAGCGCCAGGGCCAGGCTGACCAGGAAGCTCTCACCGCCCGAGAGATTCCTGGTCGAACGGATTTCCCCGGCCTGATAGCCGTCGACCACATTGAGATCCAGGGGCTGGGTCTCATCCCTGAGCAGGAGATATCTATCGCTCATCTTACGGAGCTGGCGATTGGCAAAGCCGATCATTATTTCGAATGTCAGCCCCTGGGCAAAATTGCGGTATTTCTTGCCGTCCGCCGATCCGATCAGGCCATGCAGGAGATCCCAGCGCCGGAACTCGCGATTCTGCTTTTCCACGGCCTCGGCCCTGGCCTGCTGTTTTTCCCTGAGTTGCTCGTTATCGCTCAGCCGGGTGCGGATAGCCCCGAGTTCCTGCTGCAGCATCTTCAGGGCCTGAAGCTGCTCTTCTCGTTCCTGCAGCAGTTGCGGCTGCGGCCGATCCGTCAGCTGTTTCTGCCTCTCCGTCTTCAGCTGCAGGCTCTTGTCCTGCCGCCTCGTTGCAGTCTCCGCCATTTCCCGGTCGAGCTGATCACTGGCCTGCAGCAGCGAAAGTCGCGCATCCTCGGACAGGCAGGCCGCCTGGTAGTCGCTCTCATCGATAAAACCGCTCTGCTGCAGGCGCAGGGTAAAGGCTGCAAACAGTTCCTGCAGCTGAACCTCCCTTTCAGCCATGGTCCTTTCGATGGTCTCCAGCCTACTGAGCAGCTTTTCCATCTCCTGTTGGGCGGTAGTGTGCGTCCGCTCCGCCGCCAGCCGACCCTTTTCAAGCACCTCAACGGCGGTGTTCAGGCGGCTCTCTTCCATATCCGGGTTTTTCTCGGCGAAGAGTTCCCGGCGTCTGGCGGCCAGCAGATCACGCTCGGCGACAAGTGCCGCCAGCTGAACCTGCCCACTCCGGAGTTCCTCATCGTCTGCTGTAATCTGGCCGACGCCGTGCTGGATGCTGACCGCCAGCCCTGTGATGAGCTTTTCCACTTCATTTTTTTTCATCACTGCGGCCTGCCAGGCCTCCCGGCGGGCAGCCAGCCTCTGCTGCACTCCTTCAAGCATCCCGACCGACAGATCTTTCTCCCGATACGGCGCCACCGACTGCAAAACATCCCGACTGAGTCCGGAGAGTTCTTCCGCAAGATTTTCCAGATCCTTCTCGGCCTGACCGACGGCAACTCCGGCAGCCTCATGGGCGCTGAGTGCAGTCTGTACCTGCCGTTCAGCACGGATCAGGGCCTCACGATCCTTCTCCAGAGATTCGCGAAGGACAACCAGTTCCTTTTCACATTGCCCGACAGCCTGCACTCGGGTCTCGACTTCCGCCAGGCTGCTGGTATTTTCCTGCTGGAGACGAGAAAAAATTGCTTCGTCTGCCTGTTCGCTGAAGGGTAAGTCCAATTCGGACTTACCTCTGCTACTAACTTTTTCCTCACGTGATATGGTCTGCGCACACTCTTTCTGGCGCAGGGTCAAATGCTCGAGATCCTTCTCGATGCCGGCGCCCCGAAGCTGCAGTCGGGAGAGGGCGGCAGCAGCTTCTTTCAAATCGGCACGGACCTGCTGCAGCGCCATTCGGGTCGCATCGGCAACAGGGATATTGCCCGCCGCATACGGATGATCCAGGGCCCCGCACAGCGGGCACGGCGCATTGTCGCAAAGATGCAGCCGGGCCTCCTGCATGTCGTCGATCCTCTTGAGCAGTGTCAACTGGCTCTCGAGCAGACCCAACTCCCGCTCGAGAGCGGCCTGTCTGGTTGACTGCGCACGGATTTCCTGCAGCAGCGCGGAACGCTCGACCGTCAGCTTGTCCTGCGTCTGCAAACATTCGTTTTGAAGACGATGAGCCTCCGTCAGGGCCGCTGCCGATTGGCCAAGTTGCAGCAGGAGGGCCTTCCGCTCCTGAAGATCCGAGAGGATTTTCTGCCAATCTGCCGCCTCGCGTCCGGCCAATAGAGCCTTCAGGTCATTCTGGCGCAGGAGGTAGGTCTCATGCACCGTGGAGTATTTCTTCTGCAACCCTTCCTGGCTTTCAACACTCTGCTGCCATTGACGCCGGCACTGCTCTTTTTTGCGGCTGAGGAGAACACGTTCGGCAGTCCGGACATTCTGTTTTTCCGCCAGCGCCCGCAGAGCAGAAAAACTCGAACAGATTGCCGAATATTGCCCGACCAGTTCTTCATCCACCCGGTTTTCGCTGAGAAAAAGTTCTACCGCCTGCAGGATTTTTTGCTGTTCCCCACGCCTGCGATCATCTTCCTCGGTCTTGGTACGCAGATCGTCCAGATTTTTCTGGCGGGTGGTCACTGTCTCAGTTGCCGCCCTGATCGGCTGAACCTTCTCAATGAGTTGCACGTCAAGTTCCCGGGTCTGGCGAATGCGCGGCAGGGCCTCGTTCAGCTCGGCTCTGCCGCGGGCCAACAGTTCATCAGCGGTCTGAACCGCCTGCCGGGTCCGGGCGATATCAGCCTGCAGACCAGGCCGGCTGCCGAGAAGTCCAAGATGGCCCTCCCTGTCTGTTTTCTGGGCTCGGCGCATGGCCTCCAAAAGTACATGATCCCCTGCCAGTTCCAGAGCCCGCAGGGACCTTTCGAGTCGCTGCCGCTGCGGCTCGAAAGCCTGTCTGCGTCCGAGCAAATCGGTATTGAGCGCCTCGAGGGCAGCGAGTTCCTTCTCCACCACCGCAAGATTGTCGAGCCAGGAAATCGCCTGGGATGACACGGTAATAGCCTCACCGATAACATTCTCCCGAAGGTTGAGACGCATCTGTTCGGCCCGCAGATGTCCAAGTTCATCTTCACCGAGGAGCTGCAGACCGGCCAGTTCGGCCTGCAAAAGATCCAGTTTTCTGCGTTCTTCCAAACGCCGCTCATGGATCTTCATGGAGATCTGGCTGTAGATGGCAGTGCCGGTGATCTGCTCGAGAATGGGGGCCCGTTCATCGGCTGCGGCTTGCAGAAAAGCCGCAAAACCCCCTTGGGCAAGGAGCATTGAACGGGTGAAACGGTCAAAATCCATACCGGTGATCTGCTCGATCTGGTCGGCAACACCGCGAAGTTTCGTCTCGACGACTGTACCGGTATCGAGATTGGAGATCTCGTGCCTCGGCGCCTGCAGTTCGCCACCAGCCTTCCGGTGGGCCCGACGTTGGCTCCAGTTGCAGCAGAAACGCCCGCTCTGGGTGGCAAAAGTCACCTCGGCATAACACTCGCCGGTCTGTCTCGAGATGATATCGTTGACACCCTTGGTGACCTTGCTCAGCCGCGGCGTCCTGCCGTACAGGGCCAGGCAGAGAGCATCGAGAATGGTCGTCTTGCCTGCCCCGGTCGGACCAATGATGGCGAAGATGCCTCCCGACTCATAGGCCGGATGGGTGAGATCTATCTCCCAGGCGCCGACCAGTGAATTCAGATTTTTCAGGCGGATCTGCAGGATTTTCATGACTGGCCGCCGATCGCCGGAAGCTGCGCTGGATCGCCAGAGACCACCTGTTTCGAGGCGCTGTTCTCCGCAACCAAAGACTCATCGGCACTGACCATGAGTGCCGCCTCACGGTAGGTCTGCAGCAGTTCAGGGCGCTGATCTTCCGGCACCGCGTGGGCATCGAGACAACGTCGGAAGACTTCCGCGTCTTCAAGGTCATCGAGCTGCTCGTCTTGGTGCACCCGGCTGAGCACCCGATCCATAATCCGGTTGTTTTTTATGCGCAGAATCTCAAGAGCGGTGCTGCGGCTCATCCCTTCGAGCCGATCCCGAAGATCTGCTATAATCTCCTCACCGTCATAGATTATCTCCAGCCAGACTGAGTTTCCCTCTTCAGCAAGGGCCTGCAACCGAGCGGTAATCTTGCCGAGATCGCCCCTGATGCTTTCCAACCTCTGGAAGACAGGCACCTGCTGCAGCCGGATCGTCGCCTCAAGCTGCTGTCCATCACTGCCATGAAAATCGAGTATGACGATGCTCTTA
>JAIFKM010000191.1 GCA_020049575.1 Desulfobulbaceae bacterium
CAAAAAGAACTCTCGACAACGAGACACAGTAGCAGCCGATATCCATCAAACCGCCCCCGCCCGCTTCAACAATATTGCGGATATTATGAGGATCAATATTGTTATAGGAAAAAAAGGATTGGATTGTTCGTAATTCACCTATCCCGCCACTGCGAACTTTTTCGCGAACCCACACCCATTGAGGATGGTAGCGATACATGAAGGCCTCTATGATCTTGAGCTTGGGGTGCTTTGCTGCGCTATGGAGAAGCCTCTCCGCTTCCTGTGCATTCAGGGCAAGCGGCTTTTCACAGAGAACATGCTTACCCGCATCAATAGCCTTGATCGTCCAGGGAACATGAAGATGGTTGGGGAGAGGAATATACACCGCATCCACTTCAGCGTCGGCAAGGAGCTCTTGGTATGTCCCGTAATATTTTGGGATATTGAGTTTTTTTGAAAAATAAGCGGCCTTTTCAATATTTCTTGAAGCAATTGCTACAATCTCAGAGAAGGCGCCTGCCTGCATGGCCGGTATAACTTTTTCCACTCCAATTCGAGCAGTGCTCAGTACTCCCCAGCGAATCTTGGTCATCCGAGATTCTCCCTTTCAATTCAACTTGCAGGAATCTTTGCCTCTCTGACAGAATAACAGACTAAAAAAAAATCGGCCTAAGGCCAGGTTGGACGAGGTCCATGCCGATCATGTCTCGGCCAGCCATCAAATTGTGCAGCAATACCGAATTGCTCGGCCTTCTGATACAGTACATGAAAGTTTTTCTGGAGATTGGCGATCTGCTTTGGACACATCCTCAGCACCCTTTTGACCTCAACAATCTCCCAATGCTGACGAGCTATATATCGACTGCTCCGAGCCCTGCCAATTTCCTCGGTATCCGCAAAGACCATCACAGTGGCAATGGCACCTGCCAATTCCTCAACTAGACTGTTCTGGGCAGTAGGTTTCACATGAAACTGACAAAAAAGAGGGGACTCTGACATCTTTATAAATTTCAATGGCCTATCAGTCATTTCTTTTAAAAGTGTCGGTCAGGAGAGCATTTCAATCACGGAAAATTCAGCTCTCTCTTCAAACCGCTCCGGCTTGATAGTGAGCGATGACTTTCTCAAGCTGTTGTCGATGATGAGCTGAGTTGTAGGTGAACTTGATACCAACCCCTGACGAGTCGCTCCTGACGATCTGACCGGGTAGAGAGATTTTTTCGGTTTCGATGCCTTCGCCAACGGTGATTGTTATCTGGCATTCTTCACCAATCGGCAAGGCTTCGCCAACAGGGAAAAAGCACCCCCCCATACTGATATTTGCTATTGACCCAGTGTGATAAGCCTCGACTTGGAATATCGAGAGGATGGTTGGCACATTCAGGGTAATGCGGGTGAATTGTCTTTTTTCTCGTGTCACTTCAAATTCTCTTCTTTGCTAAGAGACTCAAGTCAATTGCCGGCAAGAGCCTGTCTGATTGCCAGACTCAATATCGGCAGGGAAACTGGTTTTTCAAGGAAATGTGACACACCCAGGGCTTTGGCCATTACAACATCCTCACTCTTTGAATAGCCACTGATGATAATTGCCTTCTGTCCTGGACAAACCTTGAGAATTCTCTCATATGTTTCACGTCCGTTGAGACCATCTCCCATAATCATATCAAGCAAGACAAGATCCACCTCATGAGATTGCAGACACGCTATACTTTCCTCACCGCTTGTAGCTGAAATTGTTTTATAGCCGATATTTTCCAACAATTTTGATATCATATCATTTTGCTCCGGCAAATCATCGACAAGCAGGATTGTCTCCCCATTACCCCTTGACGGACGAATAATATTCTCGGGCTGTTGTGCATGGACCGTTTCAGCCGTTGCAGGCAGATAGATTTCAAAAATCGCTCCAGGGTTGTTATCTTTCACCTCAAGCCAACCGTTGTGCTGCTGAACAGTATTCCACACTATCGACAACCCAAGTCCGGTACCACTCTTTCCCATCTTCTTTGTCGTATAAAACGGGTCAAAAATATACTCCATATCCTTTTGGGATATCCCTGGTCCGTTGTCTGAAATTGAAATCTTCACATACTCGCAAGTACTCGCCCCGGATCGGTGTGAAGCTTCAGGATGAGTGAATGTACAGTTCTGAGTTGAAATGCGAATCAAACCATCCTCATGAACCGCATCGAGGGCATTGCCAATGAGATTCAAGAGTATTTTGTGAATATGTTGATGCGAGCAGGAGGTGTTCTGCAGATTTTGCTGAAGACTTGTTTGAATTACAACATTGGGGTAGTTCGCGAGCCGTTCATTGTGCTCAATGGAACTGAGGTGACTCAAAATGATGTCGTTGATATTTTCAATAGTTGTCAGTGATGAATTTCCGCGGGCCAACAACACCAGATCCGAGACAACCGCCGCCGCCCTCTTGCCAGCATCCTGAATTTTTTTAATCTCCGTATAATATCTGTCTGATGTGCTCATTTGTGACAAAAGCAGTTCGGGATAACTGACGACACCCGAAAGTATGTTGTTCAGATCATGGGCAACAGAACCGGCCATCAGTCCCAGCGCTTTCAGTTTGTTAGCTTTAGCCAGTTTTTTCTGGAGATTGAGTTTCTCTTCTTCTGCCTTTACTCTGTCGGATAAATCTCTGAGGGCGCAAACTCGTGCTGGTTTTTCAAGATAAGTGATTGATCGTGAATTGGCTTCGATGGGGAAGACCTTGCCGTCCCTTCGAACACCAGAGATTTCAAATCTGCCAAAAAAGGCGTCTGCAATATGTTGATTGACGATTCGCCGAGAGTGAGAAGTAAGTATCTTTTCTAAAAAACCCCCTTGGGCAAGTTCCTCCTCTGAATAACCAAACATCGAGAAAAACTGGTTATTTGCCTCAATAAGCCGACCATTCTCATGCACTACAATTCCTTCCCAGGAAGCCTCTGCGAGGACTTGGAATCGCAATTCACTTGCCGCTAATTCACTGGTGAGCTTATGGTGTTGATACGCTTTGTCTATTGTTTTTATCAACAACTCATGATTGATAGGTTTACTGAGGAAATCGTATGCTCCGAGCTGCATCGCCCTTACAGCTGTCTCGACTGTGCTGATTCCGGTCAACATAATAGAGGTGGTTTTTATCCGGGATGTTGTGACAAAATCCAAAATATCACACCCTGACATATCTGGTAGATCTACATCGAGCAATACCAAATCAAAATGACCATTTTTCAAGAGCCTGATTGCTTCAAAACCTGTCTGGGCCTCCATGCACTGGTAATCGTAATGTTTGAGAATAGCATGCAGGCTTTTAACAAACCGCTCTTCATCATCGACCAGGAGAATTTTCGGCATGGAATTCATCGTCATTCCCCGCTAATGAAAATCTTTGCTTACGAGCGGGAGACAGATGGAAAAGCTTGTCCCCACACTTGGCCTGCTCGTGCATGAAATTGAGCCGCCAAGATCATTGACAGTTTTCTGAACGATGGACAAACCAAGCCCTGAATGACCATTCTTTTTCGTCGTTACAAAGGGTTTATAGAGATTTTTCATAATTGAGTCAGGAAGCCCAGGGCCCGTATCCTCAACAACAATCTCGATTGCATCGGCGAGCGAATTCTGATCGTTTTTTAATAACATACTCGTTCTCACTTCAACACTGCCTCCGTCTTCCATTGCCTCGGAAGCATTCTTGAGCAAATTGATTAGAACCTGTTTAAGAGCATCGCCTGATGTCAATATCTTAGGAATACCAGTATCAGGCAAAAACCTGACGACTGTCCCCGAAGAAGCAAAAAGAGGCGCTCTTATTATATGAACAATGCCTTCGACTACTGTATTCACATCGGTCAATTCGAACCTTGGTGATACAGTTTGGGAAAACATGTCCATCTGGTTAATCATGGAGGAAATCCGATGTATCTCCTCACCAATTATGCCAAGTTCCTCCTGAATATCACTTTCCTTTGAGAGCTTCAGCCGCATGGTTGCAAGGTAATTCGTGATGATTCCAAGAGGATTATTGACTTCGTGAGCAAATTTTCTCGCAGTCATCGATACTGCGGCCATACGTTCAGCCTCAATTTCCTGCTTTTTCCTGGCTTGCATATCTTCCAGAAACAGGCAGAGTCCAACCTGCTGGGCTATCACCTGGATAAGTTTGCAATCGCTTGAGGAAAGTGCTCTTACGGACTCCGGCAAACCTAAGAGAATAACTCCTGCCGGATTTTTATGAACAACGATAGGGACAAATAAAACCGTAGAACTTCTGAAAGCCGTCAGAACCTGTTCATCCGCCAGGTTTCCCTGCTTGCTGTCGGCTGTCATGTACGTCAGGGAGCAGTTCAGATAGGCCTTGACAATCAAGCTCGAACTCCGCTGCACAGGCAGAACCAGCCCCTGGCTCAGATGGTGCAGACTGCTGGCATCGGACGTCCGACCTTTGAGTAGAACACCATCCTTGTCAGGCAGGAAAAAGAGCACCTTTTCTATGTCGAAAAGGATACTCATCGACTGTTCAAAAACGGCAATGATCGCTTCGCTGTCTCCTGCCTGCACAAGATTTTCGAGAAATCCAGATAAAAGAGCGATACTTTTTATCCGTGCTGCCAGGCTCGCCTGCCCTGCTGCATCATTATGTTCATGTTCTCCCGGTTTCGAGATTTCTTCCCGCGTTCCTCTTGATTCTGTTTCACTGCCACCAGTTGCCTGTTCAACAGCCTGTGGTTTTTTCCCAACCGTGGAAGGAGGGGGTTTGACTTTAATATTGAGATCTTCGGCGATATGCAAAACTTCCTCTGTTGCACCGTCAACAATACTTCGCAGGTCCGTATGATCCAACCCCAACAGCAGATCACCAATTTCACAGTTCCGCTCTGGGTCCATGTTTTCCTCAAGAAGATTGGAAACATAGAGAATTTTAACAAGGGGGAAAGCCTCTTGAATCTGTTCGAGAGGTTCGTGATGATAGCGTATGGCGTCTGCCAGAAGCGAATTGAGCTTCCAGTTATGCACTAACCAGGCGCCGGCTTCACAATGAGTTATGCCAATCAGTTGTTTCTCAGCCCATAATTCATTCTGCACATCCTCAGTATCCAGAAGAAATGATTCATGCTCCTTGGGAAACGTCGAAACAAGGATGAGTCTGCCAATGTCATGAAGGAGTCCTGAAAGATACGCCTCATCAAGATTGCCGTAATGAGTTTTCTTTGCTATGCGTCTGGCCAGAGTTGCACACATGAGTGAATGCCACCAGAACGTGCTTATCTTAAAGTGCTTGATCGTCTTAAATCGCTTTCGCTCAAAGACCTGATGGATACAGGTTGTTACAGCAATATTCTTAATGCTGTTGGCTCCAAGATAGACAACTGCCTGCTCAACTCCCGTAAAAGTCCTGCGAAGGCCGTAGAACGAAGAGTTGACAAGTTGCAGAACCCTGAAACTGAGTGCGGGATCCTTGCTTATAATTGAGGCAATTGCTGAAAGAGGTGTTGCTTCATTGTCGCATGCTTCGAGCAACTTGAGGAGTATCTCCGGAAGAGTCGGGAGGTTTCCGGATTTCTTGATTTGGGCATAGACATTTTCCTTGCTGATCATGTACCCTAACCTGATGATATAATGCGCATTAAGACCGTGCAGTACCAAAAACAATCCGATCCGTAAGAAAAGACGCAGTTCCTCCGAATCTACCTGACAGTGGCTTGGCGATGATGCTCTTCCAGCGAGGAAAGATTCCGTTCCGCATGGCCATGTGCTCTAGTTCTGTTACCATTAATTTTCAATTTTACAAGTTCTTTCTCTGCTCGGCATAATCACCGCTAACGTATTGAAAGGAAATTCATATTACATTCCCCTGAACCCGCATAAAAAACTCGGGCAAACACCTATCGAAAGAAAGCCGCTTTTAGAATGGATAGGCAATTCCAACGGCCGTTGTCATACCCCAAAAGGGAAGAATACGTGGGTCGGATGCGGGCAGACAAGCGCTTGGAACACCTTTATTATTCCTCGATTTTGTTGTTCAGCCTTATTGGTTCGATTGCCCCCCGCGATGCACTTTGATATTGAGCAGTTCGACCATAAATGAAAAAGCCACGGCAAGGTAGATGAAGCCATCAAAAAACGTATCAGAAGTGCCCATTTTTATCCAGAAATCCTTGAAATATGCACGGCAAAAAATCTCCGGACGGTCGGATTTGGCGTCGCATCAAGAATTTCTTTCTGGCATTCTGAATGCTTCTCGGTGTACCGTGCAGTTTACTTTTTATGGGTATATCCTGGACAGTACAGACATCACCTGAGGTCTCAGCCTTCTTTTTTTCCTGAAATCGAGCCTCGAAAAACCCCCGGGGAGCAATCGGCATTGTTGTTTTCATCAATCCTGAGAATGGCTACTGCAACCTCTTATTTATGGAAATTGTACTTCTTCTCTTTCTGGTTCTGCTGAATGGTCTTTTCGCCATGTCAGAAATTGCAGTGATATCTTCCCGAAACACACGACTGCAAAAACTTGCCAGTGAAGGAAACCCAGGTGCTCGGTTGGCCCTGCAATTGAAAAATGAGCCAACTCCATTTCTCTCGACCGTGCAGGTGGGTATCACCATGGTCGGGATTTTGAGTGGCGCAATCGGCCAGACGGCTCTTGTGGATCCCCTTGCCACCTGGCTTAAGAACTTTTCGCCCATTGCACCCTATTCCAGAGGCGTAGCGATTACTTTTGTAATCATGGGCTTAACTTATTTCTCGGTTGTTGTTGGAGAATTAGTTCCAAAACGGATGGGACTCCTGGCCCCGGAAAAGATCGCGGCAATCATCGCCCTGCCGATGAAGTTTCTGGCCCATACCGCAAAACCTCTGGTATGGTTACTGTCATCATCTTCAAACATATTGTTGTGTCTTCTCAACAAAAATCCAAAGCGAGAACCGCCCATTACCAACTCGGAAATCAAACTTTTGATGGAACAGGGCACTCAGGCCGGTGTGTTTCATAAAAGTGAACAAACTCTTGTTGCAAATGTTCTTCGTCTGGACGAGCAGTGCCTGCGTGCGATAATGACCCCAAGAAAGGAGATCTATGCTCTCGATATCAGCAAACCCGATGCCGAAATTCGCAACTCCATTGCCGAGTGTTCATATAGCCGTATTCTCGTCTGCCGCTGTGGTCTAAAAAACATCCTCGGTTTGTTGCGCCCTGCTGGTCTTCTTAAAGCTGCCCTGGCCTGCGAACCATTGCAGATAGAACAATTGCTGCACCAACCCCTCTTTGTCTGGGAAGGCGTTACCACGGCGTAAGTGATTGAGAATTTCAAGAAAGCGAATCTCCATTGTGCCTTAATAGTTGATGAATATGGCGAACTGCAGGGGTTCGTTACCTTGACCGATGCGCTTGGCGCCATTATCGGGGGATTGCCCTCTGTCCATAACAATGAAGATACTGCTTTTATAGCACGCCACGATGGGTCAGGGCTTGTGGACGGAAGCGCTCCTATGGAATAATTGAAAATAAAGCTGAGTATTCATGAAACATTCCCGGGAGAACAGCAGAACGCGTACTTTACAGTTGAAGGTCTCGTTATTCATATGCTTGGCAGGATTCCAGTTGAAGCCGATTCATTTGACGAGAAGGGATTTCATTTTGAAGTAGTCGATATGGACGGCAA
>JAIFKM010000206.1 GCA_020049575.1 Desulfobulbaceae bacterium
GGATAAGCAGGAGACCATCGAAATTTCCGGGCTGAAGACAGACTTCAAGAACCTGCCGATATCTCTGCTCGGTGGCATCGCCGAGAATATCGATAGGGTTATTGCGGCTCCAGCAGGGTGGCAGGACTTCATCCAGCTGTGCCAATATTTCATTCGTGAGCGGGGCCGGATCAAACCCATTCCTGGCGAGATAATCCGCCGCCATAACCCCTGGTCCGCCGCCGTTTGTAACAATAGCCAGCCGTGGACCTCGAGGTCGCCCCTGTTTGGCCAGCATCTCGGCGCAGTCGAAAAGTTCAGCAATGGTGTCCACCCTGACAATGCCCGCACGCTTGAAGGCCGCATCATAGACCGCATCCTCGCCGACCAAGGCACCAGTGTGGGATGCGGCCGCCCTGGCCCCGGCCTTGCTCCGGCCTGCCTTCAGGACTATGATCGGTTTAACCCGGGATACCGAGCGCGCCGCACTCATGAATTTTCTGAAATTCGTCAAATTCTCGATATACAGCAATATACTTTTAACCGTGTAATCGCTGCCGAGATAATCAATCATATCGCCGAAATCGACATCCGCCATGGAACCGATACTGACAAAATGACTAAAGCCGATACCTGCCGTGCAGGCCTGATCGAGAATCGCCGAACAAATGGCGCCACTCTGGGAAACAAAGGCAAGATTTCCGGCTGCGGGCATCCCGGAAATGAACGAGGCATTGAGATGTATACCTGGCAGTATCACGCCAAGACAATTCGGGCCGATAATCCGAACTCCTCTCCCGCCTGCTATCTCATTGATATGCCGTTCAATCTCAAGCC
Organism: Desulfobulbaceae bacterium; assembly: GCA_020049575.1. Taxonomy (GTDB): domain Bacteria; phylum Desulfobacterota; class Desulfobulbia; order Desulfobulbales; family Desulfocapsaceae; genus Desulfoprunum. Next base: position 817 of record JAIFKM010000206.1, read on the forward strand.
CCCGCGCCCCCACCTCCTTGCCGCCGGCAGAGATGATGATCGCGCCGCCGACCTCCCGGTGCACACAGTCCTGCACAATCTCGGGAACAGTCTCAATTGGCGTGGCGATAACCGCCAGGTCGACGCCTGAAGTCAACTCCCGAACCGAACTGAAAGCCGGCAGGCCATAGATGCTTTCATATTTCGGGTTGACCGGCAAAATCTGCCCGGCATAACCGCCTTCGAGCAGATTTTTCATGACGGCATTGCCTATCGTGCCAGCCTTTTCGCTTGCCCCGACCACCGCCACCTTTCGTGGCCTTAAGATCCGGTGCAGATTGTATTGTCCCATGGATCGACTCCTCTTCTGATTCCGGGCCTCTATTCCTGCAGCAAGGTATCGTGGATCACAGCCGCAATATTGCCAACCAGATAGGGTTTTTTGATGAATCTTTTGGCCCCCAGGGCCAGGGTTTGGCGGACATCGCCGCTCTCAGAAAAACCGCTGGTGATGATAGCCTTCTGGCCGGGATGGATTTCCAGGATTTTCTTGTAGGTCTCACAACCGTTCATGCCCGGCGCCATAACCATGTCGAGTATCACCAGATCCACCTTTGCCTCGGCTAAATACTCCAGGGAGGCTTCACCGCTGTCTACGGCATCGGCATTATATCCAAGGTGCGAGAGAATCTGCAGGGCCAGCGCCCTCTGCCCCTCGTCGTCGTCGATTACCAGTATTCGCTCCCCCTTCCCCCTGAACTGGTTGATGTCAATCGATTCGGGAACATCACTGAGATCGGCCCTCGTTGCCGGAAAATACAATTCAAAGGTCGTTCCCTTGCTGCTGCTCTGCACCGTGATCCCTCCGTCGTGATCGTGCACCGTGTTCCAGGCCACCGCCAACCCCAGGCCAGTGCCGCTTCGACCGACGACCTTGCGTGAAAAAAACGGTTCAAAGATTCGATCGAGGCTTTCCCTCGGTATTCCTATACCGGTATCGGCCACCGACAGCACAGCATACTCCCCCTGCTGCATCTCCGAGTTCCCCGGCAGTGGTCCATCGCAATACTGATTGCGGCTGGAGATGACAATCTCACCACTCTCCCGGATGGCTTCCGCGGCGTTGGTCACCAGGTTCATGATGGTTTTCTTGATATGAATTACCGAGCAGCTGAAATTCAGGAGCTGCGGATCAAGCTCGGTTCTAAAAGATACATGGCCGTGCAGGCTTGAGAGGTTTTGAAACTCCGGCGAATCCAGATATTCACCGACAATGACGTTGAGGTTGCAGGTTACCCTGGTGCTGGAAACACCCCGAGCCAGGGTGAGCAGATCGTCAACAACCGCCGCCGCACTGCGGCCGGACTCCCGTATGGCCTTGATCGGCTTGACCAGCGGGCTGTCTTCGGGCAGGTTCATCAGGATCAACTCCGGATAATTGACGATGCCGGACAGGATATTATTCAGATCGTGCGCCACTCCGCCGGCCATCAAGCCAAGGGCCTCCATCTTCTGGGAGCGACGGAGTTTGTCCTCCATGATCTGCTGCTCCCGCTCCGCCCGTTTCTGCTCGGTGAGATCGCGGATGGCACTCACCCGGACTGTCCTGCCGCGATACTGGGCGGCACGCGTCTGGATCTGGGCCGGAAAAGTGCTGCCGTCTTTGCGCAGAGCAAGCGCCTCGTAGGGTTTTTCTTCCCGTTCACGGGTGAAGCGGATTACCCGCTCCCGGTCTTCGGGTGCAATCCAGGTGTTGGCATGCTGGCCGACCGCCTCCTCGGAACTGTAGCCGAACATCGCTTCGGCTGCCCTATTCTGTTCCAGACAGATGCCTTTTTCGTTGAGGAATATTGCCTCAAAGGAGGCATCCGAGAGGGCATGCAGGCGTTCTTCCGACAATCGCAGCTGATCGGTGCGCTGCTCGACAATCGCCTCGATGAATTCCTGTCGTCTGCGCGAACGTAAGGCCTGTGCCGCGGTCAGGATCATGAAGGCGAGAATGATCAATCCCACAGCCGAAAGGAGCACCAGCGAAGAATACCGGGCAGTGACCTGACCCCGTTCCATGATATGGCGGGGGAGATTGGCGGTGATGAGCAGAGCTGGCTTGTCATGCAGGTCATTGATGAGACCAAAGACACGCAGGGTGCTGTCGTCGATGATTTCATTGACCGGCTTTTTCGCCGATAATTGCTCCACGATTTGCAGATCTGTCGGGGAGAATGGCGTTGTGAGGAGGTCTTTCAGGGAGAAGGAAATCTGGGTCTGGGCCTCGAGATCCTCGACCACCTCATCGTCGAGGAAACGTCCGAGAAGCAGGACGCCGTTACCCGGTCCCTTCCCTTCACTGGTGAGAATCTCCTGAGAGGTGAGGAGCATCGGGCCAAAATCGGTGAGGATAACACCTGAGAGATTTCTGACAGTATCTGGAAAATGCAGCAGGTGATGATTGGCCGGGAAAGAATCTTTTGGCAGCTGGGGCAGGTTGATCATCTCGCCGGTCGAGGGATTTATCGTCCCACCGTAGATGATTTTTCCTTCTTTGTTGATGACATACATCAGATGGATACCGGTCGCTACTAGGGTGTCCCACTCGAAATTCGACTCGACAAAGGGCTGGTTGCCATCAGACACAAACTGATAGAGATCATCCCAGTGTGCCCAATCCGTCGCCAATTTCTCTACGTGTTGGATTTCTCGCTTGATGGCCCGTTCACAGCGGGCAATATCCTTCGCCGCCTCCTGCTGCTCGAGTTCGGCAAAGCTCGGCAGAATCACATGGAACCGGATGAAGTAATCCCCCGCGACAAAGAGGGGAATCAGGACAGCCAACAGTATCAGCCATCTGTGCATGCTGGTCGTTGAAGGCATTAATCTTCCTTCGAATCAATTGAACGAATCCTTTCCCTCCCCATTACTCTGTTCGTATACATAATTGTAGGTGATTGTCTGCCGCAAAGTCAAACACCCCCGAAGAGTTTTCCTACCCTCTGGAGCCGAAGACAAGTTTACCGCCGAGATGGCCGGCAATCCCGGCTGCGGCCAACATGGCCAGACTAATACCGAGATAGATCATGCGGTTAACAGACCCGGCATCGGCCACAGTCGGATCAACCAGGCGCCAGACCACCAGAATCAGGAGACAGATCAGAACGGCCAGACTGCAAAAGATCTTGGTCATGAACAGCGCGGTCTTGGCTCCCTTGTAACGCTTTTGCCATTCGACATAGCCCGTGCCCATGACCAAAGGCATGGTCAGCAGGACAAAGACCATGTTGTAGAAAGCCGCTTCCTTGAATGTTGTCAATCCAAGGAGAATTGCCAGGGCGACGAAGATTACCGCCACTGGCAGCACCCCGTTCGGGAAATGGACTGAGATCGGGTGGAGATGGAGTTTGAGCACCAGAGCGGCAAGTCTGTCGCGAAAAGTCTTCGGTTTGACCACCTGGACAGGCGCCTCCACCACTATTTCGCTGATCAAGGCAATTTCATCGCCTTTGTCGTCTACTTCGACAAAGTGTATCTTGTCGGCATTGCAGACCGGACATTTTTCCGGGGCCTCATCGGCCTCATGGATATAGCCACAGACCTTACATTTCCACCTTCGCATTTTCTCCCCCCTTGCATGTGTTAATTTCTCGGCGCAGATTGCTTCCCAGGGAGCTTTTGGCCTGTCCTGACGCTCAGCCCTTTTCCCACCCTGGTGTCTCTATCTCATGAACATCGTCATCCACCTCGACCAAAAGTCCCTCAACAACCTCCCTGCATGATACCTCGAACTGCCCGCTTCGACAACGTGACAAACGCATCCGGAAAACCATGCCGAGCAACCTTATTCATCGGCAAGGTCGGCATCGATATCCTCAATCTTGCCCTGGGCCGTCTCCCATTGCCCATACCAGCGTTCCAGGCGCCGCTTGCAGTCTTCGTAGTCCCTGCTCGTCTTGGTCCAGGCCTTTTCATCCTTATATAATTCGGGATCAGCCATGATGGCCTCAAGTTCATCTTTTTCGGCCTCGAGAACCTCTATCTTCTCTTCCGCCTCCTTGGCCTTCTGCAACCAGGGACCAGCACGGCGACTGCGCTCCTGCCGACGCTCGGCTTCCTGTTTCTTCCGCTCTTTTTTCGTATCGCGAGAAGAATCACCGATGGAGCTGCCATCCGCTGTAGCCTTGCCGGCAGTTATGGCGGCAGCCGCCTGCCGTTCTTCGGCAAGTTCCGCCTGCTTCAGGAGGTATTCGCTGATATCGCCCTCAAAGATCGTTATCCGGCCACCCTTCACCTCCATCACCTTGTTGACGAAACTGTCTACAAAATAGCGATTATGGGAAACCACCACGATCGTGCCGTCGTATTGGGCCATGGCCTCCTGCAGGACCTCCTGGGAACTCATGTCGAGGTGGTTGGTCGGCTCGTCGAGCAGCATCAGGTTGGCCGGGGTGGCGATCATCTTGGCCAGGGCCAGACGACTCTTCTCACCGCCTGATAGCACGGCCACCTTCTTGTCCACCTCCTCGCCGCGGAAAAGAAAGGCCCCGAGCAGCGAACGCATACGGGTAACGGTCAGGTCCTCGCCGGCCAGGGACATTGTCTCGAGGGCCGAGAGCTGGGGCGAAAGTTCCTGGGCCTGGTGCTGGCCAAAATAGGACAGCCGAACGTTGCTGCCAAGACGCACCAGGCCTTCATCGGCCTCGATCAATCCGGCCAGGATCTTCAGGAAAGTCGACTTACCAGCACCGTTGACCCCGACCACCGCCACCTTGTCACCCCGCTGCAGTTGCAGATTGACATCACGGAAGACCTGTTTGCCGGCAAAACTCTTGCTGAGGTTTTCGACCTGCAGGACATCACGTCCAGAGGGCGGGGCAGGCGGAAAAGAGAACCTGATCTGCTGCTCGTCCCCTTCGATCTCGATAATATCCATCTTCTCAAGCTGCTTGACGCGGCTCTGGACCTGCTTGGCCTTGGTCGATTTAGAGCGGAAGCGTTCGACAAAGCGCATAGTCTGCTTGATCTTGGCCTGCTGATTGTCGTAGGATGATTTCTCAATGCCGCGCCGCTCTTCCTTCTCCTTGATATAATAGGAATAGTTTCCTTTATAGGCGGTTAAGCGGCCAAGGCTGATTTCCCAGGTGATCTCGGTGGTCTTGTCGAGAAAGGTCCGGTCATGGGAAATAACTACCATCGCTCCCCTGTGATTACGCAGAAAGTCCTCGACCCAGGTGAGGGATTCGAGGTCGAGATGATTGGTCGGCTCATCAAGCAGCAGCAGGGATGGGGCCTCAAGCAGCATCTTGGCGAGCATCAGCCGCATCAACCAACCGCCGGAAAAGGAAGCCGCCGGGGCATCCATGTCCTCCTGTTTGAAGCCGAGACCGAGGAGGACCTTCTCGATCCTCGCCCTGACCGTATAGATATCACTGCCGTCGAGGTGATGTTGGATCTCGCCCTGACGCTCGAGCATTTCCTTGAATTCCTCGGACTCAGGATCAGCGTCCTGCAGTTCCTGGTGCAGGTTTTCCGCCTCCTGCTGCAGAGCCAGGAGGGAGGCAAAGGCGCTCTCGGCCTCCTCATAAAGAGTCTTGTCCGACAGCAGAGCGCTCGATTCCTGCGGCAGATAACCGACGGTAAAATGACGAGATCGGCTGACAACGCCGTCATCAGTAGCCGAAATACCGGCCATGATTTTCAACAGGGTCGACTTTCCCGCCCCGTTGACCCCGACAAGTCCGATGCGGTTTCCAGCATGGACCTGGATGGAGATGTCCCTGAAAAGATATTTTTCACCGTAACGAATATCCAGGTGGTTAACTGACAACATATTCTCTGCTTCCCCGCTCTCTGCGCAGTTCTACCTGCAAGGTGAAACGACCGGCATAACCCAGGGATTCCAGGCGCCTGATATTGATTTTTCTGCTACCGATTATCGCTGACTGATCCTGCTTCGCGGCATACATGGTCAGATGCCGGCCTTCCTCGAGAAGGGCGATTTGCCCCCGGATTTCTTTGAACCATAACCGTGAAAGAACACATTCGCCGAATGCCGGATGATAGGGGCCGGCCAGGACTTCTTTTGCAAGCTCAGCTGAGGGCTGCAGCCCCATACGGACCACCGGGATGGCCGCCGCATCGAACATTTTTTTGGCCATCGCCGCGAGGGCGATGGCCCGGTTCAGCGACAGCGGCCGGTATTCCCCTTTCAGCCACTGCCGGCCCAGTTCGGAGTGTCGAAGAACCACAGCCGGATAGAGACGGACAAAGGCCGGGGCGAGACGGATGGTCTCACGTATGCCAGCCAGAAACGAGCAGGTATTATCAGCCGGCAGACCAGGCATCAACTGGACACCAACCTGCATTCCCGCCTCCTTCAGCAGGACGATAGCCCGCCGGCTGTCCTCGGCAGTGTGACCCCGCAGGGCAGCCCTGAGCACATGATCGTCAAAGGACTGCACACCAAGCTCGACAATACCCACGCGGTGCGCCGCCAGGAATCGGCATTTCTCCTCGGAAATGCAGTCCGGCCGAGTGGAAAGACGGATCTGCCCCACCTCACCTGATTCGACAAAAGGACGAACAGCTGCCAGCAGTTTCTCCTGTTCATCCAATGGCAGACAGGTAAAGGAACCGCCGAAAAAGGCGGCCTGCACCTCGCTGCGACCAGGACTTCTGGCCAGCCAGGTCCGCAGGGTCCGGCTGATATCTTCAACCTCCGAAACAGTGCCTTCCCGGCTCCCGGTTATACTGTTCTGGTTACAGAAGAGGCACTGATGGGGACAACCGCGGTGGGGTATGAAAAGAGGAATGACGAGAAGCATGATGGCTCATTCTTTTTCCTGCAGACGGC
>JAIFKM010000169.1 GCA_020049575.1 Desulfobulbaceae bacterium
TTTACCGCTGACAATCAGGGGAATGCCTTTCGGGCATTCCCCTTTTTTAATGGATTGTACCCCGTGGTTTCTTGAATTACTGCTCTTTCTGCTTTAAGTTGCCTGCACATATCCTCTCAACACACACCAGTAAAAATCATTTCAGGCGGGAAGAAGAATGGACCCTGATTATTCGCATAAGAGACAGTACATGAAATTCATGACAGATCGGTCTGTCTCCTGCAGATATGCCATGTTTGACAGGCATGGTGGTGCAAGCACGGGCTTTTTTGCGGCATTTAATAGCAGTTACGGGGTAGGCGATGATGATTTCGCGGTCACCGAAAATAGAATGAGAATTAAGGAGACTCTTGGCCTTGATTTCCTGGTATCGGCCCGCCAGGTGCACGGAGATCATATCTATTGTTTAAAAGAAAGGCCAGCCGCCGATCATGAAGTCGACGGATACGACGCCTTGCTCACCAATCTTCCGAATATCGGCATCATGATTCAGCATGCCGATTGCCAGGCTGTATTGCTTTACGATCCGAACCGTCAGGTCATCGGTGCCGTGCATTGCGGTTGGCGCGGCAGTGTTCAGGATATCCTCGGCAAGACGGTGAAAACCATGACAGAGGTCTTCAATTCAAGGCCTGCTGATATTCTGGCGGCGATCAGTCCGTCACTCGGACCCTGCTGCAGCGAGTTCGTCAATCATGCCCGGGAACTGCCTGCGGCTTTTCAATCTTTTCTCGTGCGGCAGAATCATTTTGATTTCTGGCGGATCTCCCGGGATCAACTTACGGCCTCTGGGCTCTATGCCTCGTCGATCACCATCTCAGGTGTCTGCACATCCTGCTCGACAGACTATTTTTCCTATCGTCGGAGCATCAGATCTGGCGGTGATCCTACTGGCCGGAATTGTACGGTTGCGGCTCTTGGAATGGGAAAATAAACGGAGAAAGGTGCGATTGACGATGCAGAGAATACTCTTAATTGAAGACGACAAGAAAATAGCCGCATTCATTGAAAAGGGACTCAGGGAATCCGGCTTTATCGTTGATACCTGTCATGACGGGGAAGATGGTCTGAATCTGGCCCTTTCTTCTGTGTATGAAGCGGCGGTGGTGGACATCATGCTTCCCGGACTGGATGGTTTGACTGTGATCAGCAGAATGCGCTCTTCCGATATCAATACCCCGGTGCTTATCCTCAGTGCCAGGCAATCTGTTGATGACCGGATTCTCGGCCTGCAGAAGGGCGGGGATGATTATATGATCAAACCCTTTTCTTTCAGCGAACTTCTTGCCAGAATTCAAGCTCTCATCCGGCGGGATCAAAAAATTGTCCAACCGACCTTCCTGCAGATTGGAGGATTGGCAATGGATCTTCTTCGCCACGAAGTGGTGAGGGATGGCCGGAGAATTGAATTACCCGCAAAAGAGTATGCCCTTCTTGAGTATCTGATGCGTAATCCCGGAGCCGTCGTTTCAAAGACAACGATCCTCGAGCGAGTCTATGATTATGCCTTTGATCCGCAAACGAATGTCGTTGATGTCTTGGTCTGCAGATTGCGCAATAAGATCGATAAAGATTTCGAACAGAAAATGATCCATACTGTCAGGGGCATGGGCTATGTTCTTCGGGATAGATAAGAGGGATTTCAATCTTTCTCGATGGCGGGCCGGGTTGCCGTTTTTCCTGATCTTCTGGCTCGGCGTCATTGCGATCTTCCTCTTCTTGGCCATACTTGTCCGTGGCAGTCTTCACAATTTCGAAATTCACGAGACCGAGCAACTTGTTGCCGCCTTTCTCAGGCAAAACACCCTGTCTGATATCTATCGTGAAACAGGCGGTTTCGAGAATACCCAGCAACTCGGCGGGTTGACCTTTGTCAGGCTCATCCACGGGCATGACCACCTGATCCGTATCCAGGAGACCAGCCGTTCCAGTCTGAATTTTCAGGACCTTGTTGATCTTACCCCTGAGAGAGTCGGGGTGTGGCTTTCCCTGAAGAAAAATAAGGATAGCGGCGTCCTGACCGTTGTTTCCCGCAAGTTGGCAGGTGGGGTAGTCCTCCAGGCGGGGAAAGATGCTCATGTCACTCGAGAAATCTATCGACGGGTGCAAGTGGTCGTGGTGATGAGCACTGTATGCAGTTTCTTCCTCGCCTGGCTCTTTGCCCTTTGGTGTGTAAAGAAGAGTCTTAAACCACTGAACCAGGTTGGCGAAAGACTGGCCGCAATCTGGCAGAATCATGGAGATGCAGGTTTCCAGAAAACCACGAAAATTCCGGAATTGGACGCTGTCCTCGAACACATCGAGCAACTCGCGAGAAACAACAGAAGTCTGATTATTGAAATGCAGGCCTCACTTGATAATGTGGCCCATGATCTGCGAACGCCTATGACCAGATTGCGCTCTGTGGCCGAATATGGGCTGCAGTCGGTTGACGAACCGCAACGGCTGAGGGATGCGCTTTCAGATTGTTTAGAAGAATCTGAAAGGGTTCTCGCCATGTTGCGAATCATGATGACTGTGGCCGAGGCCGAGTCAGGGACGATGCATCTCGTTCTGGAGCCCTGCGATGTTGAAGAGAGTCTCAGGGATATCGTCGACCTCTATGCCTATGTGGCTGAGGAGAAAAACATCGAAGTGCACTTGAGTCTTGAGCCCGGTTTGAAGACAGTCGCGGATAAAACCCGGATGTCGCAGGTCTGGGGGAATCTGCTCGATAACGCCATCAAGTACGGTAAAACAGGCGGGCAGGTTCTCATACGAGCCACCTGTAATGACGGCAGGCTGCAAATCGATTTTGAGGATAATGGCATGGGGATATCTAAGAACGAGATGACGAGGATCTGGGACAGACTGTATCGGGGTGACCGCAGCCGCACGCAGCAGGGCCTGGGGCTTGGACTGAACTATGTCAGGGCGGTCGTTCAGGCCCACGGCGGTGAAGTCAAGGTGCGGAGTACGCTGCATCAGGGGAGTTGTTTCTCGGTCTACCTGCCCAGTTCCTGATACATCGGCAACGGGTGTGCATCACAGCTGAAATCACAGATCAAGGGGGAATGATCTGATAGCTGGATGTCTGGTATTGAAAATGAATCGATATGAATCCCTTGTGAGTGCAGGATAAAGTCGATCTGCCGATGCGGGGCATGACTGGGGTGAGACGGGGAACCTTCTCTGTTGGCATTTTTCAGGCCGGTTGCGGCGAGGAAGAGCCGCAGTTCCCTGCTGCCCCAGAAGGTGTTGAAGTCTCCTGCGATGATTATCTCTTTTTTCGAGTTTTTGACCAGGCTGTAGAGTTGCTCGAGTTGGTTTTGCCGGTGGCGATATTTCAGCGAGAGGTGGACGATATATACTACAACCTGTTCAAGTTCAGCCTCGATAATCAGACGTTTGACCCCTTGAGAGAAATAGTGCAGATCGCATTTGATGATCGACAACCTGCTCAAAAGGGCATTCGACTGCTGTCTGATGATCGGCACCCTCTGCACGATCGAGTTGCTGCTGTATTTAGTCTCAACGACAAAATCGTAGCCGAGATCATTGGCGATCCGTTCTGCCTGGCAAAAATTGCTCGAACGGTAAGAGCCGGAATCAACCTCTACCAGGCCAATAATATCCGGGTCTACAGTACGAATGAAGGATATGATACGCTGAAGATTGGCAGTGGTTTTTTTGAAGAACCCGGCATAGGGAATAGGCAGATGGAAACCCTTTTTATGGCCGGTACCGTAACGGATATTGTAGAGTAGGAGTCGCATAGTTCAATGATACTTAATTTGCCGGGTTCTGGCAAATAGGCAGGAGTCATTCTGCTGATTTCCAAGTGGCTTCGTATATGGTATATCAACCGGCGGTGAGGCAAGCGTCGTTGAGATGATTTTGGCTTCCGTCGTCGTACGGGAGAGAAGGGATATCAAGCAGGCATGATAACAATCGGCACACGAAAAAGTAAATTGGCCATGTGGCAGACGGATACCGTTGCCAGGGCTTGGCAGCTTCAAGGTATGGAAACCCGTATCTGTGGCATGGAGACCAAGGGGGATAAAATTCTTGATACTTCCATCGCCAAGATCGGCAGCAAGGGGGTTTTTACCGAGGAACTGGAAGGACAACTGGCCAGCGGAGATACCGATATCGCCGTGCACAGCGCCAAGGATATGCAATCTCAGCTGCCACCCGGTTTCTGCCTCATAGCTTTCACGCAGCGGGAGAAAGTGAATGATGTCCTGGTGAGTGACGATGCTTCTCTAAATCTCGACGATACTTCAAAAATACTCCGAATCGGCACATCCTCTGTCCGGCGCCGGGCCCTGCTGCAGCACTATTATCCACACCTCCAGGCAGTGGAAATGCGCGGGAACCTTCAGACCCGCATCCAGAAGATGCGGGATGGCGCCTGTGATGCCCTGATGCTTGCCTACGCAGGAGTCAAAAGGATGGGCTATGACCCGATGATAGTGAAGATATTCCCGGAAGATGCGTTTGTACCCCCAGTTGGCCAAGGGTGTATTGCCATCGAGGCGGCTACAACTCTTGCACCGGAAAAACGTGAGGCTATTCGATCCTGCTTGAATGATCCTGACAGTGAATCATGCCTCTTGGCCGAACGCGCTTTTCTCAAAACCCTTGAAGGCGGCTGCAGTATCCCGGCCTTTGCCCTGGCTGTGCTGGAAGGAGAGGAAATCAGGCTTAGTGGAGGACTTGTCAGCCTTGATGGCAGCAGGATTGTGAAAACCAGCAAGACTGGACGACGGACCGAGGCGGAAGCGATAGGGAGCGAACTTGGGCGCTCAATTCTTAATAACGGTGGGAGAGAGCTGCTGCTTGAGATACGCAGGCAGCAACGGATCGATTCCGATACGACACAAGAAGAGTAAGAGCTGGTCCGGATGCTCGAGAAGAGGCACAGACCTTGTGGTTCCCGGGCCTTGTCCGCGTCTCCGGAAGGAATTGGCAAGGCCGCGGGATGGGTTTTACTTGTTCCGGACTATTTCGCCCGACCTCTCATATTTGCCACGAGTTCTCTCAGATACCCAAGCCAGGTCTCGAAACCTTCTCCGCCTTTGCTGGCGCAAAGATCTATGACCCGCAGGTGGGGATTGAGTTGCAGGGCTTCGGCACTGGCCTCGGGCACAGGAAAATCGAAATAGGGCAGAAGATCTGTTTTAGTAATCAGAAATGTATGCGAACTGGTGAAGGCCTTGGGATATTTTGCCGGCTTGTCGGGGCCTTCAGGTACGGAAACGAGAACAACACGCTCATGCTCTCCCAGATCGAAGGTAGCCGGGCAGACCAGATTGCCGACATTCTCAATAAAGAGTAGATCGATCTTATCACCACCAGGCTGTTTCTGCAGTTGATGAAAGCCACGGTGGGTCATGGCCGCATCGAGATGGCAGGCTCCTCCCGTGGTCAACTGGATGACCGGCACTCCCTTGGCTCGTATACGGTCCGCGTCGCGCTCAGTTTCAATATCACCTTCAATTACGGCAATGTTGATTTCACCTTTTAATGCCTCGATGGTGTATTCGAGAAGTGTCGTCTTGCCTGAGCCAGGACTGCTGATCAGGTTGAGGGCGACTGCTCCGATCTCTTCGAAATGCTCTCTGTTGGTTTTGGCCAGGGCATCATTGGCGGCGAAGAGACTGGTATGCACATCAACTGTCTTGGTGGTTGAAGTGCTATGATTATGAGTGTGGCCGTGGTCATGAGTGTGGTCATGATTATGGTCAGATGGGGAGGGGCATCCGCATGAATCGCACATGATAAATCCTTAAAATAATATTAAAAAATGTAATCATTCCATTTCGACCTGACGAAGAATCAGATCGTCGCCACCTTGCGGGATGAGGAAGAGTTCCTGGCATCGCGCACATTCTTCAGGTCTCTCACCATCTGTGGTTACTGTTTGGCCGCATGCAGAACACACATATGTCACCATGGGAGTGATCAGGACAAGTTCTGCACCTCTTACGAGGTCATCCTCGGCTGATAAAATATCAAAGCCGAATCTGAAAGAATCGGCAACTACACCAGACAGTGGTCCGACTTCCATTGTAATCTTGATGACTTTGCCTGCTTTATTGGCCCGGGCAAGCTCTCCGAGTTGCACGAGCAGGCCTTGTACAAGGGAAATCTCATGCATTCTGGCAATCCGGCAGTTTTTTGGTGACTTCCACGCCCATTTCAGCCAGACGTTTGAGAATCATCTCGGCCACCTCAACAACACGGGCCGCTGCCACATCGGAAAGTTCGATGCTTTCAACCAACTCATGCGGGATGATGGTGTAGAAGTCCACCGTTTCAGGTGCGGCGTCCCGTAATTTACATATTTCCAGGATCTCGAGAAGACCGAGCTGGTGCGGTGACATCCGGGTCTGAAAATTTCCGGCCTTCACATCAGCCAGGGTGTAGAAGTGGAACGAACCAGGTTCTCCTTCAATATCAACTACATCGATCACAAAAATGGGGTCGCATTCTTCCAGGAACGGAGACATGTAGATGCCTGCTGTCCCTACATCCTGTATTTCAACTTGTTCGGGAAAGGAGTAGTTGTTTTCTAGATATTGGACGGTATGCACACCGAAACCTTCATCACGCAGAAGCAAGTTACCGATGCCAAGAATCGCTATTTTTTTATCAAGTGTTGTCATTGTCACCACAGGGAAATATTCGGAGCCTGTCAGCAGATCCGTGGTAGAGGTTGGCCATGCAGAGAAGTCACCATTCGCATGCCGCCGATCGGTGTATTAATCACGACCCTCCCCGGCTTGCCTGTCACCATCCTGCCGATGATTGCAGACTCTGCCCCTTCAGGCATGCTGCGCATAATTCTCAAGGCTGCTTCGGCTTTTTCAGGGCTGACGACAACCAGGCACTTGCCTTCATTGGCAAGATAGAGAGGTTCAAGTCCTAGAAGTTCACATGCCGCTCTGACCTGAGGGCGCACAGGAAGATCTTCTTCGCGAAGCTCTATTGCAAGTCCACTGTTGGCCGCTATTTCATTTAAAGTAGTAGCAACGCCACCTCGGGTTGGATCTCTGAGGGTATGGACACTTCCGGGAATCTCTTCGAGGAGCTTCTGTACCAGTCTGTGCAGCGGCATTGTATCGCTCTCGAGTTTGCCTTGTATCGAGATCCCGGCCCTGCGGGTCATAATGGTTATGCCATGATCTCCCATCGTGCCTGAGAGAAGGATTATGTCACCTGCACGCGCCATTTGGGAGGAAATCTCTAGCCCATCTGGGACAATGCCGACGCCTGAGGTGTTGATGAAGATTTTGTCTCCCTTTCCTCTGGGCACAACCTTTGTATCGCCGGTAACGATCGGTACGCCACTCTCTCTGCAGGCCTCGCTGATTGAGATAACTATACGCTCAAGGTCGTCAAATGGCATCCCTTCTTCAAGTATGATCGCCAAGCTCAAATACAGGGGCTTTGCTCCCCGCATGGCGAGGTCGTTAATGGTGCCGTGAACGGCCAATTTGCCGATGTCGCCGCCGGGGAAAAAAATGGGATCTACGACATAGCTGTCGGTGGTAAACGCAATTCTGCCCGGATAATTGTCGAGTACGGCGCTATCCTCGAGGCCATGCAGCACAGGGTTGTCGAGGTACTTGAGGAAGAGACCGCTGA
>JAIFKM010000021.1 GCA_020049575.1 Desulfobulbaceae bacterium
AAAATGCGGGTGAGAACCTGCCGCTGTTCATCGGTCAGAGACGCGGGCGGCGGCTGGAATGCCACCTGCTCGCCGAAGGGATTGCGAAACACCCGGCGTTCGCTGGTCTGGATCAATGATGATCCCAGCAGGCAGTCCAGTGCCTTGGCCGCGCCACTGTAGCACCGGAGAAGATCACGTTTTGGCACATCCTGGCAATTCGTTTCATCGACTAGAGAGGCAAGCGTCGTAAGCGTGGTGATCTCCGATCGTTTGAGCTGCCGGTGTTCGCTCTCCTGCCATTTGCTAAGACATCCGCCAAAATTTGTCGCATCAAATCCAGCTGTCAAGCAGGCATTGCGCAGCGGCTGACCAAGGGAATAACAGGTTTCCAGTTTCTGCCGTACCCTGTCCTGCCCTGCAACCTCCTGCACTTCGATGAGGCCTGCAGATTCGAGCTGGGAAATCTTTTTTCGATCCTTGCTTCGGGCCAGCACTTCACGACTGACTACCGGCGCAAGCTTTCCTAAATCCGCCAGTTCGATCGCCCAATCCGGCATCTCGCCTGAAAAGGAACTCGAAAAAGCCGCCTCATTTCCCTGCACCAGACTGATCATCCGGCCGCTCTTGGGTGCAAGGCCAGCCGGCAGGGCTGCCTTGATCACCTGGCCAAGTGGATAATGGTAGTAGCTGGCTGCCCAACGAAAAAACGGCAGCATATTTTCATGAAAGAGCGGCATGACATCGAGCAGTCTGGTTATCTGCCGAATTGTGTAATCGACCTCTTCGAACGGCACGATAGTCAGGATATAGCCCGTCACACTGCGCCCTCCGAGCGGCACCTGAACCCGCCTGCCCACAGGAGAACGTCCTTCAGACCAGGCAATGCCATCCTGGTCACTGTCCTGCAGTTCGTAGGTGAGCGTCTGTTCCAGGGGGGCGGCTACGGCAACTTCGACACGAATCATGGGAGAACAGTGAATCGGAGGGAGGGCATCATGGGGCTTTCTTTTTCAATGACAGGGAGAGCGGGAGTATGGTAAAAAATTTCGGTTCCAACAGTCCGAGAGATACCACACTTCCACGCAGACAGCCATTTCTTTCCATGCAGATACACTATCCGGCCAACCTTCCGGTCACCGCGCACCGCGATGATATACTCCGCCTTCTCGCCGCCCACCAGACTGTCATTATCGCCGGTGAAACAGGCTCCGGAAAGACCACCCAGATCCCGAAATTCTGCCTCGAGTTGGCCGGCAGGAAAAATCTTCTCATCGGCTGCACCCAACCGCGCCGCATAGCTGCCGTCACTGTCGCGGCCAGGGTGAGCGAGGAGCTTGGCGAGAACGGCAATCTCGCGGCCTATAAGATCCGTTTCCACGATGAGACAACAGCCGAAACCCGCATCAAATTCATGACAGACGGTGTTCTCCTGGCCGAGACCCGCTCGGATCCGCAACTCCGCCGCTATGGCACGATTATCATCGACGAAGCCCATGAACGCAGCCTCAATATCGATTTTCTCCTTGGCTATATCAAACAGCTGCTGCCGAAGCGGCCAGACCTGAAAATCATCATCACCTCGGCCACCATCGATACAGATGCCTTCTCCCTGCACTTTGACAATGCCCCCGTGGTCCAAATCGCCGGCCGCTCCCACCCAGTGATCGTTCGCTACCTGCCGATGGAAGAGGAGCAGTCCGAGGAAAAGGACGGCTATATCGAGCATGCGGTCAGGGCCATCAGCGACATCCATTTCCATGAGTCTCCCGGCGACATCCTCGCCTTTCTGCCGACCGAAAAGGACATCCGTCTTTGCTGCAACCTGCTCTCTGAACAGCTGAAGAATGCCGTCGTCCTGCCGATGTTCGGCCGCCTTCAGGCCGCAGACCAGAAGCGCATCTTTCAATCCTTCAACAAGCCTAAGATCGTCGTGGCGACCAATGTGGCCGAGACTTCGATCACCGTTCCCGGCATACGCTATGTGGTCGACACAGGCCTATCGCGGATCTCCAGCTATAACGCCC
The DNA here is from genome assembly GCA_020049575.1 of Desulfobulbaceae bacterium. Taxonomy (GTDB): domain Bacteria; phylum Desulfobacterota; class Desulfobulbia; order Desulfobulbales; family Desulfocapsaceae; genus Desulfoprunum. Next base: position 2,007 of record JAIFKM010000021.1, read on the forward strand.
GGGCCAAGACCATCAGCCTACCGATAGGCAGGATTTCAAAGGCCAACTGCGACCAGCGCAAGGGCCGCTGCGGCCGGACCGGCCCCGGTATCTGCGTCAGGCTCTACTCCGAAGAGGATTATAAAGGCAGAGCCGAATTCACCCTGCCGGAGATCCAGCGGGCAAACCTTGCCGAGGTGATCCTGCAGATGATCTCGCTCGGCCTCGGCGATCCGGCCCAATTCCCCTTCATCGATCCGCCGCACCGCAATGCCATCCGCGACGGCTATACCCTGCTGCGTGAACTCGGGGCGATCAGCGATCGGAACAATCTGACCGACTACGGCAGGATCATGGCTGGGCTGCCGATTGATCCCTGCATCTCCAGGATTATCCTCGAAGCCCGCAGCAACAATTGCCTCAGAGAGATCAAGATTATCGCCACCGCTCTGGCAATCCAGGATCCCAGGATACGACCGGCCGAGCGTGAAAAGGAGGCCGATGCTGCCCACAAGCTCTTTGCCCATCCCCATTCCGACTTCCTGCTGCTGCTGAACATCTGGAATCACTTCCATCAGGTCCAGGACAAGGTCAAATCATGGTCACGGCTGAAAAAGTTCTGCGCCACCCATTATCTCTCGTTCCAGCGGATGCGCGAATGGCTCGATCTGCACGAGCAGCTTAGCCGGATTCTCGACCAGCAAGGCGGATTTGCCGAGAACAGTGTCGATGCCCCCTATGACAGCATTCACAAGTCGCTCGCTTCCGGCTTTCTGCGCAATATCGCCATGAAGAAAAAGGATAAACTCTATCTCGGGGCAGGAAGCCGCGAGTTGATGATTTTTCCAGGGTCGCATCAGTTTCTCAAAGGCGGTCAGTGGATTATCGCCGCTTCGTTTCTCGAGACCAGCAGGCTCTATGCCCTGACTGTCGCGAGCATCGAGCCGGAATGGCTCGAAGAACTCGGCGGGGCGCTCTGTAAATATGCCTGGAGCAACCCCCATTGGCAGAAGAAGAGCGGCAGGGTAGTCGCCGAGGAAAGGGTCTCGCTCTTCGGCCTGCCCATCATGTCCGGCCGGATAGTCGACTACGCCAGGAGGAGTCCGAAGAATCATAAGGAAGCTCAGGAAATCTTTATTGAAGCTGCTCTCCTGCAGGGCGAGATTATTGGCAATTATCCCTTTCTCGAGCATAACAGAAAGCTTGTCCAGGACTGGCGGGATGCCGAACATCGCTTACGCAAGAGAGACATTCTCTGTGACGACACCTCACTACACCAGTTCTATGCCGCCAGGCTGCCGGACGATGTCTTTGATCGCGGATCGCTGAACACTTTTTTAAAAAAACGAGACAGCCAAGCCCTATTGATGATGACGGAAGACGATATCATCAACAGATGGCCCGAGGGGCAGGAACTCGCAGATTTTCCGCCGTTTCTGCATGTCGGCACATTGCAATTGCCTCTCATCTATCATTTTGCCCCGGGTTCGGACAACGATGGTGTCACCGCCACCATTCCCCTGGATCTCGCCAGGACGATCTCTTCACAGACCTTCGAATGGCTCGTCCCCGGTCTGCTGCCGGAAAAAATCACCTTCCTGCTCAAGGGATTACCGAAGAGTCTGCGAAAGCATCTGGTGCCCGTCAATACGGCAGTGGATAAGATCCTTGACGACCTGCAGCGAAAAACCGGTTCATTCTACCAGGCGCTTGAAGCGTCGATCCAGAAACTCTTCCGGGTCACCATCCGTCGATCGGAATGGCCCGATATACTCCCCGACCATCTCCGTATCAGGTTTTCCCTGACGGATCTCTCCGGCCGTGAGATCTCTGCGGGACGTGATCTGCAGGCGCTTCTGGAGGCATCGTCGGAAATACACCAGAATGATACCTCTGAGGTCGGCAGCCACGACCAGACAATCATCGAAAATTGGCAGGACAAAATCTTTTCCGACTGGGGTTTTACGGGCCTGCCCGCTGCCATAGCCCTCAAGAACCGTGACCAGAATACCGTCGGCTACCTCTACCCGACCCTCGTGCCAGTTGACGAAAAAGGTGTCCGGCTGACCTTTGAGAGGGATCTGGGAAAAGCCAGAATTCTCAATATTGAAGGGATGCTGCTCCTGTACCGTCTGCAGTTTACCGACCAGTGTAAATCTTTGAAGAATTATTGCGCAACCACCCTCTCAGGGCCATCTTCCCTCTGGCTGCTGGATAGATCACGGAGCCAGAAGCAGGCGGCAAACGCCCTGCTGGCGTTCATCCTCAGGAGCCTCTTTTCTCCTCTGAGTGGAGCGATTGAATCACACGAATGCTTTAGCAAGACGGTGAGCAAGGTTTCGAAGGAGGGCTTGTTCCGCAAAGGGCAGGAGATCTGCGACAAGGTGATGGCGGTGCTGCGCAAAAGAAAGGAGGTAGCAGATCAGCTTCAGCGTCTTGTGGCACTCGACCGTCAGCGGCGGATCTTCACGAGAGAACGGCAGGCCGAACTGCAGTCCCTCATTGCTGCCATTGTGCCCGCTGATTTCCTGGAAAACGGCAGATATGAAAGACTTGATGACTGCGACCGATATCTTCGCAGCCTTGCCGTCCGGATCGAACGGCTGCATGCCAACCCAGCTAAAGATGCCATCAAAGAAGCCCAGATCAAGCCACACCTGGAGAATCTGTCCAGGATCAGCACGGGCGGCACGCCATCTCAGGAGTTGCAGGTTCTGATTGAAGAATATAGAACCCTTATCGAAGAATACCGTATCTCGCTTTTTTCGCCTGAGATCAAGACCAGGCTTGTGGTTTCAGCGAAAAAACTCGAGCAGCACTGGCAGGCAGTCCGACAGCTCAGCTGAGCAAAAACCTAGCTCGACCGTCAGAAGGTTAGGGTTTGGGCAAGGTGTTTGCACAACCGAATCTGGCGCAGTTCTCCATGACCGGATCGATCAGTGAGGCGCTGGCGGCAACGATCTTTACCTGCGGATCGGCCTCGTGCAGGGCTCGACAAATTGCCATTTTTTCATTTTCGTCGCCTCCCGACAGATCGATGACAACCACTGCTACCCGCTCTCCCCTATCGGCCAACCCCTCTTTCAGGATCTGCGCGGCAATCTCTTCATTATTCACTACCACTGCGGAATATCCCAGATACTCCAGCATTATCCGGCCGATCTCACGCAGTTGCTCATCATCCTCGACCAGCATGACCCTGAAGTTTCTGGCCTGTGCATTTTCTTTGAACCTGCCGGAAAGACTCGGCGCGCTGAAGACAGGTAAAAAGAGTGAAACCATAGTGCCTTTGCCAAGTTCAGAAGTGACCACGACGCAACCCCCATGATTTCTCAAGGTGGCATAGACGATCGTCAATCCCAGGCCCATGCCTTTGACAGTGCCACGTTGCTTGGTCGAGTAATAGGGATCAAATATCTTCAGGATATTTTCCCGCGCAATCCCTTTCCCCTTATCCTCTACCTCAATACGCGAATACCGGCCGGCCGGGATATACTGGCCGGCAATTATAGCCGGGGCGGTGAATTCCTCATCATCTACCCGTATCACTATTTCACGGTCAGTAGAAGCCTCCCTGGCATTTTGCAGAACATTAAAGAGTGCGGTTTGAATCTGCAGGGGATCGATATGGACGTAGCTCTCATCCCCTGACATAATCAGATCATACGATCCGCCATTTTTTTTGAAATATTCTTCTGTCGCTTTTTTGACAACGACGCCTACCTGCACATCTTCTCGACTGATGATGCCAAAGGTTGAAAAACAGGAAATTTTCTTTACCAGATCTACCGCAACAGAAGCTGCCCTCTGAGCATGGTTGAGCACTTTGAGCTCATCAATCTCCTTTTTGTGTTCTTCAGCATGCAGTAAGATGTCCAGATTGCCGCAGATAACTGTAAGAAGATTGTTGAAATCATGGGCGAAACCGCCGGCCATACAGCTCATGGCGTCCATCTGCTTCATCAACCGAACGGCTTCATCAAGCTGCCGTTTATGCTCTTCAGCCAGATACTGCCGGGTGATGTCTCGAAAAATGCAGATCGCAAAGATGGCGCCCTCTTCTGCCAGTGGAATGAAGGACGCGCTGAGTATCCGGTCGTTTATGCGAAGTGGTGCAGTCTCTTCTATTTCCAACCGCTGCAAACCTCCGCCAATAAGCTGGTTATCGAGCCAGGAGGTCATATCTGACTGATGTTCCCCCCAGGGAATTGTCATAAATGATCCGCCAATTATCGCTTCTTTTCTGATACCAAAGATCGACACGGCCGCCTTATTGACAGAAACGATTTTCCCCTGCTGGCTGAGTTCGAGTATACCTTCGCTGAGATTATTGACGATTTCAGATATATGGCGTTTTTCAGAGAGCAGTTCCAATGTAACAGGGGAGGGTTTAAGCCCCGACGGGATACGTTTTTCCGGTTGACCTGATTTCGCCGAATGATTCGATGTCCGGTCACGGAAAGCCTTGAGGGCTTCTCGGATATGCGCCCTCATTTCCTTGAGATTGCCTTTGGCGATACAGAGATCGCAGTCAATTTCCTGCAGGATCTGTTCTTTCTCCTCAAGAATGATGGCAGAGAGAATTACCAGAAACACCTGCGAATGTTTTGGCATGCTGCGAATAATGCGACACAGCTGTTCACCCCCGATAAGAGGCATTACCAGATCGGTGAATACCAGATCAGGTGAAAAGTTTTCAAGGATCTCGAGGGCATGTAGTCCATTGTTGGCTGTATGCACCTCAAGACCCTCCTGCTCGAGAAGGGCCGATACCGCCTTGAGCAGTACCGGATTATTTTCAACAACCAGTGCTTTTTCCATGGGGTTTGTCCAGTTTGAGACAGTCAACCTGTTCAGGTTTTAGGGCAGGGCGCATCCGACGACCCCACTCCCTTACAACTGCAATCAACTCAGTCATATCAATGGGCTTCGAAAAAACCTTCCAGGCTCCTAAATGCCCGGCAATCGAGAGATAGGATTCCGGACCGATCTTACCGCCACCCGAAATTGCGATAATCCCCACCTCGGGGAATTCCTCACGAAACTGCGAGATAGTCTCAATGCCCTCCTGCTCAGGCATAATCAGATCACATATCAACAGATCGACCGGCGATTTTTTTTGGATATCGACGGCTTTTCGACCATTTTCAGCATCTTTGACCTCATATCCCTCCTGCTGAAGCCACATGCACAGAAGTTCACGCACCTGGTCATCATCATCTACTACCAATATCTTCATTGTACCTTCCATTCATTTCACCGTCGTTCAAACGTTCCCCCTCCATGCCGGAAGATGAAAAAACTACATCCCGGAAAAAAGATATAATTTTTTTCCGCCTGGCCAGCATTTTCAACTGTTCCGGAATCAGATCAGATTGCCGGATTTTCAAGACCGTCATTTTATATTCAATATGGCTGGCAAACTGGTTTTCGAGATACCAGGCATACATCAACCCCATGAACAGACCGGGAGGCGTGAACCCCTCATCGCCATTGATCAGCCGGGTATAATGGCAAGGATCCCCCGTCGGCAGCATCCGGGTCAGTTCAAGATAGTGACGCAAATTTTTCTCACTGAAATAACACGTTCTCTCCTTTTCATCCTTGAGCCTGAGGTGATACACCTTCCCCAGATGCAGACCATTGACTTCGACTGAATCCATCGTCTTACTGGTAGCATAATCTCCCAGCAGAGATTCACCCAAGGCAATGAGAAAAGCGATTTCGAGTTTCTGCGGCACATCGAACTGATCACGCCTGATGATGATGCAGCCCTCATCGGGATCGAAAAAGGAGAATACATTGTCCCACCTCTGATCACGCCGCCAATCCTCGAGATCAATGCAGCGGATGCCCTGGATATATCCCAGATGGGCCAAAGGAATATCGTGATGCCGCCAGATAATCTCACGTATTTCAGTGCGTATCCTGTCAGCCACCAGATCGTTGCCACCAGGGCGTCTGCCATATCTTATCTCAAGGCGTTCCAGGATCTCGCCTATCTTGTGATACTTCAGGCAGGGCAGCAACGGTTGTATTGAGACACGGTGAGCGACTACGTCTCTTGGAGCACATTCATCCTTCTGCCGTTTTTGCCCTGCAAAGCACTCCTGGACAATAAACAGCGTCTTAATGGCCTTGGCGAGAATTGCCGGATCGTGCTGGATAACGCCTCTCTCAGCTAGTGCATCTTTTGAGAAAATACCGCATTCCAAGGGAGTGTACCCCTGCTTCTTGACGATATCCCGGTCAAGATAAATGGGAATCTTGCCCTCCACGGCATAGCGCTGCAAAACAGAAGCCGGCACATCCCTCAATGAGAGACAGAGGACCTCATCGAATAATCCCGCGGTCCCCCCCGGGATATTTCGCTCATACGCCCGGATCATGTCGGATACATGAAATTTTCGCTCAGGATCGCTGATACTGAGATCTGTCTCACCCGCTTGAACCCAGAGATTCGAAACGAGAATCTTCAGGGCTCGGCTATTTTTCCTGACACATTCAGCCAAACCCGGCACCCTGAAAATGGGAATAATCGAGGTGTAAAGACTGCCGGGCGCCAGGATGATAATATCAGCCCCAAGAATGTCCTCGAATATTTCCTCATAAGCCTCCGGTTCATGGTGAAAATCGACATCTACACGATCGACCGGAACCCCACGTTTGGCAAAACTCGATTTGCTCTCCCCTGTTATCTGCACTCCATTGGCATACAGCACACGAAGTTGGGCCGGCGCTGAAGTACAGGGCAAAACAGCCCGCTTCTCGGCGCCAAGAAGGTCCGCAAGAGATGTCAGGCCAGAAAAAAGAGCCCGGCGCAGGAGTTCCGGCTGCCGGCAAAGCATATCGTTATCGATCTGGGTCTCAATTCCCCTGTAGACTGCCGCTGCGAGAAGGATATTGCCAAGACAATGCGGCCTGGTCAGGGTGCTTGCCAGGCGCTGATCGATAAAGAGGTGGTTGATAAGCGATGCAAGATCATCACGCAGGATTATCGGCAGGCCATCAAGGTTAACGCCGCTGCCGGCAAGCAGGCTAGCCGAATCTTGAGGACATTCTTTAAATCGATAATTAAAGAGTTCCGCAAGTGTTGCCGCAACCTCGACGGCTTCGTAAACCGAGAGACTGTACCTTTTCTGTAGTTTTCCAAGTTGAATTGAGGAGATAAGGACATGACGGATATCTCCGAGGGCCACCAGGGGCAGATCTTTCTGCATCTCCCCGGTTGAACCGCCGTCATCTGTGACGCAGACCACTGAACGGGTATGCGGAAAAATTTCCTTCAGGCCGGTGAACGGCTGCCGCAGCCAACCTGCCCGCCGGTTATCACCGCCAATCACATTGGACAGCCCCGAACCTCCACCGAAAACGACGACTTTGGTTTCATCGACTTTACGGGCGATGAGCGAATTCCGCAGGGCGCCGAACAATGCCGAGGTTTCGCGATCCGTACCGCGGGGCTGGCCATTGAGCACCAGTTCGACGAGCTTTTCCCGGAGATCCTCCTGGGGCAGCATATCAAGCGGCGTCACCTTCTTTGCCGAGAGTTGTGCCAGATGATCGATCAGGGATTCATTGGAGGTCCCGGCCTGTGCTTTCATGCCATCCATGCCTGTCTCCATCTCCTTACTCATGCATATGCGAGGTGTTGCAAATTGCCCAGTAGCCTTTTGAGGCCATCGTCATTTCGCCAGGGTCTTGAGATATTCTTCAACACGCTGGAGATCCTCCGGGGTATCGACTTCAATTGAATCATGTTCAGTTAAGATTACTTTAATTCTGTAGCCATATTCAAGGGCTCTCAGCTGCTCGAGCTTCTCGAACCGTTCCCATTCTCCCTCCGGCAGGGCCACGAAGGTTAATAGAAAACCTTTCCTGTATGCATAAAATCCCAAATGTTTATAATATGTTGGAGATACAGCTTCTTCAGGATTTCGCTGAAAGGGAATGGGGGACCTGGAGAAGTACAGGGCATGATTATTTCTGTCGAAAACCGTCTTGACATGGTTAGGATCATGAATTTCTTCCGGCCTGATGATCTTGTAAATCAGTGTCGACATCGGCAGGGCCGGGTCATCGAGGAGAGGACGCACGACTTGCTCGACCACCTCATGGGGGAAAAGAGGCTGGTCGCCCTGGACATTCACCACCACATCATGCTCGGATATACCAAGCAGTTCAGCTGCTTCCGCCAGACGATCGGAACCGGAAACGTGATCATTTCTAGTCAGCACATATTCCCCGCCGAAGGATTGTACACAATCACAAATTCGTTTATCATCCGTTGCGACAACTACCCTTGACAGCAGCTCAACCTGACGAGCCCGCTCCACAACATGCTGAATCATCGGTTTACCGGCGATTTTCGCCAGTGGTTTACCCCGAAAACGATTTGATTCATAACGGGCGGGGATGATAGCGACGACTTCTGTTTTCTGGTTCTGCATGGTTCAATCCTACTAAGTATATGAGTATTTAAATCAACGTGTTACAAACTACAAACGGCTCTTCGCCTGATCCTATGGCAGCAACTCCGTCATGTACGGTTTCATGTACTGCAAGCTCGGCGACAATGCTACAAAAAGCCTCTGAGCTCGCGAAAAAACTCAATGTTCCGCTCACGTCCGGGCAGCAGGCAGCGGCAATGGTGCTGGTGGTTACCGACCACGGCCTGGAGCTTCGCATGCATCTGGCGGGCCACATATCGCAACCGGCCTCCATCCTCTTCATAGATTTTCTCCACGGTAAGTTCGGCTACCGACAGACCCACAACTGCACGATCAATCAACCTCTGGCCCGAGCGGTCGGCATAAAGTCCGGCTTTCGCCCCAGCATCTTCGATGCCACAGCAGGCATGGGGGGAGATGCCTTTGTCCTAGCCTCACTTGGCTGTACGGTCACCATGAGTGAACGCTCGCCCATCGTCGCTGTCCTGCTGCAGGATGCCCTCGACCGGGCAATGACCGATCCGAAGGCAATGCACAGTATCGCAGGCAGATTGTCTCTCATTTCTGGAGATACCCGCCAGACCCTGCAACGACTCACCGAGCCACCGTATACCATCTATATGGACCCGATGTATCCGCATCGCCAGAAATCGGCTCTTAACAGCAAGGAGATGCGCATGCTCCGCCTGATTGCCGGCGACGACGATGACAGCCCTTCCCTTCTTGAAGAAGCCCTCAGGTCAACGGAAAACCGGGTGGTTGTCAAGCGGCCCAAAGGTGCGCCGCACATCGCCGACAGACCGCCGACACACGAAATATTCATGAAAAACAGCCGTTTTGATGTCTACCTGAAACGTCACTTGTGATATTTTTCGCCGGCCTTGATGGTATATGCACGATAGAGCTGCTCCAGCAGGAGCAAGCGCACCATATCATGGGTAAACGTCATTTTCGAGAGGGAGAGCAGTACATCAGCCCTGTTCAGAACGGCCCGGCACAATCCGGTCGGCCCGCCGATCAGATAACTGACCTGCTTGATGCCCCGCTGTTCCCAAGTGCTCACCAGGGTAGCCAGTCCTTCTGAAGAAACCTGCTCTCCGAGGGCATCTAGGGCGACGACAAGCGCCCCGCCTGGTATGGATTGCAGCAGCATCTCTCCTTCCAGTTCGGCCGGATCGGTCGGACGCCCTTTCTTCTTCCCCCTGTCTTTCAACCAGATCACGGAGAGCGTTGTGTAATGTTTCAGTCGCTGGGAATATTCCTCTATTCCTTCGGCAATATAGGCATCTTTTGTCTTTCCCAGGAAAGGCAATTCATGAATCATGATATCTCAGCATTTAAAAGTTAAAAGCAACCTGGCAATGGCCTGATTCTCGCAGGAATGTAACCGGACTAAGGGATAAATAGGACTTTAGTATTCAAGCCGAGTAGTGTATTAATAGTCCCAAATTTTCCACCGTGTTTCCTCGGTTTCAACCAAATCCTTCGTACACAAACCCTCACCCTTTGCATGACAAATAAAGAAATCCTCATCAGACTCTATCTCGTCATCAGACCTTATCAGACGAAGCTGATCATTGCCATGATTGCCATGATCTTCGTCGCCGCCTTGACGGGTTCACAGGCCTATCTGGTCAAGGACCTCCTGGACAAGATCTTCATGGAAAAAAATGTATTTTTCCTTAATGTCCTGCCGCTGGTCATTGTTTTGGTCTTCTTTCTAAAAAGCAGCTTCTACTATATTTACTATTTCCTGCTTGAAAGGGTCGGACAATCCGTTATCAGGGATTTGCGCGTCCAGGTATTTGAGCATATCCACAGCCAGCCCCTGTCCTTTTTTCACCAGATGCCCACAGGGACACTCATATCCCGGATAATTTCCGATATTACCTTGATGCAGCAGGCAGTCTCCAACGCTTTGGTCGGCACCCTGAGGGA
>JAIFKM010000217.1 GCA_020049575.1 Desulfobulbaceae bacterium
GTGCCAAAGCTGCGCGGGGCGATCTGTTGATCGTCATGGACGCGGATCTCAGTCACCCGCCTGAGGCCATTCCAGACCTCCTGCAACCGCTTGTGCAAGGCACTCATGACATGGTCATAGGCAGTCGGTATATTCCCGGAGGCGCCACTCCCGAATGGCCTTTTGTACGCCGAATCGCTTCACGCCTCGCCACCCTTCCCGCCCGCTTGTTCACTGAGGTCCATGACCCGCTTGCAGGTTTTTTTGCGGTGCGCAGAGAGGTTTTTCAGTCAATTAACGGTAAAGTCGCAGGTTTTAAAATTGGTCTTGAGATCCTTGCTTCGGCGGGTGACTGGTTGCGTGTCACAGAGATTCCAATAACCTTTGCTGACCGAACAAAGGGCCGCTCAAAAATGAATGCCCGGGTCATACTCGATTACCTCAGGCACATTGCGATTCTCGGCGGTTTGCCTCTTGATCTTGTCGGAAAGAAAGAATTGGCCCTGCTTGCAGGGACTGTTGTCTCTCTTGATCTTCTGGTGTTTCATCTTCTGCGAACCTTGGGATTCCAACTGGATGTTGTGCATATCATCAGTTTTCTTCTGGCCTGTAATCTCGGCTATCTCATTACTGCTGCTACCACACAGACACCTCTCTCGTACTTCCGGCCCTCAATTCTCCTGCGCTATCAGTTCATCCTCCTGCTGATCCTTTTTCTCCGTGGGGGACTTATGTCCGCCATGTCGGCATGGTTTCCCGATAATGCCTCATTCCTCTCGCTGATCGCGGCATTTTACAGTCTCCTTGCCTCGGCTGCAGGTTATCTCGTTGTCTCAGGAAAAATTAATGGAACGGCAAGACTGCCAAACTGGCATCTCACAGCGCTGATCATCATTTTCTATACCGTGCTTCTCAGGATCCTTTATCTCGGGAGTTATGAACTCATCCAGGAAGAGGCCTACTATTGGAACTACAGCCAACACATGGCGATGGGGTATCTCGATCATCCTCCCGTGGTCGCCCTGCTGATCTGGTTCGGCACCCATCTCTTTGGCCATGCAGAGTTGGGGGTCCGTTTCGGTGCCTTTATCTGCTGGTTCATCACCGCCTGGTTCAGCTACAACCTCACACGCTCGGTCCTGGGGGAAAAGGCCGCGCTCAATGCCCTGGTGCTTATTGCCACCCTCCCTCTTTTTTTCGGTACTGCCCTGGTCATCACCCCTGACGCCCCCCTGATCGCCTGCTGGGCAGGGGCCTTGTTTTTTCTCCATCGCGCACTCATTGATGAGTACCCGCAATCGTGGTTAGGCGTCGGGATCTGTCTTGGTATTGGCATGGCCTCCAAATACACCATAGCCCTTTTAGGCCCGGCGATAATTCTATTCATGTTGATCGACCTGCGGTCACGCCGCTGGTTTTTCAAACCCCAGCCATATCTGGCGGCAATCACCGCATTACTAATTTTTTCCCCTGTTATATTATGGAATTACCAGCATGAATGGGCCTCCTTCTTGTTCCAGAGTCAGCACCGGCTGGCGGATGTCTTCCAGTTCTCAACGCCTGAACTGCTTGGCGCAATACTGTTGCTACTGACACCGACCGGACTGTATGCCGTCTGGACCTCCAGCCGATTGCATCGCAGCCAAACAGCAGGTCACTCTCGGGTGGAGGAATACAGCCAACGACATCGGCTTTTCGCCCTCTGTATGGCCCTTGTTCCTCTCTCTGTGTTCATTTTCGTGAGTTTTTCCAGGGAGGTGAAGCTGAGTTGGGCAGGTCCTCTGTGGTTGGCTTTTATCCCGCTCATGGCTGCATCGCTGCCATTCAGGGAAGCACCTGTCAAACTCCAGCTGTTTGGCCAGCGACTCTGGACTGGGACGATTCTCGCCTTGGTCTTGAGTTATGGCGTCATTCTCCATTATTTTTCCCTTGGCCTCCCTGGTATTCCCTACGATAGCAATGCCTTTCTCTTTGGGGGTGAAGACCTTGCCCTGCAGGTTGAACAGACCGTAAAAAATGTAGCGGAAGAACGAGGATCACGCCCTCTCGTTGTCGGGATGGATAAATATCGGCTGGCAAGCGGCATGGCGTTTTACCGCAATAAGGCCGAGCATGCAGAAAACACCCAGCACGCCAAATCGGTCCAGGAGACCACAGGGCGGCAGATCTTCGGCATGGACGCGCTGATGTACAACTATTGGTTAACTCCTGCAGACGCAATCGGCAGAGATATTCTGGCAATCTCCGAAAGAAAAGAATACCTCGCTGATCACCTCTTCAGCGGTAGCGTGCAACACCTTGGAAAAATCAAGAGCTACTCCGTAAAAAAACACGGCAAAGAAGTCGGATCGTATTTCTATCGGCTGATAACACGGCATGCTGCGGATCATCCGGCTATTCCCATTCCAGTTATTTCCAACAAAACAAAAATTCCACATTCAGTCATAGACTCCATTTAGATGTCATGAATATTCTCATAATTGATGATGAACCGTATCTGCTTGAAAAGCTGGTTTCTGTTCTGACCAGCGAGCATTATACCGTAGAAACAGCCGATGACGGAAAAGCAGGCCTAGAGAAAATCTGGAACGACACGTATGACCTGATACTCCTCGATATCATGCTGCCAGGAATGAACGGCCTTGAGATACTTTCGGAAATCCGGGCTGCCGGTATCATCACCCCTGTTTTGATGCTGACGGCGAAAGGCGATTTAGAAGACAAAGTAGCTGGGCTGAACCTTGGGGCCGATGATTATCTGGCCAAGCCTTTTTCCCTGGCAGAACTCCTGGCGAGGGTTCGGGCTCTGATCAGGCGAGGCAATACCGGTAGCCCAGTGATTGAGGCAGGTTCAATCCGCCTTAATACGGTGAGTCGGGAGGTGACCAAAGGTGGAGAAAATCTGACACTTACCACCAAGGAATTTGCTCTGCTGGAGTTCCTCCTGCACAATCGAGGCCGGGCAATCTCACGATTCACTTTGGCCGAACATGTCTGGGGAGATAATTTTGACCCCTTCAGTATGTCCAATTTCATAGATGTTCATATGAGCAACCTGCGTAAAAAGCTCAAATCCTCGGATCAAGGGCAAATTATCAAGACAGTCAGGGGGTTTGGTTATCTGATTGAAAGAGAAACGAGATGAAAGTCAGAACCAGATTTACTCTCTGGATATCCCTCGCAGCCCTCTCTACGGCCGCGTTGTGTTCTTTTTTTGTCTATCATGAGTTAGTCGAAGAACCGTACAAACTGGTAGATCGAGAACTTGCTGAAGTTGCCGAGACAGTTTTTAGCAACTTGGTGCTCTCCCCATCGGACAACTCTGCATACCGTCTCCGCCATGATGACCAGCATTTGCTAAGGTATTGGTTGAAAATCCTCGATAGCACGGGGAAAATCATCTTGGCTTCACCTCTTGCCGGAATAATCGATATCCCTTTACCAGAAGACAATAAAGCGTTTTTTCTCACCAGGAACATTGCCTCTTCCTCTCTCTGGATTGACCCGGACGACATGGATGAATTGGATGAAATAACCGACGACAGCGTCAGATTCAGGGCCCGAATGCTGACCAAGAGCAATGGTTCCGAAAGCTTCACTCTCCTGATTGCCAAGCCTCTGCTCTTTTTGGATCTGGAACTGCGTGAACTGCTTACCAGGCTCACCACCGGCATTGTTGTGGCGATTATCTTCATCTTTCTGGTCAGTTATTACCTGGCTGGCAGGATTCTTCGGCCACTGACAACCATCAACCAGGAAATCAAGGAAATACGCGAAAATTCGTTGGATCGAAGAATTCCTCTCGGTACCAGCAAGGATGAACTCTATGTGCTGAGCCACTCCCTCAATACAATGTTTGACCGCTTGCAGCATTCCTTTCTCAGGCAGAAGGAGTTTATCGGCAACGCCGCCCACGAGTTGAAAAGCCCGCTGACCATTCTGATGCTGGGACAGGAAGAAATGCTGGCCAACAGGCCGCCCGAATCCATGTATATCGAACTGGAAAAGCAGCTCAACACCATGCGTCGCCTAAGTAAATTGGTTCGCAATCTGCTCGACATATCGCGGCTTGAACAGGAGGAGACCTGCAGTCGCGAACCAGTGAAGATACATGCGCTGATATCGCAGGTCGTTGAAGACTACAAAGAGATTTTGCAGGCGCGAAATATCGTTATCGAGACGCACATCGAAGAATGCGTTGTCCTGGGCGATTCGGAAAAACTTCTCCGGCTCATCATCAATCTTATAGACAATGCCGTCAAATACACAGATGCGACAAGCGGCATAATCAAAATCACAGCCCGAAAGAGCCAGGAGAAAACAACCCTGAAATTCGCCAACACCGGTGCTGAGATATCCGCTGCCGATCTGCCGCACCTGTTCGACCAGTTTTTCCGGGTTGAGAAATCCCGTTCCCAGGCCTATGGCGGATCGGGACTGGGACTGACAATTGCCCAAAGAATCGTTGAACTGCACGGTGGAACCATTGGGGTGGAAAGTCGGGACGGGTGGATAACCTTCTCCGTCACCTTGCCGTCAGTGACCGTGGCTTAAAATCTATCAGCTCTGATCATTATGGAAAGTGAGCAATGGAAAAATCTCTTCTGTAAAAGAACCTCAGGATCATCCAATAAACAGGATCAATACAATAATGCCTATACCATCGATTCCGACCCGGGGCCGTACCCTCGATTACGCCGCTTCGGTCTATGACCTCCTTGAACCGATCTGTCTCCTGGCAAAACAGGCAGAATATGACCTCACCATACTCGACACCCTCGACCCCCAGCCGACTGACACCGTCCTTGATCTAGGCTGCGGTACCGGCGTCCTGTGCCAGATGATCGCCCAACGTCTGCAGCCAGATCTCGGCGGAAGCGTCACAGGCATTGATGCCGCAGGTAAGATGATCGAAATCGCTCGAAAAAAACGGGGGAGTGGGCACTGTCTCTTTGCCGCCATGGCCGCCGAGAATCTGCAGTTTGCCGATGAGACCTTTGATGGTGTGGTCTCAAGTCTGTTCTTTCACCATGTCCAGCTGGATCTCAAGAAAAGGAGTCTGGCTGAGGCCTTCCGCGTCATGAAACCGGGTGGAAAGCTGATCATCGCGGATATGCATACCCCGACAACATTCATGGGGGCGCTGGTTTCGCATGTTTCCCGCTGGTTTTTCCTGCAGCCGCAGATCGGTGAGAACATTCGGGGCGTTCTGCCCGACCTGATGACCGAAGCCGGATTTCAGCCACCTCAATCTGTTGCCCATTACTTTGGCTACATAACAGTTTTTGCAACAACGAAATGAAAAGCATATCTCAAACAACCGCTCTCTCTCATCTCGATCCCCTGGTCTTGTTGGAGGCTGAACTCGGCGTTGGACTTCAGCGCTACTGGCAGAGTGCCGGAAAAATCCTGTGCGACAGCCCGGTTCAGCTCATCGAGCCGGATAGGGCAACATTGTCGCTGCAGCGTAATTTCTTCTCTGCCCTGTTTATGTATTCCTATTACAGGGTCGGCATCGCTAAAGACCGGCGAATTCTCTATGCTGCGGTCAATCAGTGCCTGCGGGGGATGGTCACAGGGTGTGACAACATCCTCGACGATGAGTATAAAAAAACCCTGGAGACTGATCTGCCCCAGCAGGCTCGGCGCTTTCGCTCGGTCCTCGATATCATGGTTTCGGACCGCATTCTCACCGAGATCCTGCTTGCATACTGCCTTGCCAATGACCAGCCTTTGGACAAAATCGTGCAGGCGAGCAGGGCATCGCTGCATGCCCTGCTGCAGAGCGGGGCGCAGGAGGCATCGGAGGAGGGCGGGGTCTCAGAACGGCTCCGGTCAGATGATATTCTCACAAAGATCCATCACTATAAAACGGGAGTGCTGTTCCAGTGTACCTGGGCTATTCCGGCGGTTTTTGAAGATGCTCTCAGTCCGACAGCCCTGGCAGTCCAGGAGGCGCTCTACAGTATTGGCATGGGGTGTCAGATCCTCGATGATATGGTGGATATCATGTCAGACCTGCGAGAAAATCGTCATAACTACGTCCTCTCGGTCGTCTTCCATGAGGAACCTCCCGATGTATGGCAGCGACTTGAATCCCAGGTGGAGCTATCCGCTCCAGCTGATGGATTTTATGCTGATTATCCCGAACTCCATGCCAGGGTGAAGGCCAAAGCCCTGCAGTTTCTCGAAGGCGGTCTGCAGGAGCTCTTCTTCTCGCACCATGATTTTCTTGTACAGCCTGCTGTTGCCTTTATCGCCGGCCGTATCGGCGTCCAACTTGGCCAGGATTGAACAGCCTACATGCGCCTTCGGTATATACTCAAGCTTTCCTTCCTGCATCTTGTGCGATCGTGGCGGTCAACGATCGTTCTTTCGGTCATGGTGATTTCGGCGGTGGCATCGCTCATCTTTCTGGCTTCACTGGCCATTGGCACCAACGATGCGATGATTCGCAATTCCATTGGTCTGTTCTCCGGCCATATATCCGGAAGCGATATTCCACCTCGTATCGATACAGAAATTCTGGCAGTGCAGGGTGTAGAACATGTTCTGGTTCGCCGGCAGCAGCGATTTCTGCTGTGGACAGACGGGATCTTTGAACCAGTCCTGCTTATGGCGGTCAATCCTCTGCAGGAACAGCAGAGCACTGCTCTGTGGAAAAAGACTGTTGCCGGGCGATATCTCCAGCCAGGCGAAGATGGCATCTATCTCAATCAGGAAACGGCTGCCAGACTTCATCTGTCGGTCGGCGGGTGGGTGCATCTCGGCACCTTCCCGGGAGATATTCTGAAGACGCTGACGGTTGTCGGCATCTACAGAACAGGCATCTCGCAGCTCGATCAAGGTCTGGCATTCTGCCCAAATGAGGCATTTCCTTCTGCCGAAGGCCTCATTACAACCGCCTCTTTTCTCCAGGAGGGGAGTTCAACCGATGAAATCGAGCAGCACTACAAAAGACTCATACCATCCGGGAAATTCCGAGCCTGGACGGAATTCATGCCGGATCTCAAGCAGTTGATCGATTTGAACTTCGTCTGCATGGCGATTGTCATGATCCTCGTCTTCGCTCTTGTTTCTGTGGGCATTTCCTGCGCTTTTCTCATTTTCACCCTGAAAAACCTTCGGGAACACGGGATCATGAAAACCATGGGCATCATGCCGGTCGATTCAACCCTCTTTCTTATCTGTCAGATAGGAATGCTCACTCTGTGCGCTGCAACTGTCGGCATGGTCGCAGGCGTCTTTGCCGTTATCCTCTTTGCCAAGGTTGGAATCGATCTTACGAGCCTTACCTCGCATAACCAGTATTTTGTCGTATCGGGGGTCATCTATCCACGTCTCACCGCGGTCTCTCTTTTGCCCCCACCCGTTCTTGCCATCATTTTTGGGCTGGCGGCAGCTCTCTGGCCCTCCCTGTATATCAACCGAAAAAGCCCGGCCGATATCCTGAGGACGGTGTAGATCATGATCGAGATTCTGAATGTGTCAAAAAACTATACATCGGGCCGTGGCCACATCACGGCGCTTGCCGATATATCGTTGAGCTTTGAGAAGGGGCAGAGTTCTGTCCTTGCCGGGAAATCGGGTTCGGGAAAAACCACCCTGCTGAACTGCATAGGGGCCTTGGAAAAACCTGACAACGGCAAGATCCTCTGCAATGGTCGCGATATCTGTACGTTCAACCAGAAGCAGCGTGCCTTGTTTCAGCGCCGGGAAATCGGCTTTGTCTTTCAGGCCGCCAACCTGCTGCCCTGGTTGACGGTAGCCGAAAATCTGCAGTTTCCTTTGGAAATGAACGGCATCCGCGGCAAGGAACAGACACGAAGAATTTCCGGCCTCCTAGCCACGTTTGGCCTGGCGGGATATGATACGGCCATGCCGGGCGAACTTTCCGGCGGAGAGGCCCAGAGAGTCGCTTTTGCCCGGGCCATTGCCCATAAACCTGCCCTGTTGCTGGCCGACGAACCCACTGCCAGTCTGGATTCGGCTACCGGATATCAGCTCATCCAACTGATGCTGTCCCTCTGCGCCGATCAGCGCACCACCTTGATTATCGCCACGCATGATATTGAACTTATTGAAATGACAGACCGAAAGATTTACCTCAAAGATGGGCATCTGGAGACCAAGATATGAACATCAAAAAAACGCTCACCACGGCACTACTCCTTCTTCTGCTGGCATCCTCCGGTTGCGCCTATCGCCACTATCTTGGCATGCATGGGCCATCGATCACCAACTCTCCGGATATCCACCTTGACGCGAAGAATGACGAGCAGTGTCTCCAATGCCACAATCCGGCAACGCCGACTGACGCCCCGCCAACAAATCACCCTCGTTTTAAAGGATGTCTCAAGTGCCATGGCGGTGCAGTCGAGTGATATATTATTTCATTGAATTTTGAAATATCTCAAGTTTGTGCTACAATGTGAGATATTATTGATTTAGATACTGCATATTTTAGTGTGATTTGAAAAAATTACAGCGAGGCGAGCAGTCTTTACTGCTCATTTTTTCACTCACCCAACTCAGGAGGATAAACATGTTGAAACGTACTGCATTAAGTTTGATGATGATTGGAATGACTATTCCAGCTTTTGCGCAAGATCGCACATGGCGCAATGATGTCAAACCGATTGTTGAAGCAAAATGTATCGAATGCCATGGGGCGCAGGCTCTGGAATACAATGAATGGGAGTTGCTGGGCGATGCAAAGGAAAAGGTAGCTCCACGAATGGACACTTATCCGCATTTCATGAGCTATGTCGTTTGGCCGGCAACGGGTGCAATGATGAGACGATTGGATGATGGAAAGACCAGCGGTAAACCTGGAAACATGTATCAATATCTCGGAGATAATGATACAGATCGGGCCAAAAATTTTCAGACTATAAAGGGATGGCTCGGAGAAGGGGCGTGGAATCTCAATCGCTGGCAGGAACGCAAGGGTGTTCCTGGCATCACCAAAGAACAACTGGATAAGATCCAAGCTAAGTACTGATATACCGGAATGTTAGGTTCAAAGGGGGCGATAGGTCATCTTGCTCCCTTGGCCTGACGATCATTTTTACTCCTCGCCTTATTTCAATCGTATAGGGCATTCTCACTTACAGGTGTACTCTTTCTTGTCATAATCTTTCTTTTCCATCTGATTTTGCTAGTCTGCCGTGGTACTGGCACTTGGGGGGGATCGGATGCGCCTGGGTAAAACTTCTCGATATCCATAAGCAGCACACGATCAGTTCTGGATGAGTTGCCAAATCCTCCTGAAGATCCTCTCCCTCAACATTGTCTTCTTCATCAAAGCTTCATCATTCATGGAGTATATCATCTCAGGAACTGGACCGGACAAGGTAAAGTTTGATAGAAATTCCAGTGAAAAATTGTATGAAAAACCTGGACACCACAACAGAGAGTTGACACATGAACGAGAATAATCAGATACATGTTTGGGACCTTTTTGTACGGGTCTTCCACTGGTCGTTGGTGGTGTTTTTGATTTTCGTGCATATTATGGGAGTTGCTGTCTCAAGTATGCGCCATAGTGAAAACCTTGTGAGAGCAATGTTTACAGGAAAAAAGAGCCTGAAAGTCTCCTGAGCAGTACTCCTTGTCATCCACGCAGGCATTCTGAATACGACCTGCGATTTTGGTATCATGGTAATTATGGATCGAGGTCTGGTTTTGATTTGAAAAAGACTGTTGGGCACAATACGAATTATAAAAATATCAAATTATGGAGATGTGTGTGAACAACCAGGTTGAAGATCTAAAAAACAAAATCAGATCGAATGATTCGCTTAAAAGGTATCTTAAAATATTTCTCGGCGTTGGATGCCTTGGCTTGCTGCTGATCGGGGGGTTGATAATTTGGGCAGGGGTGGCAACTGTTCAGCATGTCGCTGACCTCAGCACTGATCCCAAAGTGCAGGAGCAGGTCCAGAAACTCAAGACCGACATCCCGAACATGCCAGCTCTGGTTAAGGTTGGCTGCTGGGAGAAGGTGCAAAGCCTTATGAATGTCCAGGTATGGCTCGAAACGCCTGTCGCTGAAAACATTCAGGACCTGAAGGACGCCTGTTTAAACTCAGGGGAAAAACCAGCTCAATGAGAGAAACTTGAGCGCAATCTTTGGCGGGAACGCAAGGGTTTTCCTGGTGTTACCAAAGAACATTTTTTTAGACGGGACAGGCCGGGCCGAGGGGTGCCCCTCCCTCCATCAGATTCTCTTCCAAAATGGACAGAAGGAGTTCCCTTGCCGAGAGAACTCCTTCTGTGATCAGCTTCTGTTTTTTCCAAGGCATATCGCTGGTTCATGGCAGATATGCGTTACGAATCATCAATACATACTTTCTTTTCTGGGTATTCATTTTCTTTTGGCCAGGGTGCACCCCTGCGAAGATCAATGATGCCTGTGGAATTCCATATTCGGGAAGCTTTGCGGCACACCCTCGTACGGAGTCATCCTTGTGCTTCTCTGGGCCTGGGCTTCTCTCATTGTTTTCAATACCTCTATACTGCTTTTCAAGCCTTTGGAATATCGAGCAATGCTGATCGACATACCAGCGATTTGGGCCAGGGCGTTAACAAAATTGACATCCACGAGAGTAAATTCCCACGGTTCCGCCGTATAGACACGGATAGCCCCAAGTATCTTGTTGTGTATCTGGACCGGCACCGAAAGTATTGAAGCTATACCTTCCTTTCGGGCTGCCTCCGGGTATTGCAGTCGTGGATCATCCATGACATCGTAAATTGCAACCGGGCCGTCTTTCAAAGTCTGGGCGATGGAGCGCAATGCACTTATCGGCCCTTTGTTTAAATATTCTTCGCTTAAGCCATAGGAGGCTGCAACCTCCAGTTCATTGGTTTTGTGATTGAGCAGGAAGAGCGCGCATCCTTTGACATCCAAGGCAGTCTTGATGCCTTCAACCGTCATCAGGGCGACTTCTTCGGGCTCTTTTGAATGAGATATTGCATTGGTGATCGTGATGAATGTCTCGTAGTTGATGAGTTGCTCTTTCATAATTTTCCCCTTTTCAATGAAGTAAAAAATTGAAAAAATTAACCCAGCCTTTCCCGCACCAGTCCCAACTGTCCGGAGAAGTATGTGCAGCCAATCCGGCGCAGATTCATGAACGATTTGCCAGCCTCCAGGCAAATAGCAGAGACTTTTAAAAGATGTGATATCTATTATGTAGCAAGTATCGTTCCCGTTTGGCAGGGCTCGAAGGAATCTTGAATAATTCGTTTCTCAGTGTTCCTCATCAATACAGATGGTCTTCCGAGCTATAGCGGTGGCAGTCTGGATAACCAGGACAATAATCAGAATAGTGAGAGCTGCGAGCAACCCTGCACCGCCCCAGAAAAAAAGCGCTTTGCCGCTTTCCTTTGCCATCAGGAGTGTTGCAATTGTCAGCGCGGCGATAGGAAAGGAATATGCCCACCAGGAGAGGAAAAAACGTATTCTGATAAAATATTTGGCCTGGACGGTGACCAGCAGAAAAAAGAACAGGCCGATGTAATAGAGGATAAAGCCGAATTCCGACAGCGTTCCCGTGAGGTTATACCAGGAGATGCAGGCCACGCTCGGCGGGGCTATAAAAATGAAGAGGGTGGGAATGAACCGTTCCGGCAGACTCTGATGAAAGATCAGACGATTGAAAATGATGGAAGTAAGTACCGGCCAGAAAAAAAGACCTATGCTGAAGAAAAACCATGAGATTTCCAGCGGAGCGTGGTGGACACCGGCAACCGGCACGAGGATATTACCGACCACCGGGATGAACCATGCCGGGTTGAGATGTTTGATCTCATATTTACTCTGGTGAACCCAGGAAGAAAGCACGAACAGAGTGAATATGAAATGCAGGCTGGTGCCGATAAGCCATAACCAGAATGAGATCCTGGCATAGTCTTGGAGAAGGGCTATGGAGATCAGAATCAGGCTTATCGAAAAAGTGGGGAGAAAAGCAATCTTTACGGGATGGTTGATCTCGCTCTGGACAATTTCCGGATAGCGCACGATTTTCAAGCCATACACTGCGGTAATGGCAACGAACAGCGCCACGGTGAGGCTGAGGAGAAACGGGCTGACGATAAAGGGAAGTTGCAGGATGTGCTCGGCTCTCATCCAGGCGATGGTAAAACCAGACAGCCCCATAATCATTGCAAACCAGGATATGGGAAAATTTTTCAGCCGGGAGGATTCTGGTGAATTCGACATGATAGCCTCTTTTTTAATGATTACTGGAGTGAAAATGCCTGTGCGGAGGGGCTTATTGCTCATGGAAATGCGCCCACGCTGCAATTTTTAATGGAGAGGTTTCCCTCTGCTGCTATTTTGTGTATTTGAATGATAACTCTTCGGGCTGTAAAAAGGAAGTCTATCTGTGTAAGAATTTCCTAAAATAGTGTAAAAGAATGATGGCGATAAAATTGAAATTTCTCTTTACAGGTTTATGGTAATTTTTGTTGGCAGGGTTTGACCGCTCACGGTACTGTTTGGAGTGAATGGGCAAATGCTCATAACGCGACGATGTCGCATAACCAAAGACCAGGAGGCGATTATGGCAGAAGAAGCAGAAGCTGGATGTGCCCGTCCGACAGGAGGACCGGTAGGAGAGGAAACGGCTGAGATTACAGAATCAAAACACATGGTCAAGGAGGAACGTCAGATGATAATGGTCGGCCAGAAAGCACCGGATTTTATCGCCCCAGGGTATCAGAAGGGGAAGTTCGTCAATGTGAAACTTTCGGATTATCTCGGTAAATGGGTCTTGCTCTGTTTCTATCCGGGTGATTTCACCTTTGTCTGAGCTACCGAGATTTCAGCGGTCGCTGAAAAATATCCTGAACTGCAGAAACTTGGTGTTGAGGTGCTGTCGATGTCCATCGATTCCATGTTTGTTCATAAAATGTGGGACGACGATGAATTAAGCAAAATGGTGGCAGGTGGTGTCCCTTTTGCCATGCTTTCTGATGCAGGTGGAAAAGTTGGCAGAATATATGGAGTTTTTGATGAAAATGCCGGAGTCGAGGCCAGGGGGAGATTCATAATTGATCCCGACGGCAATATCCAGGGCTATGAGGTGTTGACTCCTCCCGTTGGCCGCAATGTCAATGAGTCTATCAGGCAGGTCCAGGCGTTCCAGCTGGTTCGCGAGACCAAGGGCAAAGAAGCCACTCCTTCAGGCTGGCGGCCGGGGAAGAAGACCCTGAAGCCAGGTATTGATCTTGTTGGCAAGGTGTGGCAGGAATGGCAGACATCCATGGCTTTTGATTGACATTCTCACCAAAACGCACGGTAAACTGCAGAATCAAACGCTCCTTTTCCTGATCGGCAGGGTGGTCGTATTTCGGCTCAGTCGACAGGTGCAAAACAATTCCTTTGGCTACAAACAGGAAAGCCCCGTTTTTAACGGGGCTTTCCTGTTTGCGGTTTTTAAGATTTTCTGTCATCTGGCTTTATTCACCTGGGTTGGTGTCGTGATGTGGGTCTTTCGCTTTTCGACGTATTGAAAAAAGAGTGGAAAGGCGACAAAAAAGGCCACACAGATAATGTATTCGATACCTTTGATATGGGTGTAGAAATCCACCAGGGTGTGGATCGGCTGGATCATGCCGGTTGCGACCAGATATTGCCGGGCCAGTTCGGTCACCTGCCAATTGACCTGGTGAAGAGCGCTGACCAATACTGCAGCCGCCCAGAGAAAAAAGATGCTGCCGAGGCCAATCACCAGTCTTCTGGCGTTTCTGAGATCTTGTAATGCCATGGTTCCCTCCTGTTGCGTGTATGAGCAACTCTGATTGAGAATTTAGTTTAGAATCCGGTAAGGGCAGTTATATAATCCCGCACCATCTGGACGGGTCCCACCTGCGTCAGCCCTGCGACCAGACAGGAGACGGCCCAGATACCGATCAGCGCACAGATTACAGTGCCTGCCTTAAGTGAAAAGTGAATGGCCTCATCGACGAAGTTTACCTGGATTTTTTCCTTGGTAATAATCGGGCTGTTCATGGCGTCCTCCTTGGCTGAGTTGTGATTCTTTGTTGCTCTCTTTGTCGTCCTGTACCTTATTGATTGCATCAGATGTGCCAGAAAAACTACCGTCGAAAAGACCGTAACGTGTCCTTTGAAAACCATCTCAAATTTGATTAAATAATTGTTAATATTATAATAATTAAAAAATGCAGAATTGGGGAATTTCTATTGTGGAGAACTCTCGATCATAACTGTTGCATGGAGGGGTAAGATGCTGCCACATAGCTGCATTTCTGTTGTACAGCCTATGAGATAGGTCAATGAGAGAAACGACCTGGCAATCCAACTGGGATGCCAGGAAGATAGCCAGGTCGTATGGGGGAATTCATACTCGTTGGGGAGGGGAGGGCTGAAACAGGCGATTTATTGTCTGACAGGTGACTTCTGCCATTCAAAGACTATCGGCAGGCGATAGACGATAAAGCGATAGACGACAAAGTATAAGGCATAGAGAGTTACAGTCAGCCAAAGTTCCTTCCAGTGGGGAACTTCCTGATACATCTGGTAGTTAAAACATACAATAGCAGTATTCAGACGATTCCAGACTATGCCTACCACGGCGATAAAGGCGGCGATTCGAACCGGGCGGACAGCTTCGTCACGTACGCCTTTGGCAAAAAGGAACATTGGCAGAACAACACCGATGCCGATCTCGAGGAGGTAGTACATCCCCCAACCTGTGAGGAGAAGCTCCCATTCGTTGTCATGGGCCAGGGCCACCAGTTTTATCACCAGATAGGTGATCATCGCATAGGATGCACCTTTGGCCATGCCGAGGGTAAGCTTATCGAGATTTTCGCTGAAATCCCTGCCGCAGCGCCAGGGAATAAAGGTGCTGATCAGCGTTGAGCTGACAATAACCATGGAAAGACCGCCGAAGACGGCGGAACAGAGAAAATGGATCCACTGGAATTCAATGGATAACCAGAGTGGATGCAGTTTGTTGGGCGCATAGTTGAATAAGGCCCCCAGAGCACCCTGATGCAGCGTTGAAAGAATGATGCCGGCGATGGTCAGCCCCAGTGTTATTCTTTTTATGTAAATTTTCCAGGCCGGTCGGGCCAGCCATTCAAACAGCGCCGGCAGCAGTTCGGCGATCTGCACCGACAGGTAGGTGGCGACGTGCCATGCTACGAGAAAGAGCACGGCTGCCGGGCCGAGGGAGACAAACATCGGGTAGGCCAGGCGCCATGGCATGCCAAGATCGACCGCCAGATAGACGACGGCGAAGAAATATCCCAGCAGGCCGTTCAGCAAGGCAAGACGTTCTATCGGGTGAAAATCTTTTCTGCCAAAAAGGGTGACCGTCGTGCCGAGGAGAAAGCCGGAGGCCGACAGGGGGACCATGCCGAACAGGCCGAAACCGAGAAACAGGCCCCAGGGGTAATCGTTGGAGGCGTGGGTGACCGAGCCGAGACCAAAGATATACCGCTGGAGAAGAAGAGGCAGGCCGACCGCAAAAATTGCAAAGAGCAGCCAGTTCAAAGGGTTGCGTCGCATCTGCTGCAGGTACTGATCAACTGTCAGGCCGAGCAGCAGCCGTTCTTTTACAGTCCATGAAGTCCCGTCGGTTTTATTCGACCCGCTGATGGGGAGATGGTCAATCACTCCAGTTAAGGTTTTCATCGTGATTCCTCCTCGCCCTGCTCGCTGGTTGTCCGGGGCTGTTCCTTGCGGGTTGCCAACAGGTGAAAGCCGGCAAAAAGCGCGGGCCAGATCGTCAGGACCATCGGTACGATCCCGAGAAAATTCTTAACAGAATCAAGAATCGGTTCATGGGGGAGCTCGGTGTTGAATCCGACCTGATCAAAAGGAACCGGTGAAAGATACAGCCAGGAGGTGCCTCCCGCTTCATACTCGCCATAGATATGGTCAACATATTTGCCGCTGTTTTCCTCGATCCGACGTCGTCCGATTTTTATCAGCTCTTCGCGCTGGCCAAAGAGCAGAGCTTCCTGCGGGCAGGCTTCGACGCAGGCCGGAGGTTTGCCGAATTTCAGCCGGGTGTCATAGCAGAAAACGCACTTCTGAATACGGGGAGAGAAGGCGCTCGAATATCTGAAAGCTGGTATGTAAAAAGGACAGGCTATCATGCAAGTCCGGCAGCCGACGCAGACATCGGGGTCATAGATGACGGCACCTTCGGGGGTCTTGGTATAGGCGTTGACGAAACATGACGACAGACAGGCCGGTTCCTGGCAATGATTGCATTGCACCTTGCGGAAAAGGGGGTGCTCCTGTCCGGCCAATTCATACCGATTCACCACCGTGTAGCGGTTTTCGTCGGTTCGCCGCTGCTGGCCGTGTTCATTTTCTGCAAATACATCCAGATCGGTGAATGGACGCTCGGGTGGCGGCAGGTTCTGTTCGGCATTGCAGGCCGCCTCGCAACTCCGGCAGCCGACACACCGGCCTAAATCGACCAGAACCCCCATGCTTTTGGGATACTTTTTCAGCTGGTGGGATTCCCCGGCCTTCGGACGCAGGAACAGTGTCGCAATTGTCGCGGCCAGTCCTGTCTTGAGAGCTGTCCTCCGCGTTGTTTTTTCTGGCATGACCATCTCCTTTCTCTTTTCGTTGTTCACAGGCGTACTTCCAAAGCCCCTGTATCGTGTTCCTGCCGCCGATCAATCCTGCAGGGCAAATCTTTTTTTGCCGGCATCTGTCATGGCATGGCAATCCTGACAACCTGTAGGTCCGCTTTCTGCGCGATGGCAGCCGAGACACTGCAGGTGCAGCGCCCCCAGCAGGCTCGGTTTGTCGATGTGATAGCGAATCTTGTCCTTATCCTCCGTCGCAGGAGCCTTGGCGGTCAAATCCTGGGCATGGCACCCGGAACATGATACCTCCGCGGCTGCCGCTGAGTCGGCATGGCATCGCCTGCAGGACGGTTCCTGTGGGCCATCGCCGGTGGTATGGTGATGGCAGGCGTTGCAGCCGAAGCTCTCCGCATGCATCTGGTGATCGAAACTTACGGGTTCATACAGTTTCTGCAGCCGGTCAAGGGTCAGGGGAGAGGGGATTTCGTCGGCATCCATGGCCCTGATTGAGCCGGCCCCGATGACCATCGAAAGGACCAGGCATATCGTAAATAGTGCACCGTTGTATGTTTTCATGCCCTCATCTCCTTGATTGTGTCGGCTGCCGGGGTTTGCTGGCCGATTCTTTGTCGATCCTTTTGCTGCTCTTTTCGAATTTTCTCTGTGTTTTCATAGCAATGCATGACAATATTGATTTCTTCCGCGTCAATTGTTTCATTGACCAGGAGTACTTCTGCGAGTTCATGGATCAGCCGGTTGTTGGCGCGGAGCAGTTTCTCTGTCTCCTCATAGCATTCATTGATGATTCGGCGGACTTCGAGGTCGATTTCCCGGGCGGTCGCTTCGCTGAAATCTCCCTTGGTATCAATGTCGCCGAGGAACTGGTGCTGTTTACGGCGATATACCGTGGAACCGAGGGCGCTGCTCATTCCCCATTCGCAGACCAGGCGGCAGGCAATATCGGTGGCCGCGGCAATATCGTTAGCAGCCCCGGTAGAGAGATGGTTGAAAACGATCTTTTCAGCAATGCGGCCGCCGAGCAGGACCTTGATCCGGCTGAGCAGATAGACGATAGAGTAGGTGTAGCGTTCTTCGAAAGGCACCTGCTGGGTCAGTCCGAGGGCCATGCCACGAGGGATTATGGTAATCTTGTGCAGTTCGTCGGTCTCCGGCAGAAGTCGGGCGACAATGGCATGCCCGGCCTCGTGATAGGCTATAATCCGTCGTTCCTTCTCGTTAATTGCCGAATTTCTGCGTTCCAGGCCCATCAGAATTTTGTCTTTTGCTGCTTCAAAATCGATCATTTCCACCGCATTTTTCTTCTGTCTGG
Source organism: Desulfobulbaceae bacterium (assembly GCA_020049575.1). Lineage (GTDB taxonomy): Bacteria > Desulfobacterota > Desulfobulbia > Desulfobulbales > Desulfocapsaceae > Desulfoprunum. The sequence continues at coordinate 17,897 of JAIFKM010000217.1, forward strand.
CAGCAATGAGTGCTGCCTCGTTGACCAGATTGGCAATATCGGCGCCGCTGAAACCTGGGATTCCCTGGGCGATCAGGGTCAGGTTCAAGGATGAGGATACGGTCACCAGCCGGGTATGCACCTCGAGGATTCTGACCCTGCCATGCAGGTTGGGCAGAGAAACCGTCAGCTGCCGATCAAATCTGCCGGGCCGGAGCAGGGCCGGGTCGAGGATATCGGGGCGGTTGGTCGCTCCGATCACTATCACTGTCTCATTGCTGGAAAAACCGTCCATTTCCACCAGCATGGCATTGAGGGTCTGTTCGCGCTCTTCATGGGAACCGCCAGACCCGCCGTTTCTCCTGCTGCCTATGGCATCTATTTCGTCGATAAAGATGATGCAGGGCGCACTCTTCTTTGCCAGTCCGAACAGCTCCCTGACCCTGGAGGCGCCAACACCGGCGAACATCTCGACAAAATCTGAACCGCCGATGGAATAGAAGGGCACAGACGCCTCCCCGGCAATAGCTCTGGCCAGCAGGGTCTTGCCGGTACCCGGAGGACCCTGGAGCAGGACGCCCCGGGGGATACGGCCGCCAAGCATGTTGTATTTTTCATGGTTTTTGAGAAAATCGACGATTTCAATCACCTCTTCCCGAACTTCGTCGATTCCGGCTACATCCGCGAAGGTCTTGGTGTCGCCCGGACCAGTCCTTATCTGAAAGCGTTTATCCTTCCAGATGCTGTTGCCGCCGCCAAATGAACGTTTGGTAAATACAAGCCACAGGCCGACGACGGCCATTATGAGAAAGACAATTCCGGCCAACTGGTTGAAGAGGGAAGGTGGAGGCTCGACACTGACTGTCATCTTGGCCTTGACCAGCTGCGGCATGAGACCCGGAATGTCGGGGGAAAATGTCCTGAATTCCCTGCCTTGTCTGTCTTCTCCCCGGATTTCTTCGCCCTGCAGATGGACGGAAGCTATCTGGCCGTCTTGCAGATCAGTCAGGAAGTCAGAATACAGACGTTCGGGAGGTGTTGTCTCCAGCAGCCAGGCGTTGTAGCCGAGAACCCCCAGTACCGTGAGAAAAATTACCAGAAAACCGAACTGCACCCTGTTTTTCATGATCCACCTCCTCCTCGTAGCCGGTGATCTGCAGGCGAAATGTTCACCGGAGTCGAGACAAGGGCCGTCACCAGATGATCGAGGACCGCCGGCCGGTCAGGCCAGAAGGCGGTATTATAGTGAAAGCTGAATTCATCCAGATAGCCCTGCAGGTGGCTGACCTCGATGGCTCCCCGAAACACGCCCGCCAACCAGGATTGAATTTCTTCAATGAGTGTTCGTCCTTGTTGGAGTTGTTCGCGGGTTGGCTTGCTGCAGTTGTAGGAATCAGGCAGATAGGCGTGGCAGGGCCATATCTCCTCCCGCAGCTGCAGGGTTGTGTTGCGCAGAACCAGTCTGCAGATGGCATCGGCAAGTGTTTCGGGCGATGGTTCCTCTACAAGCAGAAATTTTGCTCGTGCGGTGTTGGTCCTGCGTTGGTTGAGCTCCAGGGCGAGGGCGATCTCAGGAGTCGAATCGCCGACAGCATTGAGCACTGAGAGCCTGACGATGCCGACAAGGACATTGCCGCGGCAGACCATCGCCTCGGCAAGAGTAGCGGCTTGGCGCAGTATCTGCAGCCAGTGCCAGGCTGTCTGGTAACACGAGAGTCCCATCAGTCTCTGAAGTTCCCTGGCACTCAACCCTTCGGAGCGGTAACAAAAGTGCCAAGCCACCTGCATCCAGGCAACCAGACTCTTCTTGCTGCCGTGCATGAGCGTCTGGGCCGTGATGGACGTCTGCTTGCGGCAATAGCGGCAGACAACCGTATAGGCAGGAGCTATCTCTTTTTGTACGGATCCGCAGAAGGGACACTTGAAACCGAATGGCCAGCGCCGGCGAAACAGATAGGATACACAAGCATGCTCGTTAGCAAAGAGGCTGTTGAACGAATGTTTTTGCAAAGCAGTCATAGTTTCCCGGTCTCCTGCTGGAAAGATGCTGACCTATCTCGTCTGATGTCCATATAGCATATGCAGTGCCAGTACGGACGATGCCCGAAGAATTGATCACTGTACTTGGCAGGAGCAGCCGGCAACCTTGGTCAGTAGTGGCAAGAAATGGAAGTCAGGGAAATCAACGCAGGCTCGCTGGGCTGTGCCCGGCAGGAAACATCAGTTGGGGAATGCAACAGAAGTATGGGATGCGCCACACAAATGTGGCAACACTTGTGTAGGATGGAGCCGTCAGGAAAACATATCCATGTCCATATGCAGTTCATGCATTTTACGATAGAGAGTAGATCGATCAATGTGCAGCAGGCGGGCGGCCTTGGCTTTGTTGCCTCCGGCCTTCTGCAGGGCGGCCAGGATCTTCTCGGTTGCCTGTCGTTCCTGTTCCGTCAGCGTTCGTCGTTCGACGGTCTGCCAGTGGTTCTCTATCATTTTATCAATATGAGAAACGGTCATTGCCTGTGGGCTTTCCGCCACGGAATGCAGTTCTGCCGGCAGATCTTCCGAGGAGATTGTCGGGGAGGCGCAGAGAATACATGCCCGTTCCATCACATGTTCGAGCTGGCGGACATTTCCCGGCCATCGGTAGCGGCAAAGCATGGTCATTGCCTGGTCGGAGATGCCGGTTATCCCCTTTTTCATCTTGCCGGCAAAACGTTCGAGGAAATGCTTGGCGAGGATCTCCACGTCGCCATCCCTGTCGCGTAGCGGCGGCAGATGAATATCGATAATCAGCAGACGGAAATAGAGATCTTCCCGGAAGTTGCCGGCTTTGACCTTTTCCTTGAGATCGACATTGGTGGCCGCGACAACCCGGACATCGACATGCACTTCTTTGTCGCTGCCCACCGGATAAAAGGTTTTCTCCTGCAGAAATCGGAGCAGGCGCAATTGCATGGCCATTGAGATGTCGCCGATCTCGTCGAGAAAAAGCGTCCCTTTGTCCGCCTGGAGGATTCTTCCCATCCTGTTTTCTTCAGCCCCGGTGAACGCACCCTTTTTATGGCCGAACAATTCGCTCTCAAGAAGATTCTCCGGTATAGCCGTGCAGTCGACCATGACCAGCGGATGATTGCGCCTGGGGCTTTCCTGGTGCAGGGCGTGTACCGCGAGTTCCTTACCTGTTCCGCTTTCTCCCGTTATCAATACCGAGGTATCCACTCTGCCGATATTTTCGATGAGCAGAAAGACGCTTTGCATTGCAGGACTCGCGCCGATCATACGGTGGAAGTGGGTTCTTTGCTGGATGTGGAGTGGCTCCTTGTGGCTCATGTCCCGGCATACCAGAACTGCGCCGGCCGGGGTTCCCGTACCGTCGTCAAGCGGAGAAATACAGATGCTCAGTACGGTGCACGTTCCATCGGGGAAACATTCCATCCGGTGATCTATAACCTCGGTGCCGGTTTTCAGAACCAGGGCGGTATTATCGGCAAGCTGGCGTAGATCTTTGTTTTTGCAGAGAGGGGTAAGGTGGCCTCCTTGGCTAAATTCAGGCTGCAGAGTCTGGAAAAGCTGGATGGCCGCCTGGTTCATCTGGAGAATATTGCAATCTTTATCGACGGAAATGATGCTGTCCGAAACACTTCTGAAGACTGCCTCGAGAAATCGCCGGTAGCCTTCCCGGGCAAGTTCAGCCGCCCTTTTTTCCTGTTCCAGTCGGTATTGTTGAATGGCCAGCCTGGCCGTTTTCAGCAGGGATTCCTTTTCAACCGGTTTGGAGAGATAGTCAAACGCCCCGAGACGAACAGCCTCTGAGGCTGTCTCGACATGAGGATAACCGGTGACGATCACCACCGGACAGGCAATGCCGAGCTGCCTGAATCGTTTCAGCAGATCTATGCCGGAATGGCTTTCCAGGACGATATCGCAGATAATCAGATCGAACGTCTGGGACGATACTGCTTCAAGTGCCTCATCGAATGAAGAGACAGCCAAAACATGCTCGTATCCTGCTCGCTGGAGGAATATGCGGAAAGTATTGCGTAAACTGACTTCATCATCGACGATAAGGATGGATGTTTCCTGAGTGCCTGTTTTCATGAAAGTTTTTCCTCAGTTGAGATTACTTGCACAATATCCGTCACTCAATAAAAGGTGTTCATATCCCGGAAAACCACTACCGCCCCGGTCAGCATTCCCGAATCCCTGATGGGGGTACTGACGTATTCCACCGGGAAGCTGCTGCCGTTCTTGCACCAGAATATATCGCCGGTCTTATAGTGCACCACACCATCCCGGTAGGCCATGTATATCGGGCAGTCTTCCTCGGAATGGGCCGTACCGTCGGGATGGGTGTGGTGAATGAGCTGATGATGGGTATTGCCGATGAGTTCTTCGGCTTCCCAGCCGAGCATCAGGGAGGCAGCCTTGTTCATGAAGGTCACTCTGCCGTGATTGTCAAGACCGAGAATGCCTTCACCGGCTGAATCGAGGATGAGGTGGAGTTGCTTCTGCAGTGCCCGGATTTCTTCTTCGGCCTGTATTCGTTCGGCGATTTCCCGGTTCAATGCGCCATTCACCACCTGGAGTTCAAAAACCCTTTTTTCAATGGCCTCTTCAAATTGGGTTCGAAGAGCATGACTGTCAGTCTTTTCAAAGGCCAGGGCCTTTTCCAGGGAGGAAAGGGCATCTTTCTGCTGCTTTAAGGCCCGTCGCACAGTCAGAAGTACAGCGATCAGCAGCGCCGGTAGCAGCACGCCGGATTCCATGGCCAGATCGCGCCAACCCAGACTGCCAGTCCGGTTCTGCAGAAGGATGACCAGGCCAAGAAATATCAGGAATTCCAGGGCTATAATGATCATTGTCGTTCTTTGTATTTTCATCACCTTTCTCCATGGGGCGGGCGAACTGGTAAATCAATAGTGAATCGAGTCCATTCTCCCACCTTGCTTTGTGCTCGGATGTACCCGCCGTGTTCTCGCACCAGGCCATGACTTATGCTCAGGCCCAATCCGGTTCCTTCTCCTTTGGGTTTGGTGGAGAAAAAAGGATCGAACAGCCTGTTCAGGATATCCGGGGAGATGCCAATACCATGGTCGGTGAATGTAAGCCGTATAAAGTCTGTATTTTCCTGCTGATACAGCTCGCCCTTGATCTCCAGCTGCTTTTCCGGGCAGGCCTGTGGAAATCTTTTGTTCAGGGCATAGCGGGAATTGCTGATCAGGTTGAGGGCAACCTGCTGTAATTGCTGTTCATTGCACATAAGCGGCGGGAGCGGGGCCGGGATGTTCACCGAGCAGATTATGCCGTCTTTTTTCAGAAGATGGGCAACCAGATGCAGCAGATTCTTGACAATGCCTGCTATCCGTTTTCCTTCGCTGAGGATATTGGCAAGATTTTCGAGCATATCCGGATCATCCGGATCATCGAGAATGATCTGGGCGTAATTGATGATGCCATTGATCGGATTATTGATTTCGTGCGCAACTCCTGACGCCAACTCTCCTATGGCGGCCAACTGGGCCGCCCTGATCGCTTCCGCCCTGACTACCTCCTCTTCGGTGAGGTTGCGCGCCACCAGCAGGGTGGCGTTGCTTTCCCCGTCCTCTTCCACAAGCGGGCTGACGGTCAGCATATAGGTACCGTGCAGGCCGAGCAGTTCGGTTTCCGTAATCTGGGTCTTGTGGCAGCCGATAAACTGCTCCAGTGGACATTGACTGTCGCTGCCATGTCCGCCGTGCAGGATGTCGCAGACTTTCCTGCCGATTACCTCGTCCCGGCGTTTCTTGGCTGCCGCGCAGGTTGCCGGGTTTGCCTCAAGAATTGTGTTGTCGTTTGATACCACCAGGGCAGGGTCCTGGATGGCGATGAAGATCTTTTCCCAGCGGGCAGTGAACATATTGAGCTGCTGATCTGCCATCAGGGTATCTGTCTCATCGATACCGATCATTACCAGTCCGACCTTGCCCTGTTCGATATTGTGTCTGATCGATCCATGCCAGCGTATGAAGCGTTCTGCGCCGGTCTTGGTGCGCAGAGGGGCCTTGAAATTGATACTGGCCTGTGTTCCCTTGAGCGTCTCGGAAAATAATTGCTGAAATTCAAGGATCTTCTCGGGATTGATCAGGACATCGACCCAATATTTCCCCTCAATCTCTTCCTCGCTGTAGCCGCTAACCTTTTCCGCCCTCCGGTTGAAGGAGAGGATTGTGCCGCAGGGACTGATTGTCACCATGAGAGCTTGAATGGTATCGACGATGTCCTTGTTGAAATCCCTCTCGTCCTTCAACTTGAGGGAGGTGTCCAGGGTGAAAACGGCGAAGGTGACATCAGCGATGACGTGGTCGATGAATTCCTGCAGCAAATCGTTTAATTCGATGGCATGCGGGCATTGCATGACCACAAAGCCATAGAATTGTTGCTGGTACAAGACTGGCCAGATGAGGTAATTGTGGTCGGAAGATATTGCCGATTGGGCTTTCAGGTTTTCAAGATTGAGGTGGAATGGCTTGGTGAAGGCGGTCAGCTGATGGCCGAACAGGCTGCTGAGATGATCTGCGATTGATTGTTGGAGACCCGAATCCGGTGGGGGATCTGAGGGGCAGGTTGCCAGCAGGACAACACGCTGTTGCTCCGGATCAATATTTCCGGCCCAGACGGCGCTGCAGTCAAAGGCCTCTTTGAATGCAGTGCAGCATTGCTGAAAGATGTAAGATTGATTTTGTTCCTGCAGATCACCCAGGCTGTGTTCCCTGATCGCCTTGAGCATTCTGTTGCGATACTGAAAGAGTCGGAGTACTTCTGTGTTATTTCCCGAACAGTTTTTTGCCATACACTTCTCCCCTGTTGAAAGGGTGGTGCTGTCGCAATTTCTTGTCTGGCTTGCTTCAGGAGGGCAGGCTGACCGCGAGAAACATTCTGATCTGCACGGAACAGAGCCAACTGCACT
>JAIFKM010000063.1 GCA_020049575.1 Desulfobulbaceae bacterium
AAGGCGCGCGACAGTGTCAGGCTGGTAAGTGATCTTCTCGAGAGCCTGTAATACGCTGCAATCTCCTTTCCCGTCGCTTCATTTGGCTATGAGTGGTGGAAATGCGCATCATCCCGACCTCTGCCGGGTGGGATGATGCTGTGTTGTGCCTGACTCTTTAATCCAGTACCACCCCCAAGTGCATTTTTCCCCTTGAAATGGCTGGAACAGTATTCGGTCAATGAGTTCTGTCTGTCTCAAAAGACAAGTCGGCAACGCATTCATGCAGATACTATGCGACAAAGTCGCAATTGCGTAGAATGGTCATTTTCGGTATGTTTTTTTCATACTTCACAGATGATCTTCAACGAGGAGGAAGCATGAATTTTCCTGTCTGGTATCTGCCGGGGATCGGTGGCGGATTTCTCATTGCCCTGATTGCGGTGCTGCATGTCTTTGTCTCGCATTTTGCCGTCGGCGGTGGTCTCTATCTGATCTATGCCGAGAAAAAGGGATTGTCTGAAAACAATGAGGGGATTCTCGCTTTTACCCAGAGGCATGCCCGCTTTTTCCTGCTGCTGACGATGGTCTTCGGGTCGATCACCGGTGTCGGCATCTGGTTTATCATCGCCCTGATCAATCCGGCCGCGACCTCCTTTTTGATCCACACCTTTGTCTTCGGCTGGGCCGCTGAGTGGGTCTTTTTTCTTGTCGAGATCGTTGCGGCCTTTGTCTATTTTTATTTTTTTGGCAGGATGGATTCAGCGACCCATCTGAAGATCGGCTGGATGTATTTCTTCGCAGCCTGGATGTCGCTGCTGCTGATCAATGGTATCATCTGTTTCATGCTGACCCCGGGTGATTGGTTGAATGAGCAGGGTTTCTGGCGGGGATTTTTCAACCCGAGTTTCTGGCCCTCCCTGTTCTTCCGTACCTTCGTCTCCATCATGCTGGCCGGCTGTTACGGCTACCTGACCGCCTCCTGGACCCGCGACCAACAGGTGCGTGAGGCGATGACCCGTTTTTCCGGCAAGTGGGCCTTGGCGGCCCTGTTGCTGGCTGCACCCTTTGGCGTCTGGTATGTCCTGGTCCTGCCTGAACCTGCCCTCTCGCTTGTGCTGGGCAAATCGCCGACCATCGTTGTGTCGATGCAGTGGGGCATCGGGGCCCTTGTCGGCTTCCTGGCCATCACCCTGATTGCCGGCATCCTGCGTCCGGGCTGGAACATGAAGCCTGTGGCCGGAGCCGCAATGCTCTGCGCCCTCGTTGCCATGGGGTCGTTTGAATGGATTCGGGAGGCGGCCCGACGGCCCTATGTCATCGGCGGGGTAATGTACTCCAATATGATCAATAAGGCAGATGCCGCCGAGATCTCGGCCGCTGGATTCCTGAAGTCGGCAGTCTGGGTGCAGAATCGTGAACTTTCTGCGACAACGCAAAGAGCGGCCGGCCGGGAACTCTTTATCCATCAGTGCTATGCCTGTCATACGATTGGCGGGAAAAACAACGATATAGTCCGGGCTACCGCCAGGATGAGCTATCCTGCCCTGGATTCCTATATTGCCAGGATGCATGAGAGTCGCCCCTTCATGCCGCCTTTTGTCGGTACAGAGGCCGAGAGGAAGGCCCTTGCCGCCTATATTGCCGGTGACCTGCACGGCAAAGAGGTGAAGGAGACGGCCGAGAAGGTGGTGTCCGGAAAAGCCCTTTTCGAGGGGAACTGCTCGTCGTGCCATGTGGCCGGCGAGTTGGTCGAGAGCATGCAGGGACAATCGCCGGAAGAGATCAGTGAAACCCTTGGTCGATTGAATGAGATTTCCGAGGAGATGGTTCCCTTCGCCGGCAGCGACGAGGAACGGAGACTGCTGAGTCTGTTCCTACACGGCAGCGAGGAGCAGGCCGCAGCCGCTCCTACCATTGACGGTGCAGAGGTGTTCGCCGGGCACTGCTCCGCCTGTCATGCTCCGGAGGATATGGCTGGGCCAATCGCCGGCAAGGCTCGCCAGGAAATTGCTGACATGCTCGGCAAGCTGAACGAGTTGAACGAGGAGATGCAGCCCTTTGCCGGCTCGGCCGAGGAAAAAGAGGCCTTGTCGGTCTATCTTGAAACCCTTGCAGGAGGTGCGAAATGAGCCCGGCATTCATTCCCCGACCCGATATCATCCCGGTGGCCTGGGGCTGGTTCCAGTTCTTGCTCCTGCTTACCTTTCCGCTGCACCTGCTGGCAATGAACGCCATGCTCGGCGGGCTGGCCTTAGGCGTCTATCAGCACTTCCGGGGTGGAGCCACGGCTCTGCGGCTGGCGCACCGGATTGCCGTTCTGCTGCCGCTGACGATCGCCTTCGCGGTCAATTTCGGCGTTGCCCCGCTGCTCTTCTCGCAGGTCCTGTACGGTCATTTCTTCTACGTCAGTTCGATCCTTATGGGTGCTTTCTGGCTTGCGGTCATTCCAATCCTGATCCTGGCCTATTACGGGGCCTACCTCTATGATTTCCGTTTCGCCAAGCTGGGAGGAATCGGCCGCTGGCTTGCCCTGGTGGTACTCTGCATGCTGCTGGTCATCGGTTATTTCTTCTCGAACAATATGCTGCTGATGCTGCTGACCGAGCGCTTTGCCGGCTATTTTGAACAGATGGACGGCACCATGCTGGCCTCCGCCGATCCTACGTTCCTGCCGCGCTACCTGCATATGATGCTCGGTGCCCTGGCGGTCGGTGGACTCTTTGTTGCTCTGACAGGCCGCTACAGAGCTGATCGTGATCCAGAGTTGGCCGCCCTGGCCAGGGATGCCGGCATGTCGACATTTTTCTGGACGACAGTGCTCAACACCCTGTTTGGGTTGTGGTTCCTGCTGGCCCAGCCGCGTGAGGTGATGCTGATGTTCATGGGCCGGAATATGCCGGCCACCATCTGTTTCACCCTGGCGCTGCTTCTGGTGGTGGGGGTACTTATTGCGGCTTGGCGCCGGAAGATCTGGCTGACCATCTGGCACACGGTGGCGATCGTCTATCTGATGGCCTTCATGCGGGCCTGGATGCGTTCCGAGTATCTGCGGGAGGTCTTCAATCTTGGTCAACTGCAGGTCGTAACGGAATACTCGCCGATGCTGTTTTTCTTTGCGGTGCTGGTTTTTGGCATCGGCTGTATCGTCTGGATGCTGCAGAAGACCAGGGAGGCGCTGGCGGCCGAATAATGCTGAGGACTCCGGAGGCAGCAAGTTACCCCCGGAGTTATTCAAGAAACCGGATTACGAATTGAACTTGCGTTCCCATTCATAGTCCTTGCCGGTCACTGTGCTTTCCATGCGGCGGATGCGGCGCTCGAGATTCTCGAACTGGCGCTTGAGCCGCTGGGCGGCGCTTCTCGGCGAGTTGACATAGCTGTCGTAAAACTCCTGTTCGTCTTCCGTCTCGATCGGCCTGACCGGGTTCGGTTTCATGAAGAAGGCCGCCACCAGATAGATGCCCATCACCGGCCAGAAACCGCTCAGCAGGAAGACGAGCACGACGACCATCCGCAGCCAGAATACGGACATGTCGAAATGTTCGGCCACGCCGCGGCAGACTCCGAGAAGGACTCCATCCCGTGACCGGTAGAGCCCCCTGTTGCTTTCATATCTTCTCATTGTTTGTACCCATCCTTTCCCTGACCTTCCATCAGGATTGTTTCAAGGGCCTCGATCCGTTTTTCCATTCTCGAGAGACCCTGGTAAAGTTCCTGGATCAGCGCCGCTTCGTCTGACCGAGCCTTTTTTCCGCCTGCGGACAACCCCTCCCGGCGCGTCTTGATCATGGCCAGGACTGTGCCGCAGACCAAGGCTGCCAGGGCGACGATGGATCCGAAGACTATGGCGACGATGACTACAGTATGCATGGTGGTTTACTCCGTCGAATTGGCTGGATCGATAGTTACTGTGATGGCTTGTTATCGGCACTGTATGCAGCGGCCTTGATCTTTTCAAGTTCCTTTTCGATTTCCTCGTCCCGGTGGAGGTCGTCGAACTGTTCGTCAACCGTTGGTTTCCGGCCGAAATTCACCAGGTCGGCCTCGGCCTCCATCTGTTCGATGCGGCTTTCGAGTTTCTCGAAGCGGGCCATGCTCTCGCTGCTGTCCATGCGTCGGATATCTTCCTGGGCCCTTTTTTTGCCGGTGGCCCGGCGATGTCGCTGGACCAGGAGGTTGCGCTTTTCCTTGGCGCTGGCCAGCTTGTTTTCCAGTTCGACCATGTCACTCTGGTACTGTTCGATCAGGCCGCCGTGGTCGGCTATTTCCTTACGCAGGGCTTCACTCATCACCGAGAAGCGGCGTTTTTCCAGTAGGGCTTCGCGGGCCAGATCATCCTTGCCGCGCTGCACGGCCAGGGCTGCCCTGTTGCCCCAGAGTTGCTCGCGGGCCGCAACTTCATCGAGCCGGCGTTCGACCTTCTTGCGTCCGGCAATGACTCCGGCGCAGGATACCTTGAGTTCTACCAGGGTGTCTTCCATTTCCCTGATCATCAGTTTGATCATTTTTTCAGGATCTTCAGCTCCATCGAGCATGGCGTTGATATTGGCGCTGACTATGTCTCTGAATCGTGTGAAAATTCCCATATTGTGCCTCCTTGTGGTGGTTATGGTTTGCTTTTGCATTGTATTTTGCAGAAAGTATGCCATCTGTTGGAAAAATAGAAATCACCATAAAACGCTCTCTTATGACGAATAGTGGGTTGATCGAAAGTGGTCAGTATGGTAATCTATGCCAGAAAATAGCAAAAAACCTGATAATAGGTTTATAAGTACAGCTACAGTGCTGGTGCATGTATGAAATCACGAATGTCGTCTCTATCTCCTGTTGGCGAAGAACTCGGTCAATCTGAGAAGTTTTTGGAATTTCAGGAAAGGCTGTCCCGGGTCGCGCCGGTTGACCGTCCCGTCCTGCTGATAGGTGAGCGGGGAACCGGCAAAGAACTGGCAGCCCGGAGAGTGCATTTTCTGTCGAGGAGATGGGAGGGGCCTCTTGTCACCCTGAATTGCGCGACGCTTTCCCCGACCTTGATCGAGTCAGAGTTGTTCGGCCATGAAAAGGGTGCTTTCACCGGAGCCGATATGCGCCGGAAAGGCCGTTTCGAAGCAGCGGACGGTGGCACCCTGTTTCTCGATGAAATAGGCGCCATTCCTCTCGAGGCCCAGGAAAAAATCCTGCGAGTGGTGGAGTACGGTTCGTTCGAGCCAGTGGGCAGTTCCACCCCCGTTGAGGTTGATGTGCGGATTGTCGGGGCCACCAATGCCGATCTGGCTGAGATGGCCGTCTCGGGCAGATTCAAACAAGATCTTCTTGATCGGTTGTCCTTTGAGGTGCTTTTTTTGCCGCCGTTGCGGGAACGGGGAGAGGATATCATGCTTCTGGCCGATCATTTCGCCAGTCGGATGGCCTATGAACTTGGCCGGGAATCCCTGCCGGTTTTCAGTCCCGATGCCATCAACGTCCTTGAGGCCCATGCATGGAAAGGCAATGTGCGGGAGTTAAAGAATGTGGTGGAGCGGGCGGTGTATAGGGCGGATGGGGATGATATCGAGGAGATTGATTTCAATCCTTTCAGATCGCCTTTTCAAACAGATCGGCAGGTAGAGTCGGCAAAGACCGTGGTGGCTTCCGTCGAGGCCGGCATCTCCCCGGCTGACAGCTCCCTGCCGGCGGCTGTCAGCGCTCTTGAAATCCGTCTGCTCAGTCAGGCACTGGCCGCCAGTCGGTACAACCAGAGAAAGGCGGCGCAGTCCCTGGGTATCAGTTACGACCAGATCAGGGGAATGTTGCGAAAATACCGGGACTCTCTTGATCGATAGCCTGTCTTCGCGGTACGCATTTCCCCCCCAGTTATTGAAAAAAATGCGACGCCCCGCTTGTTTCAACCGTCTCCAGGCACTATTCTTGCCAACGTGGTGGGCTCAAATATCTTTAATATTCTTGGGACATTGGGGATCTCGGCAATGGTTGCTCCGATGACGGTTCCGGGCATCCAGATGCTCGATTATGCCGTGATGATTGGAGTTTCCTTGCTGCTCCTGCCTTTTTTGATGACCGGTCTGCGCCTGGGACGTCTTGAGGGATGCATCCTGTTGGCAGCATATGTCTCATACCTTTTCGTCTTATGGCCCAAATGAGCATTGACTGCGCGGCGATATGTCGCCAGCTCTCATATGGTCCGGCAACACCCCTGCCTCGGAAAATTTGGGGCCGTCTTGCATAGCCTGCAACCTTTCGCTATACTTTAAGAGTAAAGCCGCTGTCTGTCATTTTTCCCTTTTGCGCCGTACCTATGTATCGCATCTCCAGGAAGGAAGCGATGCGCTGTTTCATCGATCAACTGCATCGTGAATACTGCAGCCGGGGCAGTCAAACCAGAAACGCACCTGATAGATTCAGTGAAAACTGAAACAATGCCCTGTACTGCCGCTGACATCCATTGTCTGAGCGGTCGCGTCTGATAAGGGAGGGGTAGCCCATGATTTCAACAACCTCCTGACCGTTATTCTTGGTTATTGCGATATCGCCCTGCAGCGTGTCGGTAAGGACGACCCGGTTGTCAAAAATATTGAGCAGATCCGCAAGGCAGGTCAGCGGGCTGCTTTGCTCACCAGCCAGCTGCTGTCCTTCAGTCGTAGGCAGGTGGTGCAGCCCAAGGTGATACATCTCAATGAGGTGATTGTCGATATGGGAAAAATGCTCAAGCGGTTGATAGGCGAGGATATCGACCTGGTCTGCATGCTGGACCCAGGACTGGTACGAGTAATGGCAGACCCGGGGCTTATCGGACAAGTCATCATGAATATCGCGATCAATGCCCGTGATGCCATGCCTCATGGCAGAAAGCTTACCATCGAAACGGCCAACGTCTATCTGGACGAAGACTTTGCCAGACGCCATTTTGAGGCTGAACCGGGACATTATGCCCTGCTTGCCTTCAGTGATACCAGTTGTGGTATGGATCAGGCTACGTTGTCCCATGCTTTTGAACCGTTCTTCACGACCAAAACCAAGGGCAAAGGCACGGGTCTTGGTTTGTCCGTTGTTTTTGGAATCATAAAACAGAGCGGTGGGCATATTTGGCTCTACAGTGAACCTGGGAAGGGCACAACATTCAAGATCTACCTGCCGACGTTTGAACAGGATTCAGGACCGCTCGATAGAGGCGTTGAAAGCCAGGAGCCGCCTGCCGGAGGAGGGGAAACCGTTCTACTGGTGGAAGACGATGACCTTGTTCGCGACCTGGCAGGAATCAGCCTGCGCAATTATGGCTACACCGTGCTCGAGGCAACTGATGGGTTTGAAGCGCTCAAGATCTGCAGCAGCCATCAGAGCCCAGTCCATATTCTTGTCACCGATGTCGTTATGCCCGGAATGAATGGGCGTGAACTGGCCGAGGGCATAAAATCC
>JAIFKM010000156.1 GCA_020049575.1 Desulfobulbaceae bacterium
GTGCGTGGATTGGCCTGGTCAAAGCGCCAGTCGACAATCCGGTTGAACCCCATGGCACAGGTTCTGGCACCAACCATGGCCACTATTACCCAGAAAAGCACCGGCAGATCCGGCATGCCCTTCGCTGCGAGAAATGCGCCGATAAAAGCGAAGGGCATGGCAAAAACGGTCAGCTTGAATTTGATCATTTCAAGCAGAATGGCGATTTTTTTCAGCATGGGATCAATCCCCCCATCTTTTTCGGTCCCCGACTGTAATGCCGAGTTGGTCGGCAAGCCGCCAGGCGTATGTGGCGGCCATCTCGTCGAGATTCTCAGGCTGAAGATAAAAACTCGGCATAGGCGGGCAGATCACCGCCCCGGCATCATGAGCCTGCAGCATATTCTGCAGGTGAGTCCGGTTAAAGGGCGTCTCACGAACGGCAAGGACAAGATTCCTTCTCTCCTTCAGCATGACGTCGGCTGCCCGATGGATAAGATTGATCGACAACCCGGCGGCAATGGCGGCCAGGCTCCCCATCGAACAGGGCAGCACGACCATGGCGGCATATTCGCTTGAGCCTGAAGCCGGCGCCGCCGTAAAGTCGCCATGATCAAACCACCTGCTGACCTTGGGCAGATCTTCAGGATTGACCCGCTGCTCCATCTGCAGAACCTTTCGCCCTGATGGCGAGCAGATGCCGTGAACTTCTACTTTCACATCCTGAATCACCTGCAGAAACGAGCGGAGATAGAGCATGCCGCTTGCTCCGGTCACGGCGAGAAGTAATTTTTTCATTGCAGCTCCTGACAGCACAGTCTTTCGTGGAAGAGAAGAAGTTTCGGTTTCAGGGCGAGATGATTGGCTGGATTTTCAGTGGCAAAGCAGCCTCTGATGCCTCTGATCTAGCGATGAGATAACCGAAAAATTTCTCGAGGGCCTGCTGCTTTTCAGGGCCCAGATCATGTTCAATGGCCCGCAGGTAGGCGTAGCAATTTTCGCAGGGCATGGGGATGCGGGCGGCGACCTGCTCGCAGATGGTCAGCATTTCCTCCCTGCCATCGACCCGACAGCGCAGAAATTCCCGGTGAATCTCCGCCAGTTCCCCGGCATGATCACGGCAGTATTCCTCTCTCACCGCGAAGACTGCGAAGACAAAAGGCAGACCAGTATGCTGCTGCCAGATTTCGCCCAGATCGTATTGAAAAGCATATTTTTTTTCACTGACAAACCGCAAGGCATCATCACCTATCGCCAGCACCGCCGTGGCCTTGAGACCATCCTCTCCCCTTACCTCGCCTGTCGTGTAAAGCGGCCTGACTCTATAGAACTCTTCCAGGATTACCTTTACCAGAGCGACTGAGGTTTCAGATTGATTGCTCAGGAGGACGTCCGCACCGTCAAGCGCATCCATCGGTAGATGGGAAAAAAGAAAGACCGAGCCGACCGGACCGTTGGCACTGATGGAGAGATCCTCGAGAATCCGGTATTTCTCCGGCCTCAAGCCGTATTCGTAACAGGAAACGACACCCAGATCAAGCTCACCGGCCTGGAGCATGCGGCAGAGTGTTGATGGCGGAGCTTCAACGACATGCCAGTTATCGCGTTTGACGGTTTTTTTCCAGATTTCATAAATAGGCGCAGTGTTGATATAATTCACCATGCCGATCCTGCTCTGGTATTTTTCTTGCACTGTATCTCTGTTATTCATCGCAATCGGTTTTCACCGTGGCACTGGTATCAGACCAGGGTATAATCCATGCGTCGCTGACAAGGTTCAAAGCCGGCATCGGCCACCAGTCTGCGGATTTCATCTTCGGAAAGCCGAAAACTGACCCCGGCTGCCGCCACGACATTTTCCTCAATCATAGTGCTGCCGAAATCATTGGCGCCAAAGAACAAAGAAAGCTGGGCGATCTTCGGCCCCTGGGTAACCCACGAGGCCTGCACATTGGCAAAATTGTCGAGATAGATGCGGGAGAGCGCCAGCATACGCAGATACCCCATGGCTGTGGTCTTTTCAATGTCTGCCAATACCGTATTGTCCGGCTGGAACGGCCAGGGGATGAAGGCAGTGAAGCCGCCGGTGCGATCCTGCAACTGACGCAGGCGACGCAGGTGCTCGAGACGTTCTTCGGCAGTCTCGATGTGACCGAACATCATGGTGGCGGTGGTCTTCAGCCCTTGATGATGGGCCTCTGCCATAACCTCAAGCCACTGGTCGGCTGTGCACTTTCGCGGGGCAGTCGCCTGCCGGACCCGATCGTTGAGAATCTCCGCCCCGCCGCCGGGGATAGAATCAAGCCCTGCGGCAATGAGTCGGCGTAGAACTTGCCTTATAGATTCACCGGATATATTGGAAAAATGGTAGATTTCGGGGGGAGAGAATCCATGCACATGAATGCCGGTCTGCTTCATGAACCGGACCATCTCTTCGTAATATTCCAGAGGTTGATCAGGATGCAATCCCCCCTGAAGCAATATCTGGGTACCACCAAGGTCCTGGGTTTCTTTGATCTTGGCTGCCAACTCGGTAAACGGCAGGAGATAGCCGGTCTTGTCCTCTGGCGCCTTGAAAAAAGCACAGAACTTGCAGGCCGAGATACAGATATCGGTGTAATTGATATTACGATCGATCACATAGGTGACCTGTTTCTGCGGGTGCAGGCGCTCACGAATGGCATTGGCGAGAAAACCGAGCTCGTAAAGACTGCCCTTTTCTTCAAGGTAAAGAAAATCACCATCGGAGATCCGTTCTCCAGCCTGAACACTGCTCTGAATATTCAGCAGACGCTCATCCGCTCGCTTCGTGCTGGTCATTATGCATGCACCTGAATGACATTGTACAGAGTATCGCGCTCCACCGGGATCCGGCCTGCCTCTTTGATCAGGCGGACCAGGGTGGTGCTGCCGATGGCCTGATCGGTATCTGCACCAGCCATGTGGGTGATAACCTCCTCCTTGACCGTCCCGTCCATATCGTCGGCGCCGAAAGAAAGTGCGACCTGAGCCAATTTCGGACCGATCATGACCCAGTAGGCCTTAATGTGCGGGAAATTGTCGAGATAAAGGCGAGCGACAGCGATGTTTTTCAGATCATCGATGCCGGTTGTCCGCGAAAGTGAAGACATCTCGGTGTTCTTCGGATGAAATGACAGTGGAATAAAGGCGAGAAAACCACCTGTCTCGTCCTGCGCCTGGCGCAGGGCGTCGAGGTGCTCCAGACGTTCTTCCATCGTCTCGATGTGGCCATAGAGCATCGTGGCATTAGTCCGCAATCCCTGGCGATGGGCGGTTTTGGCAATCTCAAGCCAGTCATTGCCAGAGAGTTTTTTCTCACAGGTCAAGTTGCGGATTCGAGGACTAAAGACCTCGGCGCCACCGCCCGGAATCGATCCCAGCCCTGCCTCTTTGAGAATCTCAAGAGTTTGCTCAACAGGTTTTCCGGCAAGCCCAGCCAAATGGGCGATCTCGACACAAGTGAAGGCCTGGATGTGAATCGCCGGTCGTATTTCCTTAATCCCCCTGAGCAGATCGACATAATACTCGAATGGCAGATCGGGATGGATGCCGCCCACCATGTGGATTTCGGTGATCGGCTCATCGAGACGGTCGCGCACCTTCTGCTTGACCTCCTCTACACTCATCTCATATCCCAGGTCCGAGCCCTTCTCTTTGCCAAAAGCGCAGAATTTACAGAGATTTGTACAGATATTCGAGTAGTTGATATGCTGGTTGTAGATGAAGTAAGCCCTGTCACCGTTCAGCCTATTTCTGACCATGTCGGCCAGATATCCGAGGGCCAGGATATCATGGCTCTGGTAGAGCTGCAGTCCATCCGCAGGCGAGAGTCTGTCTCCATCTTCAACCTTTGCCAGTATTGATCCGAGTCCAGCTTTTTCGATGTAGTTTTTCATGGCAATAAAAAAAGCCGGGCGAGTTGCACCCGGCTTTACATTTTGAGGTTTACAGGAATCAATCGATAAAGAATTTCAGCTTTTCACGTCTGCTGGAATGCCGCAGCCGATTGAGAGCCTTTTTTTCAATCTGGCGGATACGCTCGCGTGAGACATTGAAACGTTTGCCAATCTCTTCAAGAGTGTATTCTGCCTTTTCGCCGATACCGAAACGGAGACGGATGATCTTCTCTTCGCGTTCGCTCAACGTGGAGAGAATTTCGGTCACCCGGCCGGCAAGTTCCCTGGTCTGCACTGCATCATAGGGAGACTGTGATTCCTGATTCTCGAGAAAATCTCCCAGCGTGGAATCGTCATCGCCAACCGGAGTCTCAAGCGAAATGGGTTCGCGCGAGGCTTCGAGGATGGAGAGTATCTTATCCATCGGCAAATTGGTGGATTTAGAGATCTCAAGCGGCGTGGGCTCCCGGCCCAGTTCCTTGAACAGGGCATAGAAGGCTTTGAAAAACTGGCTGCGAAGTTCAAGAAAATGCACCGGCAGACGGATTGTCCGGGTCTTGTCGAGAATAGCCCGGGTTATGGCCTGGCGTATCCACCAACTGGCATAGGTAGAAAATTTATTCCCTTTTGTGTAGTCAAAACGGAAAACTGCCCGCATAAGGCCAAGATTTCCCTCCTGAATAAGATCAGCAAGAGTCAATCCCTGATGCATATAGCGCTTGGCGATGGAGACGACAAGCCGGAGATTAGCCCGGATCATCGTATCTTTTGCTATTTCAATCGACCGGCTATAAGCCTCGAGTTTCGCTTGCAACTCGAAGAGTTCCCTGATTTCAGGATATTTTTTGGCGGCGCTGACAACGCTGTAGCGCATAAAGTTGAGCTGCTGCTTTTTGGGTTTCAGGGTCGGATCACGCTTTTCCCAGAGGTCAATGCGGTCGACGAGGAGTTTCATCTCCTTGACACCGGTGCTGTCCTCGCGAATGGCCTGAATAATCGATTCAAAGCCCTGACGGATGGTCTTGCTGTATTTGGCCTCCTCATCAGGGGTCAACAGATCGAAGCGACCCATCTCGCGCAGATAAGTGGTCGTAGTCTCTTCGGCCTCGTGGGCCTCATCTTCGCCACCCGAACCGACCATTTCATCTTTGAGATCATCAATATCAAGACATGATTCGTCTTTTTTCTCCCATACTTCGCCTGAGAGAGTCCTCTTTTCACCGGACTCTTCGATGGTGACAATCTCTATATCGTGGGCGCCGAGAAAGTTGAAGATGCTTTCAATCGCGCCAGCATCCTTTATCTCTTCAGGTAAGAGTTCGTTCAAGTCACTAAAGCTGATACATCCTTCGGACTTTCCGGCTTTTAGGAGATTTTCTTTGAGTTCTGACAGCACCGGGAAACCACTCCATTGCTTGAATTTAGAAGACTATTGGGTCAAATATTGCTACACTGACCTAAAACAAATAGTCTCAAGGGGTTAGCAAAGCACTTCTCTGATACGTCTGTATTCAGCTGCGCCAACAAAAAAATGCCGGCGGAAATGCTTCCGCGAGCACCAGAGGAAATTGACCAAAACTAAAGATTTTAATCCATCCAAGATCGAATTGCACTATTTTATATTACACATTTCCCTGAACCAGGAAAAACAGCGCCATTATCCCGCTCACATATTATAGCATTCCTGTTTTCAGATACAAGCCCAGGCAGCATTGTTTTCACAGAGTTTTTCGCAGTGGAGAACAATAACTCGCAATAATAAGCATATACCAAATTCATCCGGAAGAGAAACATATGGCACAAGATCACACCGGCAAGAGAGCAAGCGGCCTGCTCGCCCACTTCACCTCCCTCCCTTCGCCGTATGGCATTGGTGATATCGGCCCGGCCAGCTACACCTTCCTGGAGTATCTCGAGTCCTGCGGACAGAGTTACTGGCAGTTTCTCCCTACCGGAACAACAAATCCGTTGTTTGACAACTCACCCTACATGAGCAGTTCGGCCTTTGCCGGTTCGCCCCTGCTGATCTCACCGGAACTCCTCTGCCGGGAAAAGCTCATTTCCGAGAGCAGCATGCGCGACCATCCAGACTTTTCACGATATCAAACCGACTTTATCACCGTTACCCAATACAAAACGAGACTTTTGCAAGAAGCCTCCAGCAATTTCAAGGCTTTTGACAGCCCGGCATTTCTCGATTTTGCCAGCAAGAATCCGTGGCTGGATGATTATGCCCTGTTCATGGCCCTCAAGGAGAACTTCGGCAATGTTGGCTGGTTCGACTGGCCGGCAGACCTGGTTTCTCGTAATCCTGAGGCCCTCGCCCTGCAGCGTGAGAAAAATCGCCAGCGTTTTGACTACTTTCGTTTCGAGCAGTATGAATTCTACCGGCAGTGGGGGTTACTCCGCATAAAGGCAGAAGAGACTGGAATAAGGCTCTTTGGCGATATTCCGATCTATGTCGGCCTCGATAGCGTTGATGTCTGGACCCACCAGTCGATTTTCACCCTTGATCCGAAAACCTCTCAGCCCACTCATGTTGCCGGGGTGCCGCCGGACTATTTCAGTGAGACCGGTCAGCGCTGGGGCAACCCCCTCTATCGCTGGGACAGCACCAACCCCGGAGTCCAGAGTCAATTGCTGGAATGGTGGACATTGCGTATCTCTGCTATTTTCAACATGGTTGACATGGCCCGCATTGACCACTTCCGCGGTTTTGAGTCATACTGGTCAATCCCGGCGAAAAACAAGACGGCGATTGAAGGCACATGGCTTCAGGGACCAGGCAAGACGTTCTTCGACAAGATATTCAACCGGCTCGGAAAACTTGACATCGTAGCCGAGGACCTAGGCGTTATCACCCCTGAAGTCGGTGAACTACGCGATGGCTTAGGTTTTCCGGGCATGAAGGTGCTGCAGTTTGCCTTTGACGGCAACCCTGACAACAGTTTCTTACCCCACAACTTCGATACGCCGCACTGCGTTGTCTATACCGGCACCCATGACAATGATACTACCCTGGGTTGGTTTCTCAGCGAACAGGTCGATGACGACCTGCGCCAGCGCGTGAAACGGCAGGCCAACAGGGTGATGCACGATAGCAGTCCTGTACACCAGGATATGATCTACCTCGCCCAGTCGTCCATCGGCAGATTGACGATATTCCCCCTGCAGGATATCCTGGGGTTCGGCAGTGACTGCCGGATGAACATGCCGGGCGTACCGAAAGGCAACTGGGGATGGCGCTGCGCGCCGGAATTCCTGACTCCGGATATTGCCGCGAATCTACGGGAGATAACCCTGCGATTTGGCAGGGGGAGAGAAGAACACAACAGGCAACAGAAAGCCGGTAAAACCACAACAGCAACGCAGGCAGGATGTGATTAAATGGCCACCCCGGAGAACAATTTCTTGACAAGGTACCGGCAGTCAGGTAATAAATCTTCCACACTTTGGCCCCATCGTCTAGCGGTCAGGACGTTGG
>JAIFKM010000216.1 GCA_020049575.1 Desulfobulbaceae bacterium
CCATTCCGAGCAGTGTGGTCTTCTGGCATAATTATCTAAAGCCGCTCTCAGCGATCGGCTTGGGCGGTGTGGTTGCCGCGGCGGCGATCCATTATCTGGCCATTGGCCCCCACAAGGAAGAGAAGGAGGAGGTGTGAGATGGCTGAGATGGTAAGAAAATCAAGCGTAGGTGAGGTCGTAAATCACTGGGTACTGGCCGGAAGCTGTATCCTGCTGATGATTTCAGGATATGCCTTCCTTTTCCATATCGACGGGATCAGCAGCATTTTTGGCGGTTATGAGGCAATGAAAACTGTTCATAACTATCTGGGTGTAGTTTTTTGCCTGTCACTTCTGGTCACGACAGTTCATTATCTCAAGGATGCCTTTGAGTACGATGCCGACGACCTGCAATGGTTCAAGGTGGCGGGAGGGTATCTGTCCCATAAGGTGAAGGTGCCGCCGATGGGCAAATACAATCCTGGTCAGAAACTCTATTATCTGGGAATCCTTGGGGCGGGAATCGCCATCGCCATTTCCGGCTTCGCCATCTGGTTTATGAAGGACAATGCGACGGTGATGCTCGTTTCACATCTGGTGCATAATATTGCATTCTGTGTCTTCGCTATCGCTGTTCCGGTTCATATCTATCTGAGCACACTGGCCAATCCGGGAACGTTCCAGATTATGGTGAACGGCATGCTGCCGCTCAGCGACGCCAGAAAGAAATATCCCAAATGGATAAAGGCGGTCGGCAAGATGTAATGACGACCTATTCGCCAACCTAATATGAGGAGAAAAGGGGATACATCTGTATCCCCTTTTCTGTCTACAATGAAAAGACTGCTTGTATGTGTTTTGGTCCTGTTCCTCTTCGGTACGGCCTATGCCGAGGAAAAAAGATTTGACATACCGATTGGCGACTCTCCATCCCAGGGACCGGTCGACGCACCGGTCACGATTATCGAGTTTATTGATTTCCAGTGACCCCACTGTGTCGCGGCCGGTCCGGTCGTCAAACAGATACTGCAGAGCTATCCTGGAAAAATCCGTCTGGTTGTCAAAAACTATCCCTACAAATATCGTGATTTCTCGAGAATTGCGGCTGAGGCCTCTCTTGCCGCTGCAGATCAGGGGAAATACTGGGAGATGCACGACATCCTGCTCACCCGTTCGCCAAAGCTGGACAAGGCTAGTCTGATTAGCTATGCTGAAGAGCTGGGACTCGACGTGAAGAAATTCACGGAATCCATCGACAGCGGCAGATACGCAAAGGATATAGACGGCGATATCCAGCTTGCCGAATCAATAGATCTCTACAACACACCGACCATTTTCATCAACGGTATTCAAATCATCGGCGAACGCCCCTTCGATGCTTACAAGAAGATCATCGACGAGGAATTATAACAAGCAGGGAGGTGACCGGATGAGAAAGACAGGTTGGCTCGTTTTCATTGCCCTTTGCCTGCCGGTATATGGATTTGCCGGTCAGCTCGAGCCGTTCAAGGATATTCCAATTCCTCTGCAGAACCCACAGACGCCTGAGAAAATCGAATTGGGTAAAAAGCTGTTCTTCGACCGGCGGTTATCCGGTGACGGGACTATGAACTGCGGAACCTGCCATGATCCCCAGCAGGGATACAGCGATGGCCTCGATATCTCGCTGAGCTATCCCACGACCAAAAACTGGCGTAACTCGCCAACGCTGTTTAATGTCGGACTCCAAAAGACCCTTTTTCATGACGGTCGGGCAGAAAGCCTTGAAGATCAGGCAATTTTCCCTATGATGTCGGCCTATGAAATGAATCAGAACCTTGATTTCGTGGAAGAAGAGATTCGTTCCGTGCCGGAATACGTTGCCGAGTTTGCCAAAGCTTTTGGCGATCCTGAGGTCAATCTGCAACGTATTGCCATGGCGATTGCCGCATTCGAGCGCACGATCGTTTCGAATGATTCGCCACTTGACCGCTACCTCGGCGGAGATACCAAGGCTCTTTCGCCACAGGCCTTGAAAGGGTATGAGGTTTTTACCGGCAAGGGGCAGTGTGTCAATTGCCACTATGGCGTCAATCTTGCGGATGACAAGTTCCATGTCCTCAATGTCAAAGAGAATCCCGAGCACCTGAAGGATCCGCGGATCGCCGCGACCCGCCGATTCGTCGCCAAGGTGTATAAGTATGAAGGATATCGGACACTGGCCGAGGATCCAGGCAGATATCTCATCACCAAAGATCAGAAAGACTGGAAGGCATTCAGAACACCAACGTTGAGGGAGATCGCCAGTACTGCGCCCTATATGCATAACGGCATCCACGCAACACTCGACGAGGTCATCGAGTTTTTTGATGCAGGGGGTGAAAAAGGGTCCAAGGTCCTGAAACCGCTGCAGCTGACCTCCGGGGAAAAAGAGGATCTGAAGCTTTTCCTCGAAGAAGGATTGACCGGAACACCGACCACTTTCAAGTACCCAAAGATTCCATAAGGAGAAGTATGACAATCGATATTCAGGCTTTGATTATACAGCGGCCGCATCTTAAGGACCCGCTCGAACTTTACGCCAGATGGCAGCGTTTTCACCAGGAGGCTGCCGAACTTCTGCCCAAGGAGCGATCGGCCTTAGCGGCGGAGGACTCCAAAGCGTATTCGCGGGAAAGCGCCGGAGATGTCTTCCGCTTATTTGCCTCTATTTTCGATCTGCCCAGTGAAGCCTTTGAACCGCTGTGCCGGGCTCTGGAAGAGGGCTCTGTTGATTTCATGCGTCTGCCGCTCGACGAGATTCCGGCCTTTCCGGCCATCGGTTGCAGCGAAGATGAAATGGCCGCCATTCTTTTTTTGCTCAGCAGGCCATACTTTCTTGCTCTGCGGCAGGCCTTTCCGCTTGACGGCAGTCAGTGGGAGGAAGGTCGTTGCCCTCTCTGTTCCGCACATCCGGCCCTTGCAACCATTATTGAAGGACCCAAGCGACTTCTCCACTGTTCCTTCTGCGGCACTTCCGGTTCCTACAGGTTTATCGGCTGCCCGAACTGCGGTACCGAGGATGTGAAAAAACTCAACACCATCGTGTCCGAGGATGAAGCGGGATTCCGGGTTGTTACTTGTGATGGCTGTAAAAGCTATGTGAAAATTGTCGAGAGTACTGCGCTTAAAGATATGACGATCGATCTGGTGGATATCGCCAGTCTGCCTCTCGATATCATTGCCCAGGAAAAGGGCTACATGCGTAGGGCGCCAAATCCCATCAGTTTGAAAAAGATGGACTGATCAGGCTTCTCAGGAGCGTAAATCCTCTTCAGTTGTCTGAAAATGTTGTACCGGTAGAATATTGATGCGTCCGAGTCTTCCCCTTTCACAGGGGTGAGACCAGGGCGCATTCTTTGTTTCTGGCCTTGAATGGACTCATTGGTCTGCCATCATCGCTGACGCGTCCTCGGCAGTTCCATATTCTCCAGACCAAAAAACCTCCTGTGATTTCAAAGAAATTTCGGCCAGGGAGAAGAAATCGTTGCGCCGGCCTTCATCACCTGTTTCAGCCGTGGAGAGATCTCCAGTTCTGGCTGGAAATCTCTCTCAACTCTGTGTGTTTAGCTTTGACATGCTGGAATATTGGGTATATGTTATTTAAGTGTAGGCTTAAATACCTGATCGAGGGATATCAGTCTCTAACCTGATTAACTCTCCTCGATGAGGAGGATGAGCAGGAAGGCGATTGCCTCGGAGATCTGCTTTCCGCCAGATGAACAATATAAGGAGACGCCATGAAAAAAGGGGAAAAACTGGTAATTGTCGGATGTAGCGGGGCAGGTGGCCCAGCGGCCATGATGGCAAAAAAACTCATGCCAGAAGTCGATGTCACGATTGTTCGTAAGGAAGAATTTTTTATCGTCAGGTGAGCTCTTCCCCATGTCGTAGCCGGTCTGGCTGCCAGTGGATCAATTGTCGTTCCTGATACAATGCTTGCAGGTATGGGGATAAATGTTGTGCAGGATGAAGTGACGAAGATCGATGCCGCCCAAAAAACTGTTTTTGTTTCTGGAGGCAATACCTATCCTTATACTAAACTGTTCCTCGCTACAGGTTCGAGCTCATTCGTGCCGCCGATCGAGGGAAATGATCTCGAAGGGGTCATGACCTTGCGAGGGTTGCCCGATGCAGTAAAAATTAAATCTTATCTTGCCGAGAATAAAGTTAAAAACATTCTTTTTATCGGGGCCGGTTTTATCAGTATGGAGATTGCTTCTCTCCTCGCCGAAACCAATCCGGACTGCTTCAACATCACTGTAATTGAATTGATGGACCGGCCGCTGCCTCTCATGCTCGACAAAGAAATGAGCGATGTCGTCAGTGACTATCTCAAGGAAAAGGGGTTGCTCATCAGGACGGGAGAAAAGGTGGAGAAACTGCTGGGGCGGGACCGGAAGGTCGTCGGGGCTCAACTCTCTTCCGGAGAAGTTCTCGACGCGGATATGGTTTTCATGAATGTCGGTGTCCGGCCCAATATTCAACTTGCCGCAGACATTGGGCTGGAGATGGGCAAATTCGGAATTAAAGTGAATACTTTCCAGGAGACATCGGACCCTGATATACTGGCCGGTGGCGACTGTGTGGAAAAATTCAATTTCATCACCAAAAAACCGACACCGGGACAACTCAGGGGACCTGCGGTAGTTCAGGGAAGGTTGGCAGCCAAAAGGCTTGCCGGGTACGATATTGAATTTCCTGGAGTGCTGGATGCAGGTGGGTGCAAAATGTTTGACATGACCATCACCGCTACCGGCTTTACTGAGGAAAATGCCATAAAAGAGGGCTTTGCGACTGTGAGTGCGGTCGTCGACTCGCGGAGCAAGCATGGCATGATCCCGGGAATGAAACCATGGAAGCTGAAACTGGTCTTTGATAAAGAGACGCAGAAACTTATAGGCGGCCAGATAGTGAGTCAGTCCATTGCGCCTGCTCGGGAAATTGATGCAGTTACCGCATTTATCCTGGGTGGAAAAACAATTTCCGAACTCACGACGTTCACTTCCGCCTGCAATCCGGATATCTCGTCCGAACCGAGTGCGGAACCTATCACCATTGCCGCAGAGCAGGCCCTGCAGAAGCTGAAAAAGGGATAAAGACAGTCTCTCTGCTCGATTTCAGCAAAGCAATGCTTCCCAAATGTTTCGCCAGGCCGGCTTTATTGAGTGCAATCCCGGCTTGGCGAAACGAGATTATTTAAGGGACTGCAGGCGCTTCTCAAATTCTCCGGGAGTGAAATGATAGACCTGGGTGCCGTAGCACTCAACGGCAAATGAGGCGCAGGCGCTGCCAAGTAGGGCGCTCTCCTCGATGTTTTGACCTTGTATCAGGCCGCTGATCAGGCCTCCCCGGTAGGCATCGCCGGCACCGGTGGGATCCAATACCTGCCGCGCCGGGCAGGCTGGGATTTTTTTCTCGCCCGCTGAGCCGTAGATCATGGAACCTGCTTCACCGAGCGTGATGATGGTGGTTTCGGCCTTGCCGAGGAGTTCTTCCTTTTTGAGGCCGGTTTTATCGAGAATGAGATCGAACTCATAATCGTTGACGATGAGGATCTTTGCCCCGGTGATTGCCGACAGCAGATCCTCGGCCTGCAGCACCGGCAGGGCCTGTCCGGGATCGAAGATGTAGGGAATGCCTGCGCTTTGGCAGTGGCGGGGGTAGCGTATCATGTCGTCGAGGTTGCCGGGTGAGACGAGGAACAGGGTTTCTTTGGGATCAATGCCCGTGAAATCAAATTCGGAAGAAAATTTCATGGCGCCGGGATTAAAACCGGTTATCTGGTTGTCGGCCTTGTCGGTGGTGATATAGGCCCCTGCTGTCAGTTCCTGTGGTATCACCTTGATTCCGTCCCTGACAATGTTATTCTTTTCTAGCCATTCAAAATACTTATGGTTGTCGCTGCCGATAGTGGCGGTGATCAGGGGCTTCTCTCCCATCAACGTCAGGGCGTAGGCGATGTTGCCGGCCGTTCCGCCATAGTTCTCGGTAACTCCGTCCACCTGGAAGCAGACGTTGAGAACATGAATTTTATCGGGCAGGATATGGTCGGAGAAGTACTCCGGAAAGTTCATTATTCTGTCGTAGGCCAGTGAGCCGGAAACGAATACTTTCATGGTATTCAACCTCGTGCGTGGATTCTGAATGGATGGGTGGGACAGCCGGACCATAGGGGGCCGGGCGCGCTCTTTTTCGCCTGCCGCTGACTGTTGGCGATAATGGGCCTTGTTTAACATACGTCCGGTCGGAGTGTCCAATGAATAGTAAAAGAGGCGGATTTCCCTGTTCCCAGAGTCCACCTATGTTGTATTCTCAGGGAGGAAGCGCCGGCTCCAGGTCGGTGAAATATCATGCATCACATGTTTGGAGGATATGATGGATCTGAGATCACTGAGGGCCGCGGCAAAGGACAGGCTCAAGGGCTATTGTCGCGTTTGCCCAAGCTGTAATGGCGTTGTCTGCGCGGGAGAGGTGCCGGGGATCGGTGGCGTCGGCAGCGGCAGTTCGTTTACTGCCAATATCGAGGCCCTGGCAGAATGGCGGTTGAATATGCGGACCATTCACGCGGTCAAAGAGGTCGATACGCGCTGTTCTCTGTTTGGTCTGGAACTTGCCATGCCGATACTCGCAGCGCCGATGACCGGTGTCTCCTACAATTTTGGCGGAGGCATGACCGAAGGAGAATTCACTGATCATATGATCGATGGCGCCAGGCAGGCCGGGACACTCGGCATGACTGGTGATGGCGCTGATCCGGTGATGTTTGATAGCGGTATCGATTCGATCACAAAGATGGAAGGTCGGGGAATCCCCTTCATCAAACCCCGGGCCCAGCAGGAGATTCTTCGGCTTCTCGGCAAAGCCGAAGCGGCTGGCGTGCCGGCAGTCGGCATGGACATCGATGGCGCCGGTCTTGTCACCATGGCCCTGAAAGGCCAACCGGTTGGGCCGAAGACGATCGATGAACTGCGGGAGATCATCGCAGCCACCAGACTTCCCTTTATCCTCAAAGGTATCATGACGGTTGATGAGGCAGAACTGGCGGTTGAAGCCGGGGCTGCAGCAATCGTCGTCTCAAACCACGGTGGCAGGGTGTTGGACAGCACCCCTGGCGTGGCGGATGTCCTGCCCGATATCGCGGCGGCGGTCAAGGGGCGGATGACCATCCTGGCCGATGGCGGTATCCGCTCGGGGGCCGATGTCCTGAAGTATCTTGCTCTGGGCGCCGAGGCGGTCCTTGTCGGCCGCCCGCTTGTGATCGGGGCCTTCGGCGGCGGTGGCGAGGGTGTCGCTTTTTTGCTGAAAGCCATGAAAAATGAGCTGGTGCAGGCGATGCTCCTGACCGGTGTGGCGAACGTCCGTAATGTTCGGCAGGAAATACTCTTCGGCTGGTAGAGTATCCCCTGATTTCTGTAAAAAGGTGATTTTCCAGCAGGCATCAACGCCTGATAGACTGATTCACAGCAGTCGGTGTTGACATGTTGAGAGTCTTTCTTATTTTAACAGAAGGCGGTTGCAGCCGGTAATTGGCTGATTTTCCCTTCAAGGTTTGTTTCGTCTCCAAAGAACCGGGGCGCAATATCCTGCAAAGGGCGTCGTCGTGGGGGCACTGGCAGGCAGCTCCCATCATACCATTCTGTTCATCTAAGGAGAATCGTTATGGCACATACATGTAAGACATGCGGGGCGATGGCGGATGATCCTGGTCATCTCTGTAACCCCACCCAGGAAAAAATTTCTTGTTCGTACTGCAACCAGTCGGATGTTGGTACCAACCATATCTGCAAAGAAAAGATGGCGGCGATGAAATACTCCTGCCAGAGCTGCGGACGGGTTGCGCCGGATGCAAGTGGTCTCTGCAAACCGGGGGAAATCGTCTGAACCTGAGGCCTTGAAAGACTGGTTATATCGCAGAACGGGGCGTCTTCCGGAAGGAGGGAGACGCCCCGTTCCTGTTTCAGGTGAGATTCCTGTTGTCAGCGGTAGATCTCGGGGTAATCAATCTTCCATTTCCGGTGGAACCACAGCCAGTGATCCGGATAGCAGGTGATGATCTGTTCGAGTCTTTCGTTCTGCCTGCGCGTCAGGGTCTCGATATCCTCTTTCAGTTCGCCGTGCTCGATCGGCACCTCCGGCAGGAAAACGATGCGATGCCGTCGCGGATCCTTTTCCCGGACGGTGAACATCGGTACCAGTGGCACCTTGTATTTCTGGGCCAGGCTGGGAGCGATATAGAGAGAGGTGGTCGGGTGGCCGAAAAAATGAGAGGAAATTCCCTCCTGACGATTGGCATTCTGGTCAGCGAAGATTACCAGGTCTTCACCTTGTCTGAGGTGCTGAATGGCCTCCTTCAGTCCTTTGTTTTTGTAGATGATGTTCACCCCGAGATCGGTGTTGTAGCGATATCTGATATTTTCAACAAGCGGGTTGTCGATGCGGCGGACTATGAAGTTGAGGCGGTTATAGTGCCTGGCATAATAGAGATGGCCCATCTCCCAGTTGCCGAAATGGGCACCGAGGAGGATAACCGATTTGCTCTTTTCCTTGGCCGCAAGAAGGTGCTCCTCTCCCTCTACGTCTACCATGCTGTCGACATATTCTGCCGTTTTAGCCGAAGATTGCTTGAATTTGAGGAATTCCTGGCCAATCATGCCGAACTGCCGGAAATTATTGCGGACAATCTTGCGGATTTGATTCTCACTGATCTCCTGACCATAGGCAAAGCGCAGGTTGGCCTCGGCAATACGCCGGTGTTTTTTTGCGAAAAGATAGAGAAAATCACCGAGACCTCTGCCTATAGCCAGCCAGGCTGAACGGGGCATGCAGTTGCTGAACAGGTGATATCCGGTTACAGCATGCAGGGCCAGGTGATCTGTTGTCGAGTGTTCTGGATGTGTGGTCATCAAAATCAAAGGCGGATTAAAGTATTACCGGGCCCTGGTGCATGTCTGCGGCCGGCTTATGAGCTTGAAAAAATATCTAAACTGCATCATAACATAGCGTGACGAACAGGATTTTTCATTCTAAAAGCAACAGATAGTGACTTCAATGGCGGACTGTTCCGACCTGAGTCAACTTTTATTATTATAACAGGGGAATAGACTTTTAACGAGGGGGTACGACATGATCATCAGGGGGGATCGGCAGAGTCTGGAAGGGAAAGCGGCCTGGATACTGGCGGAAAATATCCAGGACACGTTGACTCGCCAGAGGCAGGTAGTGCTGGCTGTGCCCGGTGGGAGAAGTGTCGGAGGCGTCTTTCGATGTCTTGCCCGGGAAAATGTCGATTGGGAAAGGGTGCATATCTTTATGGTGGATGAACGCCTTGTGCCGCAAGGGCATCCGGATTGCAATTTTAGGGTTGTCGAAGAGAACCTGCAGGATATCGTTGCCTTTCCGTCGATGCATCCCTTTATCTTCACCCCCGACCAAGAACAAGCAGGAGTGGAGGCTTATCACCGGGAACTGGCGGATCTGGGAGGGAGATTCGATATAGTTCTGGTCGGCTGCGGCGAGGATGGTCATATCGCCGCAATCTTTCCCGGGTATCACGAACCTGAGTCTGATACGGAGGATTTTCTCCTGCTGCGGGACGCTCCCAAACCCCCTGCAGGCCGAATGACGGCCTCAATCAGGCTTTTGTTGCGAGCACAGGTCGGGGTGGGACTGTTCTTCGGTTCCGAGAAGAGGAATGCGCTTTGTCGTCTCTTCGATGAGGCAATTCCGGTACAGGATTGCCCCGCCAAAATCCTTCGACTTCTACCTCAGCATTATATCATCACAGATCAGGAGGGGTGCCCGTGAAAAGCCTCGTCGAATCCCAGATGGTGATTATTTTCGGTGCTACGGGAGACCTGACCAGGCGCAAGCTGATACCTTCCCTGTATCATCTCGAGCGGAAAAAGCTTCTTACGCGCTGCACTCCCATAGTCTGTCTGGGGCGTCAGGATTATTCCCGCGAGGAGTTCCTGCAGTCTCTTGATATCAACGGTTCCGTCGACAATCTCAATTCCCAGGTCTGGCAAAGTCTTGCTGAGAGAATTGAATATCACAGGATGGATCTTGAATCGGTCTTGGCCGATGACTTTCAAAGCTGCATAGCCGGAATTCGCCAGCGATATGCCTGTGCCGGGAATAGCCTGGTTTATCTGGCTCTGCCTACCCGGGTTTTTCAGGGCACGGCCCGATTGCTCTCGACCTTGCAGGAGCAGACAGGCTGGCTGCGGGTGGTTTTTGAAAAACCCTTTGGCGAAGACGCACGTTCTGCAGCCGAGCTCAACGCCAGTATCAGGTCCGTGCTGGACGAAGAGCAGATCTTCAGGGTTGATCATTATCTCGGAAAAGAGCTGGTGCAGAATATTCTCACCCTGCGCTTTGCCAATACGCTCTTTGCCTCCGCCTGGGACAGCAAGTCGATTGACCATGTGCAGATAACCGTCAGCGAGACCCTCGGCGTTGAAAAGCGGGCGGGATATTATGACCGGAGCGGGGCTGTCAGGGATATGGTCCAGAACCACCTGCTCCAACTCCTGGCTTTTGTCGCCATGGAGACGCCCAAATCGCCCAATCCGGAATCTTTGCGTGATGAGGCGGTGAATGTCATCAGGCAGCTGGAGCCTGTGGCCAGGGAGGATGTAGTTTTGGGCCAGTATCTCGAAGGTGAGGTCGACGGGGATCGGGTCTCGGGGTATTGCCAGGAGCCGGGAGTGGCGGCTGACTCGACAACCGAGACGTATGTGGCATTCAGAGCGTTGATCGACACGGAGCGCTGGCGGGGAGTGCCCTTTTATCTGCGAACCGGCAAGCGGTTGGGCAGGCGTTTCGCCGAGATCCGGCTGGTGTTGAGGCAATCGGCTGACACTGCGGCCATCTTCGGGCCGGTGGCGGCCAATACAATTATCATCAGAATCCAGCCGGACGAAGGAATCGCCCTGGCGTTTAACGTTCGGAGCCCGGGCGAGTCGGGGCGAACCGAATCAGTTTTGATGGATTTCTGTCACCATTGCCACTTTGGCCCAAACACTCCCGAGGCCTATGAGGCTATTCTGCGCAATGTCATGCTGGGTGAGCGCAATATCTTCCCTCGCTGGGACTGGATTGAGGCCAGTTGGCATTATATTGACCACCTGCGTGCGGTGGCAGCCAGGCCTGTTGGTTATGCCGCGGGCAGTTCCGGTCCACTCGAGGCCGATACCCTGCAGGCGGGCAACCATCATGTCTGGCATGAAGGAGTGACTCGGCAAATCCTGCCCCTCCCTTTCCACCACGTGAGGAGGTCAGACTGAAATATGTTGTAAAAAACCAACGACCGTCTGAACAAAACGCCTGTCACATTATACGACTCTCATTAAGGTGATAGGTGTTTGTGCGATGTGTGCTGACAGGTCATAATGTTTGTGCGGTTGACGTGTCGATCTGCTGGTTATAACTGGTGCGATTTGCTGAAAATACTGAAATCATGATGAATTCTAATTATTTACGTATTGCTTTTCTTGCTGTTTGCTTGTTATTTTGCTTATGTGCCTGATTGTAAAAGAGAATATCTTGCAATTGCAGGAAATTTGGCTATTTGAGAAAACATCTTGACAGCCACTGCGGCCAAATGTAAGAGTTTTAAATAAAGAATTTAATTAAATACCTCTGTCTTAAATGTCCTCATTGTGGACATTTGTAGTATATAAAGAGAGTTGCCTCGTCAAGCTATGGGTTTTTTATTGTTGAAAATGGTGGTCTATAGTTGTCTATTGCCTGTGATTGAGCCTTGGGGATCTGATGCACATATTGAAATCTTGTCATCGTTTTCCATGCCTGATCCTTCTTTCTGCTCTTGATGTCAGATGTGGCACAACGACGATTTTATCTTTCATGTGTATGTTGTGCAAAGAGTCACGTCAATGAACAAAGAATGAGCGGCAGGGATATTCTGGAAAGGCTGTTGGATGCAAGCATGTCCGGCAAGCACAAGGGTTGAATGATTCAGCTAGGCTAGAGCGGTTTCGCCTTTTGTGTCATTCTCTTTGTTCAGAGTGCGGAGCAGTCCCACGGGCATTTCTTCGAAGAGCACTTATGTCGGGGCTGATTGACCGGGGCTGGCTGGATGAAAATTGATGATGAGAGTACAATTTGTCGTCAGACAGGGAAATGCGAGATATTAACTTGGAGTGTACGAGCATGAGAATTGATGATTTGGAGAAATTGAAGAGTGAAAACCTGGAGACTCTGCCATCCGCCGAACGTCGCAATTTTCTGCGATTGGGACTGGCAGTTACAGGTGTCTATCTGGGTGGTACCGTCTTGTCCTTGACCTCGGTTCGCACAGCGGAGGCAGCGGATCTTGTGCCTGAGCCAGGGAAATATCCCTACAGCCCACACTATACGATGGTTATCAGAGAGAAACTCTGCATAGACTGTGAACGGTGCAAGGATGCCTGCGTGAAGACCAACGGTGTCCCGGTCTATGGTTTCCGCACCACAATCCTGGAGAGGCGCAGGGCAATCGCCAATGGCGGCCATGAGACTATCTTTATGCCTGTATTGTGCAATCATTGCAATCGGCCGCCTTGCGTTCGTGTCTGTCCTACTACTGCTACCTGGAAGGATGAGAAGACCGGCATTGTTGTTATGAATCCCGCGCGCTGCATCGGTTGCAAGACCTGTATGACGGCCTGTCCTTACAATGCCAGGTATTTCAAGGAAGAAACACGGGCCGTGGATAAATGCGATTTCTGCTGGGAAAGCCGTTTGTCAAAAGGTGAAAAGACTACAGCCTGTTCCGAGGCCTGTCCGGCAGATGTGCGTGTCTTCGGTGATCTTTCCGATCCCAAGAGTCGGGTTTATGAACTGCTGCACGCCCCTGAGACGGTAATCTGGGTCCTTCGTCCGGAAACGGGAGCACTGCCGAATATTTATTATGTGAATGTCTAAGGTTGATTACTGGTTTACTGGTATTCCAGCTCGCTTCTACTGTCCGGGATGCGTGCGTATGACGATCAGGCGGCAAGATGAGCGATGTTGATTCACGGGAGAAGAAAAATATGAAAAAGAGTATGTTTGCAGTAGTCCTTGGTGTTCTGCTGTTGTCTGGCGCATGGCTGATGGCGGCAGAAGAAAAGAAGGCCGCAGAGCCCTACGACGAGGATACGTACGGGCCTGAGGCTCCGATTATCTGGGATAAACCTGTGAAGAGCGTGGTCTTCGACCATAAAATTCACACCCAGGCCAATGAACTTAGCTGCGATTCGTGCCATGACGACCTGTTCACCATGGAGGCTGGTGCAGCCCAGGAGAAAGATGATTTCACCATGGAAACGCTGTATAACGGCGGCTACTGCGGTGCCTGTCACGACGGCTCGACGGCATTTGCCTCTAACAAGCGCTGTACTGCCTGTCACATAGGGGTCCGCGGTAAGGCCAGGCTGGAAGGCGGCACGGCCGCCGCCGCTGGAGGACATGCCAAAGAGTGAGTGTGTTGAAGTGCAAATGGAGTTGCGAAAAGGGCTGGAGTTACTCCAGCCCTTTTCGCGTTTTCTGTCAGTCCGGTTTGTCTCTTAGATGAACTCCGGGTCGGTGGCCCTGATCATCGCAAAACCGCCCTGGATGAGCCGTGTATGGGTGATTCCCTTGGAGCTGAGAAATATCTGGGTCTCATAGGCGCGCGGTCCGGTGTCGCAGAGAAGAAAGAATGGTTCATCCGCGGGAATATCCCCGACCCTGCGGCGCAATTGCTCATGGGGGATGTTCAGCCAACTCTCGCCGTATTTTTCTTTGAACGGCGCCGCTTCCTTTTCTCCCCGGATATCCAGGACCCTGGTTTTATGATGGGCAAACTCGTTAAGGAAGTCTGCAGCGTCAATGGGCCGGTCGAAGCCCGCCAGAATATTGTCGAGGACATTGCCGGCATTATTGATCACGTCCATCGCCGAAGCATACGGCGGTGCATATGCTGTTTCCAGGCAGCATACTTCATCAACATCCAGACCATGCTGGAGGAGAACGGCAACGGTGTCCACCCTGGCCTTTACAGCCACACCATTTTTACCCGCCGCCTCGATTCCCAGAATCTTTCGAGACTTCTTGTCCGCCAGCAGGGAAATATAGATGAGTTCTGAACTTGGATAGAAATGGGCATGATCTGCCTGGGCAACAACTGCATATACCGGGTCGAAGCCGGTTTCTTTCGCCTGTCTGTATGTCAGGCCTGCTTTGCTCACACCCAGATCGAAGATTTTAATGCAGAAGGTGCCGACCGTCCCTTTGAAATGACTTTGTCCTCCGCTGATATTAGTAGCTATGATCCGTCCCTGTCTGTTGGCGAGGGAACCCAGGGCCATGAGCATGTTCTCGCCGCTGATCAAGTTGCGTACCTCGACGCAGTCTCCTCCCGCGTAGATATCCGGATCACTGGTTCGCATCCGCCGGTCAACGCTGATTCCTCCTGAGCGCCCTATCGACAGGCCGGCATCTCGGGCCAATGAGGTGTTTGGCCTGACTCCGGCGGCGAGTATCACCATGTCGACTTCCAGGGCCCTCTTCGAGGTGTTGACCAGAAGCTTGCCGGTCGGCTCGATCCTTGAAATCTCATGCACCCTTGCCTCCAGCAGCAGATCGACACCATGCTTCTCCATTTCTTTGGCGGCTACCCGGGCGATGCATTTGCCGAGCAGGGTAGGCATGACCTGGTCTTCCATTTCGATAAGCGTGGTCTCGATACCCCAGAGGTCGGTCATGGCCTCAGTGATTTCCAAGCCGATTGCTCCAGCACCGATGACGGCTACCTTGCCAACGCTCCCCTTGGCCATCAACGACTTGATGGTTTCGGCGTCATGCAGGTCGGATACAGTGAAGACTCCGGGAAGATCAACACCCGGAAAAGGCGGCCGTACAGCTCTTGCGCCAGTTGCAAGCACCAGTTTGTCGTAGCTCAGGAGCTCCTCTTCGCCGGTATCCAGATGGCAGACCCTGACCTGTTTTTCGCGCCGCTTGATTTCCCTGGCCTCAACCCGGGTGAGAACCTTCACTCCTTTGCAGTTTTCAAAAAATGCCGCGTCGCGAACGGCATGTGAGGTGGTTGAATACAATTCCTCGATGTCACTTATATCTCCCCCGACATAATAAGGAATACCGCAGCCTCCGTAGGAAATGAGATTATCTCGGTCGATGAGTGTGATCTCGGCCTCCGGATCGAGTCTTCTAAGCCGGCATGCCACTTTCGGGCCGAGGGCGACTGCACCAATGATCAACACTTTTTTCGACATACTTTACCTCTTCTGGGGGGAGACGTGGCCATGGATAAACCACTTGATCAGTTTTATTATAAGGTATCATGTTAATTGTTTTCAGGATGAAGGCAATACCACAATGTGTGTATTTGCACATATTTCATGAGAATTATTTACCTCAGTAGGGTAAGCTCTTAATGATCTGAACCGGGTGTCAGCCCGGCTCGCAGGTCGGATAATTGAACAGCGGGGCAGGAGTGTCATGAAGGCATCGCAGAAAAGCACTATTTCCAGTAATGCCAACGAGATCATCCTCGAAAGCATCTCGGACGGGGTCTTTACCGTCGATCATGAATGGCGGATAACCTCATTCAACCGAGCGGCCGAGGAGATTACCGGGGTTCCCCGCGAAGAGGCCATAGGTCGTTTTTGCTGGGAGGTCTTTCGCTCGAATATGTGCGAAGGCGATTGTGCCTTGAAAAGGACCATGAAGGAAGGAAAATCGTTTGTAAGCTCATCGACATATATCATCAGTAAGGATAAGAAGCGCATCCCTATCTCGGTCTCTACCGCCCTGTTGAAAAATGCCGATGATGTGGTCCTCGGCGGTGTCGAGACGTTTCGCGATGTCAGCGTGGTCGAGGAATTGCGCCGGGAGCTGAGCGGTAGTGTGCAGATGGGCGATATGATCAGCCGCAGCAAGACGATGAAACATATTTTCGGCATTCTTGAACAGGTTGCGCTGAGCGAAAGCACTGTACTCATTGAGGGTGAAACCGGGACCGGCAAGGAACTCCTGGCCAGGGCCATCCACAACCTGTCAAATCGGCGGGACCTATCGTTTATCGGGATTAATTGCGGTGCCCTGCCGGATACCCTGCTGGAGTCGGAATTGTTCGGTTATAAGGCCGGGGCCTTTACCGGGGCGGAGAAGGACAAGCCCGGTATCTTTGTGCAGGCGGAAGGGGGGACCATCCTTCTCGATGAGATGGGTGATACCAGTGCTTCCTTCCAGGTCAAACTGTTGCGCGTTTTGGAAGAGAGGGAATTTGCGCCGCTCGGTGCAGTGAAGAGCCAGAAGGTCAACGTCAGGGTCATTGCCGCCACCAACCGGGATCTCTCCCGGATGGTCGGTGAGGGCATGTTCCGGCGCGATCTCTTTTACCGCATCAATATCATCCACCTGAAACTGCCGCCACTGCGGGAACGCAGCGAAGATATCCCCATCCTCGTTGAAAAGTTCATTGCCAAGCTCAACCGGCTCAAGGATCGAAACGTCACTGGTATCGACAATGAGGCCCTGGCGGTGCTCATGTCCCATGCCTATCCAGGTAATATCA
This sequence comes from Desulfobulbaceae bacterium, assembly GCA_020049575.1. Classification (GTDB taxonomy): domain Bacteria; phylum Desulfobacterota; class Desulfobulbia; order Desulfobulbales; family Desulfocapsaceae; genus Desulfoprunum. The sequence goes on from JAIFKM010000216.1 coordinate 16,559, forward strand.
GGGAGTTGGAAAATGTTATCGAACATGCCTTTGTCCTCTGCTCCGAAGGGACGATAGGTGTGCGGCATCTCCCTTTTTCTCTCGTTGCCTCATCTCACGTACCGGCCGATAGCCCGGCTGTTTTCGGTAGCCCTTTGGTTTCTCTTGATGCGGCAGTCGGTTCCGCTGAGGAACGGGTCATCCTCGAGGCTCTCAGGCGCAATAATTACAATCGCCGGATGGCCGCCGAGGAGTTGGGAATGCACAAGAGCACCTTGTTTCGTAAACTCCGCCGACTAGGCATAGAGCTGCCTCCCGGAGACGGCCGCTCGGTCTTGAAAAAATCTTAAATACAGTCGCATTATTGCGACTGTCTGCAATGTTCTGCTTTCTTATGGGTCGCATATTTGCGACTCTTTCTTGCTGTTTCTTTGCCGGCTCATTGTTCGATGCACCCTCCATACTCTCGATATACTTATTAAAAAAAGATTTTCTTAATCTCCTGCAGTGGTTGGCATGGCGCTTGCTGTGCATATGCTAAATATAAAAAGGGAGAGACAGCCATGAACATCGCCATGACTGTTTGGGGTGACCGGGTCTCGCCAGTACTTGACTGTGCGCGGACGCTGTTGGTTGCCGAAATAGATCAGGACCAGATAGTGAACAGGAGATACCAGCATTTCGAAGCTGAATCTCTCGCCAATATGTTGCGTTTCCTGGTCCAAAACGGAGTAAAAGTTCTGGTCTGCGGCGCGGTTTCCCAGGAACCGGCCCATTGCATCGAGGACCTCGGTATCGAGCTTCTGCCTTTTGTCGCCGGAGACGTCGAAACGATTCTCGCAGTTCTGGCCCGGAGAGGATCAGTTGCGGCTTTTGCCATGCCGGGATGCAGATGTAAAGGGCGCTGCAGGATGTTGGAGTGTCCAGTTTCTCAGAGAAAGATGAGAACGGGTGATGCATAATTCTGCGGATGAGAGAAAACATGATGTATCAGGAGGATAGACTATGCCGGGTATGAATCGCAAGGGGTCGGACGGCTCAGGATTGCCTGCCGGTGGTGGCAGAGGGATGTGTCGAAGAAGTGTTGACGGGACGACTGGTCGGCAGGGAAGCGGTCAGGGAATCGGTTGTGGCCAGGGAAGAGGACGGGGGCTGGGGCAGGGGCAGAGGCAGGGAAACCCCGGCTGCGCCTTGAACAGAAATCCTGCCAATCCTCCCGCTGGCGCGGATACTGCAGCCGGCTCACCCATGAGCACAGAGACCCCTCTCCTGTCGTTGGCTGAAAAAGAGGAGAATCAAAAACTTCTCGATAGACTGATGAACAAGGTCAAGATGCTGGAAATCGGTACACAACAGGATAAATGATGGAGAACAGAATGCTGAGTATTTTATTGGCCAGCAGGGAACATGAAAGTCTGGCCAGGTTTGCGGCTGGTTTGTGGCAGAAGAACGATATTGAACTGCTGCACGTTGATTCGGCGGCGGATGGCTTGAAATCGGCTGAACGAGATACAGTTGATCTGGTGGTGGTCGGAGAAGAATTGACGGATATGACGCCGGTTGAGTTTGTCACACAATTGGTGCGTGTTCGACCAACTATCAACTGTGCGATGGTCAGCAATCTTAGCCATGATGATTTTCACGAGGCCACAGAAGGGCTGGGGGTGCTGATGCAGCTTCCGCCCAATCCCTCCGGTGCTGATGCTGAAGTTCTCCTGCAGAAGGTTGAGGCCTTGGCTAGTCTGTTTACCAGGCGGGTGGAAAAGGGAGCTGAAAAATGATCATCAGCGTTGCAAGCGGCAAAGGCGGCACCGGCAAGACTACCGTCTCGACAAATATGGCCATAAGCCTGGGCGATGCCTGTACCCTTCTTGACTGCGACGTTGAGGAGCCCAATGCCCATCTCTTTCTTCATCCCCATATCAATAGGAGTGAGACGGTTACTACCTTTATTCCTGAAGTGGATCAGGAGCGGTGCACTTTTTGTCGTAAATGCGCGGAAATATGCAGGTATAGAGCTATAGCCGTGGTGGGCCAAAAGGTCCTTGTATTTGAAAATCTGTGCCACAGTTGTGAGGGGTGTCTCGTGGTTTGTCCCGACGGGGCGATACGAGAGGGAAAACGGGAACTGGGCGTAGTCGAATGGGGAGAAGGTTCCGGCGTCGAGATGATCCAGGGCAGGCTCCGGGTCGGTGAGGCAATGTCGCCGCCGCTTATTAAAAAGGTCCGGTCGTATGCCGATCTTGACAGGACGGTAATTATCGACGCCCCTCCTGGCACCTCATGCCCTGTAATTGCGGCCATGCGCGGAACAGATTTTGTTTTGCTGGTCACCGAACCGACACCTTTTGGTCTGCATGATCTGCAACTGGCTGTCGGCGCAGTGCGGCTTCTCGGTATTCCCTGTGGGCTGGTGATCAACCGCTCTGACATGGGTGATGGCCAAGTTTGGGAATACGCCCGACAGGAAAAAATACCAATTCTCATGGAAATTCCCTTTGATCGGAGGATTGCTGAAGTCTATTCGAAAGGCCTTGCGATTGTTGAGGCGATGCCTGAGTGGCGACAGAAATTCACTGAGCTTTTTCAGCAGATACAGATGGAGATTGTCGCAGAAAAACTGAGGAGGGAATCGCTATGAGAGAACTTGTTGTAGTCAGCGGCAAAGGAGGGACCGGCAAAACCAGTCTGACTGCCGCTTTTGCCTCTCTGGCCAGTAATAATCTGCTCTGCGACGCAGACGTCGATGCAGCCGATCTGCATCTCCTGCTGAAACCGGAGGTCAGGCGAACAGTGGATTTTATGGGTGGCGGCAAGGCCATTATAAATGCTGATCTTTGCAGTCGCTGCGGTCTGTGTCGGGAGCTCTGCCGCTTTGAGGCCATCAGCGAGGATTTTCAGGTTGCTGAAATAGGCTGCGAGGGTTGCGGGGTGTGTGTCGATCTCTGTCCCGAGAAGGCTATAGATTTTCCGGTACAGAAATGCGGCCAGTGGTTCGTCTCGGATACCCGGGTGGGGCCGATGGTCCACGCCCGTCTCGGCATCGCCGAAGAGAATTCCGGCAAACTGGTGAGCTGTATCCGCCAGGAAGCTAAGAGGCTGGCGGAAGAGAAGGGGCTTGAGCTGATTATCACCGATGGCCCTCCCGGTATCGGCTGTCCGGTCATTGCCGCAATCGGCGGGGCCACGGCCCTGGCTCTCATTGTTGAGCCGACGGTGTCGGGCATGCATGACATGAGCCGTCTGGCGGATCTGGCCACCCATTTCAAGGTCCCGTGTCTCTTTTGCGTCAACAAGTTCGATCTCAATCTGGAGATGACGGAGAAGATGGAAGAAGAGGCGCGACGGCGAAAGATGACGGTTGTCGGTCGAGTACCCTTTGATCCCTTGTTCACCAGGGCGATGATTGTCGAACAGACCGTTATTGAATACCAGCAGGATTCACATATTGCCACGGCGGTGCGGGAGGTCTGGGATGCCATCCTCAGCTCTCAAGCCATGAACAGCTTTGGCATTCGATCATTCAAATAAATCAAAAGTAAAAAGGAGAACAGTAACATGGCACGAGTACGCATTGCAATTCCCTCGGAAGGACAAGGTGGTTTGGACGGTATACGAGCTGGGCATTTCGGTCACTGCGATGTCTTCACCTTCGTTGATCTCGAGGATGGACAAATCATGGAGGTCTCGACCATCGCAAATGTCGAGCACATGCAAGGGGGATGCATGGTGCCGGTCAATCTGCTGGCTGAGCACAAGGTAAATGCCCTGATCGTCGGCGGTATCGGCATGCGACCCCTGATGGGCTTCCGCGGAGTGGGCATCACGGTGTATCATGAGGACCAGCGGGCGGAAATTCGGCCGGTTGTCAACGATCTGATTGCCGGCAAGCTTTCGGTGATTTCTGATAATCAGGTCTGCGGCGGCGGCAACAAGTAAGACAACCGCGATGAGAGGATGCTATGAAGATTGCAGTTACAGCTAAAGGCACGAAACTCGCCTCAGAGGTAGATCCCCGGTTCGGCCGGGCTGCCTATATTCTGATTGTTGATACCAAAGACATGAAGATAGAGGTTCTTGATAACAAGGAAAATGTCAACGCCTTCAAGGGTGCTGGCATTCAGGCGGCCACCATGATAGCCGACCGAGGGGCTGAAGTCCTGCTCACCGGTTTTTGCGGTCCGAATGCCTTCCGCACCCTTGAAGCAGCCGGCATAAAGGTAGGCAGCGACGTTTCGGGAACGGTTGCAGAGGCAATCGAGGCTTTTCTGAACGGTGAAGTTACGTATACGCAAGCAGCGAATGCCGAAGGACATTGGTGAAAGAGCTCTCCTGCCGGTTGAAAATCCGCAGGAGAACAGAACTGCTTCAATGAGAGAAGAGGAGAGCAGTCAATGAACGATGAGGAATTTGAGGCCATTGTCGGCCGAATCCAGCAGGAGGTCTTTGTTGAGACCCGCAAGGTGTTTGGCGATATCGGCTTTGAGCGTTGGCGCAAGACACGATATAATGGCCGGATGTCCGATGCCGACAGTTTTGCCCGGATCACGGGAAACTGCGGTGATACCATGGAAATTTATCTGAAATTTAAAGACGGCGTGGTTGAAAAGGCCAGTTATTTCACGGATGGCTGCGGTTCCAGCGCACTTTGCGGTTCTTTTACGGCGGAGATGGCCACCGGCAGGAACCCTGACCAACTCTGCGAGATCACCGGTGAGGATGTTCTGCGGATGATAGGTACCTTCCCGAAAGAAGAAGAACACTGTGCTACCTTAGCGGTGTATACCCTGCAAGCTGCTCTTGACAATTATATGCAACAGCAGACGAACAGGAGCGCGTCCTGACCGTCTATAGGGTTGGCTGATGTTGCACCTGTCTGCTGCTCTGATGAGTATGACTGTAGAATGAAGAGGTTTTCGTGGAAGCTGAAAGTACGCTTCAAGTGATGAAGCAGTTATAACGATTACTTCCCTGCCAATATTTTCAGGGGAATATTGCTGAGGATTTTGTCTATCAAGGTCCTCGGCATATCCCTTGATTGCCTGTCCGCCACGAGATTTATCACATATTGTATTGAAGATTCATCTTGAGGGCGCATTTTCCGCCAGCTGCATCCTAGTTTCCCTCCCCTTTGAGCGCATTTTGCGCCCAGCTTGTTTGTGAATTTGTATAAGTAATTGAAAAATTAACTGAAAATCTTACAAGATGGCTGCTTTCATGCGTTCCGTTTGCTGCTGAAATTGGCTGGCTGCAACTAGAATAAGTGAAAACATGTTAAATATCAACATGATAGGTAATTGTCCTTAGGGCGTATTCTGCGCCCACAGTTATTAGGGGAAAAGACGCTAATCGCGCCCAAGAGGGGAGGTTCTGTGTAGGCTCATTTCTGGCCGGTGTTTAAGTGATTAGTAAAATATCATTAAAATATAATGAGATAGATAGATTGAAAATTATATTTTCAGTTGTACCTGCTGATGGCATGGCTCTTGCTGTTTAAGAAGTAGCTTAACTAATAGCTTCTTCAACAAGACGGGAGGTAGGTCATGAAAGCACTGCATATAAGTAAGTCATCAGCAGACAACAAGATCAATATACGGCAGATGATCATCAGCCACAAGCGCCAGGTTGCGGAGGTCTGTTGGTTCTCGGTCACTCTTGTGATGTTTCTGCTCCTCGGTCCTTTCGCGGCCCCCATCGTGGTCCTGGCTCTCTTCAGCCTGCCGGCGGAAGAACGAGGGGTGGCGGAGCCTGAAAGCTTCCATGAGGCCGTACACTTCCAGTTGCGCTGAAGTCTAGAAGATTTCTGAAGTTTAAAATTATTATTACTGTAGGAGGATACAATGAAACAGAACGGCACCTTAACCTTTCCTTCCATGATCTCGGCGGCTCGCCCAATGGACAATTATCTGCTGCTGGCCACCTTTCTCTTCATCCTGGCTGGAATCGGCGGAGGGATCTACGCTCAGGTCATCGGGCATGAACATGCTTTTGCTAATACCAGGGAAATGCCATGGGGTATGTTGATTGGGGTATATGCCTACTTTGCCATCATCTCGACAGGTCTCTGTCTGCTGGCGGCGATCAGCCATGTCTTCGGCGGAAATAATCTGGCCCCTCTGGCCAATCGCATGGTCTGGATGTCGATCATGTCCCTGCTGGGCGCATTTCTTGTCATTGGGCTGGAGATCGAAAACCCATGGCGGATGCCGCTGGGTGTTATGCTGCACCCCAATGTCACTTCGAATATCTGGTGGATGGGTACCTTGTACGGTATGGCTGTAGGTATCATGCTGGTTGAGTTCT
>JAIFKM010000115.1 GCA_020049575.1 Desulfobulbaceae bacterium
GCATGGGAGACTATGTGGGAGAGTAGGTCGCCGCCGAATTTCTTGCCAACAAGCCCCTGCACGGTTCTCTACCGGCAGGGGCTTCTTGCGTCCTGGCGGGAGGATATTCTTGATCTGTACTTCCCGTGTATTTTCGATCTTCTTTTCAAGATTACTTTGATAATCGAATTGACAGGATGTATTGTGCTATTCTATAAATTCAAGAATATGTGATAACACTCTTCCCTTCCGCATTACTTTCTCATTTGCTACCTCTATTCCTATCCCTCACATGAATGTACACGGCAAACACTATCGAACAATCTGGCTTGATGAAAATAATCCAAGGCAACTGCAGATAATCGATCAACGTTCACTACCCCACAGATTTCTCATCGAAACACTCCACTCGGTGGATGATGTCATTGGAGCGATTGCCGATATGCATGTCCGTGGTGCTGGCCTGATTGGAACCGCGGGAGGCTTCGGGGTATATCTTGCCTGTCTTGAGGCACAGCGAAAATCAGCAGATTTGTTTATTGAATCGGTCATTCTTGACGCATCGCGACTCGCCGCCAGTCGGCCCACAGCCGTTAACCTGCAATGGGCCGTTAACCGCGTTCTCGACTCACTGAAAACCTTCATTGGCTCACCCGACGATTTTATAAAAACCGCCCTTGATACCGCCCAGGCAATTGCTGACGAAGATGCAGAATTCTGCCGCCGAATCGGTCAACACGGCAAAAAACTAATTGAGGATATAAGTCTTAAGAAGAATGGCCAAACCGTCAATGTTCTCACTCATTGCAACGCCGGCTGGCTCGCATTTGTTGATTTCGGTACCGCCACTGCTCCTATCTATGCCGCATTTGAACAAGGTATTGACATCCACGTCTGGGTTGATGAAACACGCCCCCGTAATCAAGGAGCCAGCCTCACCGCCTGGGAACTCGGTCAACACGGGGTTCCATACACAGTTGTGACTGACAACGCTGGAGGTCATCTGATGCAGCATGGGATGGTTGACATGGTGATAACTGGCACAGACAGAACAACATATACAGGGGATGTGGCCAATAAAATTGGGACCTACCTGAAGGCTCTCGCAGCCAAGGATAACGATATTCCCTTCTATGTCGCACTCCCCTCCTCAACCTTTGATTGGACTCTTCGTGACGGTATCAGAGAAATTCCAATTGAACAAAGAGATGGTGATGAAGTGAGATATATCCAGGGTCTTCATGAAGGTGAAATCAAGACCATTCTGCTTACTCCGATTGACAGCCGAGCCGCCAATTATGCCTTTGATGTCACTCCCGCAAGGCTTATTTCTGCTCTCATCACCGAAAGGGGTATCTGCAGCGCTTCCGCAGAAGGTATTTTTTCTCTCTATCCAGAAAAACGCCGATAGACTTTCTGTTTCCCAATCTTCAAGGAACAACAATGCCACACGCCCTCGCTTCAGAACGCCAGATGATTGCATCCTATGGCAGGAAGTTGATTGATCACTCTCTCACCAAAGGCACCAGCGGCAATTTGAGCATTTTCAATCGGGACCAAGGCCTCATAGCCATAAGCCCGAGCGGTCTTGATTTTCATCAAACCGCACAAGAAGATGTTGTTGTTCTGGATCTCTCAGGAAATATCATCGATGGACAAAGAAAACCCTCTTCAGAATGGCCACTCCACAAAAGCATTTACGAAAACCGCGTTGATGTCTCTGCAGTCGTTCACGCCCACTCGACCTTCTGTACCGTCTTAAGTTGCCTGGGCTGGGATATGCCCGCGCTGCATTATATGATCGCCCTTGCCGGCCCCAGCGTCAGATGCGCCAGCTACGCGACATTTGGCACCGCAGAACTCGGGACCAATGCAGTATCAGCAATGGCTCAACGGAATGCAGTCTTTCTCGCCAATCATGGGCTGCTTGCTGCAGCTTCAGATCTAGCTCAGGCTTTTCATATCGCTGAAGAAATTGAATTCTGCGCCGAACTGTACTGGCGCTGCAAATGCATAGGTACGCCAAGAATCCTTAATGATTCAGAAATGACTCGGATGAAAGATCTTTTCCAGTCGTATGGCCAAGGCAATAACGCTGAGGTAAAAACGCCTACGAAGAAAAACCCCAGTTGACCTCATCCTGAACCCTGCAAATGGAATCTTGACGCTCGACTGGACGATCAGGTATTTTACAGCTTCTTTTCACCACAGTTTAATAACGTTTCGACAGGTACCTTCATGTCATTCCCTCAAATGCTCACGGTCCTCATCCTTGCTGCCGGCAAAGGCACCAGGATGAAGTCAAACAAGGCAAAAGTCCTTCACGAGGTGTTCTACTCGCCGATGATACACCATGTCGTAAAGGCAGTGCTTCCCCTTGGTCCATCCCGCACCATCGTAATTGTCGGCCACCAGCAGGACGAGGTTCGAAATGCGCTGCAGGACTTTCCTGTCGAATTTGTCACCCAGAAAAAGCAATTGGGTACCGGCCATGCCGTATTGATGACAGAACAGGCCCTGTCCGACACACAGGGCTCCGTCATGATCCTCTGCGGTGATACGCCGCTCATCCAACCAAAAACCTTACAGGAGATGTTCGATTATCATAACGCCTCTTCCGCCACCCTGACCCTCATGACCACCAATCTCGATGATCCGACCAATTATGGCAGGATATTGATTGACCTAGACGGGCGACTATCTGGAATTGTTGGAAAAGGATTTTCTTTATGATGCCTTGCACCGGGTCGGCACAGACAACAGCCAGGGCGAGATGTATCTTACTGATATAGTTGCACTCGCGGTGACCGGAGGACACAGGGTCGAACGCTATGTAACCCCCAACCCTCAAGATGTCCTGGGTGTCAATTCCCGGGTCGAACTGGCGGCGGCCCATAAGGAAATTCAGCATCGGCGAAACACGGAACTGATGCTCCAGGGCATAACCATGCATGGCCCTGAAACCATTTCCGTAACCGCAACCTCCTCCATCGGCAAGGACACTTTACTCATGGCAGGCGTACATATTCAAGGAGCGAGTACACTTGGTGCATCTTGCCGCATCGAACCTGGGGTTATCCTGCAAAACTGCAATCTTGGCGATAACGTTAAGATTGGCGCATACAGTATTCTCGAGAATTGCACCCTACCTGCAGAAACAATCCTTGCCCCCTACAGCCGGCGGTTCTCAGATGCCAGCACCTGAGCAGATATGACGCCCAGGAACTCAATTTCTATGGTTTTTATATTTTTCAGACTTGACGGAGCAGAATATGAGCAACCTTAAAACAATGTATTCAACCATTCTTGGTGATCATTTTCCGATGGAGATGACAATCTCATTTGACGATCAGGTTTTAGTCTATCGTAAAAAAACCTGGAAAATTCAGCAGGATGACGGCCTTGTCGACGAACGAGGTGTCCGCTATGGCGAGAATCCTGATCAAGAGGCCGCTCTTTACGAACTGGTCAACGGCAATCTGCTCCTCGGGGAATGCTCATTTATACAACCCGGCAATGGACTAGTCTCGGCAATCCAGGTCGAAGACATGCTGCAGGTCGGTAAACACCCGGGCAAGATCAACCTGACGGATATCGACAACGGCCTCAATATCCTCAAATACCTGATGGATAAACCTGCCGCTGTCATCCTCAAACACAATAACCCATGTGGCGCCGCTTATGGCGAGAGCCTGGCAATTGCCTTTGACAGGGCCAACCGTTGTGACCGCATCGCAGCCTTTGGTGGTGCTGTGGTCATGAGTCGAGACTGTGATCATGACACGGCTGAACTCCTTGCCTCAAATTATCTGGAGGTGGTCTGTGCGAAAAGCAAGAACTTGCGAATTATAAAAATTGCCGCCATCGACCGCCTGTCCGACTTTGAAAAATTCCGTTTTGTCGATTTCAAGAGCCTTATAGACGGTGGTATCATTGTCCAGCAGTCGGCAGTGAATTCCATCCGCACACCGGCAGACCTGAAACCAGCCAAGGCAACCTGGCAAGGCAAGGAGTATCTCTGTGAACGCCAGCCCACCCAACGGGAAATTGACGATATGCTCTTTGGCTGGGCTGTGGAACATGGCGTCACTTCAAATTCAGTGCTCTATGTCAAGGATGGCTGCACGGTGGGAATCGGCACAGGAGAACAGGACCGGGTGGGCGTTGCCGAGATAGCTGTCCACAAGGCCTATATCAAGTATGCGGACATGCTCTGTTATGATACTCACGGCATACCCTACGCTGATCTGGAACTGGCCATCAGCAGAGGTGAGCGCGACAAGTCAGAAAAGGCTGCTATCGACAAGCAGGTTCAAGACGAAAAGGCCGGAATCCCTGGCTCGGTAATGATCTCAGACGCTTTCTTCCCGTTCAGAGATGGAGCGGATGTCGGCATCAAACAGGGTGTCTCGGCCATCCTCCAGGCAGGTGGCTCAATGCGAGATTTTGAAACCATCGAGGCCTGCAATGAGGCGAATCCGCAAGTGGCCATGATGTTTACCGGGCAGCGATCGTTTAAACATTAAGATCTGGAAAGATCACAGGGCTTGTTTGCTTTTTTATCCGAAACCGGATGGCACAGCAATATGTCGTCCGGTTCAAGGAATAGCTTCTGCCCTTCAATTTCATCGGTTATTCATGAAAGCAAACAAAACAGGATTCGCCCGGATTTTGGCGGCGTTTTTTTACTCGGCTGATGGCATTGGAAGCACATTTAAAAATGAGGCGGCTTTTCGTCAGGAACTGCTTCTGTTCATCGTCCTACTGCCCATCCTCTACTATCTGCCGATCCCTCTAGTATCCAAGTGCCTGTTGTTTGCGGCCAATACCTTGGTACTGATTGTTGAACTGCTCAATTCCGCAGTTGAATCGATTGTCGATCTCGTTTCTCCCGATTACAACATCTATGCCAAACGAGCCAAGGATATGGGCAGCGCGGCTGTCCTGTTCTCACTTTTGTTGGCAGCGATACTGTGGGCCTGTGTACTCTTCCCCCTGATCAAGTGACATTACACCTCAACCCAGCGTTGTTCTTCCATTGAGACCAGACAAGCCTCACAGACACGGACGGCAGACAACCCCTCTTTGCCTGTAATCGGGTTCGGCCTGCGGCCTTCAAGAAAATCCCGCCAATCCTGCAGAAGGTGCAGGATTGTAGGTTCTTGAACAAAACTCCGTCGTTCGCTCACAGTATTACCGATTATGATTTCGAGACCGGCATGAATCTGATCGCCATGTAATTGACCTCCCTGACAAACGAACTCAAAGCGGCCGGTCCTGGCATTTCCAATCTTGCTCACATCGACCGTCCCCAGCACACCATTTTCCATTTCAACGCTCACAAGTACCAGATCTTCCAGGACTTTGGCGTGAATTTGCCGACCTTGAGCCATGACCCGTTTTATCCTCAGACCGGTAATGGTCTTCAGGGCATCGAAAACATGAACTGCAGTATGAAACAAAACACCGGCACCGGCTGCGTTCCTGTCGTCATGCCAGGTGAGTGTTGAAGGTTCTAGCCTCTGATTGGCGTAGAATGAGTAAATCTGACCCATTCCCGGCAAAGCGGCACGCAGGGCCTGTATCACCGGATTATAGCGCAGTGTCTGAGCAACTGTTAGACTAACCCCGGCTGCGTCCATAATCCGCAGAATTTCCTCCGCCTCCTTCACGTTTCTAGCCAGCGGTTTTTCAATCAGCAATGGTTTGGATAACCTGGCACATTCCCGAGCCACCTCAAGGTTCAATGCAGGTGGGGTAACGGTAATGACGCCGTCAACGTTTGGTTCAGCAATCAAAGATCGCCAATTTTCATAGAAGGTCGTGTGCCAATTGTTCGCCTGCTCACGCCCCAGGTCTCTCGACTGTCGTGAGATGCCAGCAAGCTCAACCCCGGCAAGATCGCGAAAAATGTGTTGGCCATATCTGCTGCCATGCCTACCTGTGCCAATAAGCGCTATATTTTTCATACATTCAAATCAGGTACCCGGTACGAGAATTTTCTGCCTGGATCACTCCGGTCGATACATTCAGGAAGATACAGTGCGGAAGAAAATGACGTAGCCTGCCGCACCGAGGGAAAACATAAGAAGACTGAAAAGAACAATAATGGAGAATATTTTCCTGATTATTTTAAATCCCATAGTCCGGGACATTTGGTTGTTATTTTTTCGCCCCTGACGACCCGCTTTTTTCTTTACGGTCATATTCCGCCCTTAATCAAACAATGCTTTGAGTAACAATAAGATCGCAGCAATCCGCTACTTTTCTCGCCTGAGAACATACTCGGCAAGCCCCTGCAAGACGGCAACATCCTGCAATGATACTCTCTCAGTAAAAATCTCCAGTTGTTTAACTGCGATAGAAATAGAATTCTCCGCCCTTTTTCGAGTGCCCGTAAACCCACCGTATTTATCTATCAAATTATACACTTCGTCAAATGCATGTCTTCGTGCCGAATCATCAGCGAGTATGGCGAGCAAACGCTCACGGTCCTTTTGGTCTGCTTGATGAAGTGCCAGTATCAGTGGCAGGGTCATCTTTCCCTCTGCAAGATCGTTACCCACCGATTTTCCAGTCTTGTTTGCATCCCCTTGATAATCCAGGAGGTCATCGATCATCTGGAATGCACAGCCCAACTCGGTACCGTACACACACATGGCCCGCCGCTCCAAGGCTCCACCCCCAGCACAGACGACACCTATTTCACAGGCAGCAGCAATGAGCATTCCTGTTTTTCCTATAATGACATCATGATAATCACTCTCCGAGAGGTTATATATACCCGCATTGCGAAGCTGCATGAATTCACCGTCTACCATCCCGGTAGCCGCACCGGAAAAGAGGGCGAGAGCATCTCGACCGCCTATCTGCCCCACTATAGCCATTGATCTGGCATGCAGAAAGTCACCGGTCAATATTGCCGTCACGAGTCCGTATTGTTTATTGACCGAGGGTTTTCCTCTTCTGGTCTCGGCGTTGTCTATGACATCATCATGCAGAAGGGTGGCCGCATGCAGATACTCGAAGGCCTTGGCAAGCTGATACACTTCGTCGTCGTCCCGACCACTCAGACGCGCAGCAATAACCACGAGGAGCGGTCGAATACGTTTTCCGCCATTGAAGAGGCTGTACTCGAGAACTTCCAACAGGAGATTATCTACCGTCGGAGCCAGGCTCTGAAGATCTTCACGCATGGCCGCATCGATTCGTGCAGCGTCTTCTCGCAATACCGCCAGCAGTCTCTCAGTGTCTGTCATCAATTTTTCCTCTGTGGAGTCCATGTATTCTCGTGTTTGTAGAAGTCAGAGAGATCATCTAATGACCGGACCACAGGTGATGGCGGCAGACTTTTCATGAATGTCCGGCCATACCCCTTTGTGAATAGACGCACATCCATGATGGCAATGACACCTCTATCTGTCGCTGCCCGCATCAGGCGCCCAACTCCCTGCCGCAGACTGAGAATGGCACGGGGAACCTGAAATTCAAAAAAAGGCGATCCGCCGTTTTCCGTGATATTCTGTATTCTGGCCTGAATAACTGGATCAGTCGGCACCTCGAAAGGAAGCTTGTCGATTATCACGCAACTCAGCGACTCACCCGGCACATCAATCCCCTCCCAAAAACTTGCCACTGCCAGGAGCACTGAATCAGTAGTGTCGCGAAAGGACTGAAGCAAAGCCTGACGAGGGGCGGTCCCCTGGACGAGTACAGGATAATCGAGGTGCCCTTCCAGGAACTCGGCCATGTTGTCCATCCCTTTCAGGCTGGTGAAGAGAACAAGCGCCCTGCCCCTGCTTATCTGCAGAATTTTTACCACTCTTTCACAGATCCGGTGGGGATATTCCCTGGAGGCAGGCTCTGGGAACCCGCCTTCCGGAACGTACAGGAGAGTTCTCCCTGCATAATCAAAAGGCGAAGGCAATTTAAGGAATCTGGTCTGGGCGTCCAAACCCAGACGATTCCGAATATAATCAAAAGATCCTCCGGAAGAAAGGGTTGCAGAGGTCATGACACACGCCTCCACTGTGGCATACAGGGTATCTTTGAGGTGGTCGGCAATGTGGATAGGAGTTACCGAAATGGCAATCGTCCTTTCCTTGCGTTCAAACCAGTGAACATATCTCGTCTGTTCGCTATCTCTGGAAGACAATGCAATATCAAGAAGATTCTTTAAGATTTCCGCGGCGCGTTTCTCAAGATTCGCCCAACCCTCCCCGTATACATGGCAGTCATCGACTGCTTCCCGCAATCTTTCCAGCGCAACAGTCAGCAGTTGAACCTCCTGGCGCCAAACTTCTTCGGTAAGGGAATCTACCAGTGTTTCAAGGTGAAACCGCCCTTTTTCCATTGGAAATATTTGAGCGAATCCATCGACACGCTGACGTACTCCCTGGGTCGTCGCACGAATGGTGCCAGCCCTTTCCGGGTCAAGATCCACCTCCGCCTGTCGTTCGATATCAGCAAAAAGATCATAGAGTTGGTATTGGCTGAAAGTCCTGCCGAAAAACAATGTGGCGACATTTTCAACATGATGGGCCTCATCAAAAATGACACCTTCATAGCGGGGCAAGACCTCGCCATGGCCCTCCTTGCGTAGCGCGAGATCGGAGAAGAACAGGTGGTGATTGACAATAAGGAGTCGTACAGCGCCTGCCTTCTTCCGCAGTCCATTAACAAAACAAAGAGAAGATTCCGGACAATCCCCACCGAGGCACTGATTTGAATGTGCGGAAATTTTCGACCACAGTGGTGATCGGTCGGACAGCCAGTCGAGTTCAGCCCGATCCCCGGTCAGCGTCGACTGCAGCCATTGTTCAATTCTATCACCTTCGGCATCGTCAAAAAGTGACGACTTCATGGAACTGCGATACTGATACCATCGATAGAGACAGAGGTAGTTCTGCCGGCCTTTCACGCAGAGAACCGGGATATCATGGCCAATGATACGCGCTGCAAGCGGAATTTCCTTTTTCAGAATCTGATCCTGCAGATTAAGTGTCGCAGTGGAGATGACAATCCGTTTCTCAGAGAGAATGGCGGGAAGCAGATACGCCAGCGTTTTACCAACACCAGTTTCCGCCTCGACAACCAGGACTCTGGCACGATAGGACGTTTCGCCGGTCTCAGGCTGATCCTCAAGCAGATCTGCTACAGCCTCTGCCATGGTCTGCTGACTCTCGCGGACTTCATAGTGCGAGAGGCTCTGAGCCAAGGGCCCGCTGGGGGCAAATATTTCTTTCATAAAAGCTCTCCAGGGGCGTTTTTAGAGCCGATCCGATGAACAAAGACAACTCCGGCGAAAAAATATACAATAGAATGAAGAACTCTGTCATACGATTTTTTCTTTTATTTTTTACCCAGACCTGTAAAGTGAGAGTAATTTACTACTTTACCAGCTCGATTGTGCCGGGATCTCGTTTTCGCAATGGAGAGCATTGTCTCTTTGCGTCTGGCAGTCAATCGCATCCTTATAGTTCCGAGCCTGTCTCCACATGGTTGAACTCCTGACTCTCAAAGATGACCAGACTGCTCTTCCAGCACTGCAACTCCTCAGTACTGACGAAGTTGTAGTTATTGTGGACGATTCACCGGAGATAGTCCTTCTGCTCAGCCATTATCTCAGTAAACAGGGCTTCACAGTATTGCAGGCCGGATCGGCCAAGGAACTCTACAGCCACCTTGAGCATGAAAAAGTCGCCCTTGTACTCCTCGATATCGGTCTGCCCGACCGTAATGGTACAGACATACTCCAGGATCTTGTCAGCAGGTATCCAGATCTTGGCATAATCATGGTCACAGGCTCCATTGATCTTCAGATGGCTCTTGACTGCCTCAGACACGGCGCTGATGATTATCTGACAAAACCTGTAAGCCTCGACCAGTTCAACCACACGGTGAGAAACACCCTCAAAAAAAGACGCCTCGCCATTGACAACCGCGTATTTCAACGGGAGCTGGAAGCGACAAACTATCGAACCCAGTTTCTCCATCAACTCACCCAGAAAATGAATTCTGCCTACTTGAGTACAGTCGAATTGACTGATATCCTGCAGGCAATTCTGGTAGGCATTACTTCCGAAGAAGGACTGCAGTTCAATCGGGCGTTTCTGGCTTTATTTGACGAGAATGGCGCTTTTCTGCATGGGCGTCTGGCTATTGGACCATCAAGCCGCGAAGATGCCGGACGGGTCTGGAATGCCATAAAAGAAAAGGATCTGCACTTTCAGGACATACTCACGCATCTGAGGACCGAATACCGGGATAAAGACGTCGAGGTCAATCGTATTGTCCGATCACTGAAAATACCTGCCTCAGACCATGAACATATTCTTATCCAGGCAGCCCTGCAGCGAACCAGCATCATCGTCAGTCATGGAAAGGCTGGAGATTTTCCCGTAGCACATGAATTACTTGAACTGCTCAACGAAGACTCCTTTGTTATCGTTCCCCTTTATTCCCCGAGCAAATCTCTCGGAGTCATCATTGTCGACAATTTCATTACCGGTAAAGCTATAAGTTCAGACGACATCAATGCCCTCGAGATATTTGCCAGCCAGGCCAGCCTGGCCATTGAGCATAGCCATCTTTATGAGGATATGCTTAAAAAAATCGAGGAGCTCGAAGTCATTACTCAAGAACTCGAGAGAAGCAAAGACTTACTGGTAGAGGCTGAAAAATACTCGGCGATGGGCCAGATGTCCGCCCAGCTTGTACATGCCATCCGCAATCCAATTACTTCGATTGGCGGAACTGCAAGGTTGCTCGCAAAAAAGAGCGACGATCCTTATACACTCAATTTTCTCAATATAATCACGAAAGAAGCAGCAAAGATTGAAGCTACCCTCGAAGATCTCTTTGGTTTCGTTGAAGATGGCGAACTCAGCGTCATTGAGCAACCAATTTATCCAATCCTCAGACGCAGCGTGATGGTTTTCTACACCACGATGAAAAAATACAACATCACCTACTCCATAGATTTACCAGATGAAGATCCTATTATCGCCG
>JAIFKM010000167.1 GCA_020049575.1 Desulfobulbaceae bacterium
CAGAGTCTGCAACAAAGAGCAGGGATTCGCCAGGCGCGCGCCTTGTAAACATCGGTCCTGAAGATTTTACGGCAGAGGTGGCGGCAGAGGGAAAGGGAAGGAGGCCTGAGAATACGTACGTTCTCAGGCCTCAAGGATTGTAGTTCCCGTAAATAATTTTTGCGCGATGTTGCTAAAAAATTTTAGAAATCTGTGTCAGTTAGAATTCAAGGCAGAGATCAGAACTCAAAACTGGCGGTAAGGCCGACCATGGTTTCGTCGTCAATACCGGCAATGTCCTCAGCGTCGTCGGTCAACGGCATGGAGACAGTCACGGCTGGTGTTATGGTTACGGATCCTGCCACTACCCAGTCAATTGAGGCACTCAATTCGGCATTGTGGAAGTTGCTGTATTCCTCGCTCACCGAATAGTTCTCGATGTTATAGCCAACCAGGCCGCCAAGATTCAGAGTCAGGCCATCCATCAGTTCGAAACTGTGGCTGAGACCGGCGGTCAGGTAGATGCCGGTTTCTTCGGACTGATCCCAATCCCAATAGATAGTGAATTCAGGAGAGAGGAGGGTGTTGAATGTGCTGGTCAGGTAGAGTTCGTTAGTGTCTTCTGCCGCATCAAGATTGAAATAGGTGTTGCCGACACTCATTGAGACTGTTTCACTGATATCGAAACTGTAGTCCAGGGTCAGATCTGTCTCATTGAATTTACTTGAATCTTCATCGTAGTTGGCCCAGATACTTGCTGTAAAGCCGGCATAACTGAGATCAAGACCGGGCTGGACAACAAAATCCGAATCTTCGGAAAGGTTGAAACCCCGCCATAGATACATACTGTTAATACCGGCGTACATGTTGCCGGAAAATTCATTTTCGGCCTGGGCACAACTCAGGCCTGCGGAAAACAGCAGTATTGGGGACAGCAGGACAGCATACAGTTTTTTCATGGGATCTTTGCCTCCGGAAAATCAGGGTTGTTGAGCGGTAGAGTTGCATCTCGACCGCCTGGTTGTTTTCCCTGATCCTAATCAGAAAAGCCTTTTTGCCGCAAGGATTTTAGCGAGTTGCAGGAAGTTTATGATTCTCCCTGGGCAGTTGAGGAAGCGATTGTCACCCGCCTTAACAGCAACTGGCGGTCTCTTTGCCGATGAGCGTATTGAACCATCTGGCAATAAGCAGCGCAGCGCAACCGCAGCCGTCATCCGGGTTGACGTAGATTGCCCGGACAGGGCAGTTTCGGGAGCAGGCGCCGCATTCCATGCAGCCGTTCGGGTCAAGGATCTCCGCTTTTTTCTCTGTGAGGGAGAATATCCTATGCGGGCAGACAGTGACACACTGGCCGCAACCAATACAGGCCTCGCGGTCAAGTTTAAGAATGGCTGCTCCGTCGATGTATCTGAAGTCTTTCATCTACAGAAACTCCTTGGGTTAAAAAAATGCGCCAGCCACCCAGCAGACCAGCGCCAGAACGGCAGTTCCTGCCTGGAAAGGCAGGCCTCGGCGCATCTCGCGGGCGACCCCGGAAAGTGAGGTGAAGGGGGTTGAACCGGTGAAATTCATGGCAAGATACGATGATATACTGATCGACCAGAGAAAGAGGCCGAAACCTGCCAGAAGTCCTGCCTGCTTGCTGAACAGGATGAGGGTGATCAGGCCGGCGATCAGGCCGGTCTGTAGTCCCTTGAGCCAGAACTGCCGGCCAAAGAGCCAGGGCAGCAGGAGCGGGGTGGCAACTGCCCCTGCCAGTACTGCCAGCAGGGTGGTCGCGGCGGCAGTCACGCCCCTCTGCCAGGCAGCCGCCAGAGAGAAAATTTCTGGGCCGAAACCCGAGAACAGGAAGATCGACAACAGGGCTATCAGGATAGGTTTCCAGAGCAGGCAGATTTCCACCGGCACCAGCACGGCCCGTTCGGCAAGACTGAAGGTGATTGTTCGCATTGCTTCATCGGCGATCTTGCCGCTGTTTAAAAAACGGGGGAGATCGGATGCCTGCACGGGACCGAAAATTCCTTTGAAACCAGTAGTCTTTTTCAGCTCGAGGGCACAGACGCCTACCGCGCCAAGTTGAGGTAACAGTATCTCTCTGTGGCTGACTCTCTCTGCCAGTCGGGCCTGCTGGATCTGGTAGGCAAGTTCCGCCGTGGAAAATGTGCCTTTACCGGCAGCGCACCAGACATTGATCCCCCTGGTATCGAGGACAAGGATCCAGGCGTCGATACCGGTCAGCTCTTTCCGCAGTGCGTCGAAGCTCAGTTTGTAGTTGGCCGTGGCGAGGACCGGGGAATCAGGGTCGGGGGTTCCGGTGCAGTAAAGACCGGGAATGAGCTTGTAGTTGTTGCGACAGAGGCCGCTCCTGGCGCCTATCGTGCCGAGATGGTCACGCCAGGTCAGGCTTGTCGCCACCCTGGGTACCGGCCCTGCTACGGTATCGGCAAAGCCAGTGACGTAAGGTGCGAGAATGTAGCCAGGTTTCTCATGAACCCCTGCCCGGGGTTCGGTTTTCGGTCCTCAGCAGGCGGCTCCATCCTGGCTGTCCGCGGGAGGCGCGATGGGGCTGGCCATGGGAAGCGGGTTGAATGGCTTCAGGCTGATTCCAGGCTGGAGTTGCTGGCCGTTCATAGTGTTTCCTTATTGAAGTCCGGCATCAAGGCTGAGATTGCCTTTGCCAGTGAAGCAAGTTGGACTCTGTCGACACAGTAACAGGTCTTCGGTCCTTCGACCTCGCCGATGATCAGGCCGGCCTCTTTCAGCACCTTAAGATGCTGACTGACGGTGGATTGGGCGAGCGGCAGAACCTCGACGATACGACCGCAGACACAACGGTCCTCCTGCAGAAGCTGCCTGAGTATGCTCATCCGGGCCGGGTGGCCGAGGGCCTTGCACATGGCGGCAAGATGGTCATCGTTTTTCTGGTCGGGTTGATGTGTCATTGTCTGTCAGTTTCCTCTTGGGTTGTTCATCGTAAAAATACGATAAATGATACTAGGTAGCATGTCAAGAACGATTTTACTGTCTGCTTGCCGGTTATCTGCAAGCAATGGCGGGGCTGCAGGGATACGCCGCTTGCTGATCAGGCTGGGCGCCATGCCTGACTGGATGCTGCTTATCGGGTTTACTTTTTTGGTGATATCCCCTATAGTGGTATGGTGTTATCAAAAACTGACATCTGTTCCTAATAACTCTCAATAATTCAAAATTCCTGTGTCTTATGAAGATTAAAAAAGCTGTTTTCCCCGTTGCCGGACTTGGAACCCGTTTTTTGCCCGCAACCAAGGCCATGCCCAAAGAGATGTTGCCGGTTGTTGACAAACCGTTGATTCAGTACGCCGTCGAGGAGGCCCTGGCCTCGGGTATCGAGCAGATTATTTTCGTTACAGGCAGCGGCAAAAGTGCCCTGGAAGATCATTTTGACAGATCCTTCCAACTTGAAGAGACCCTCAAACAGCGAGGCAAGAAAGAACTGCTGCAGGTTATCGAATCAATTGTGCCGAATTCCGGTACCATCATCTATACCCGTCAGAGCGAACCATTGGGCCTTGGTCACGCGATCTGGTGCGCCAGAGATATCGTCGGCGATGAGCCTTTCGCCGTCTTGCTGGCCGACGATCTGATCCAGAGCGATGTGCCGGTACTGTACCAGATGGTGCAGGAATTTGACCGTCTGCGGGCTTCCATGGTGGCTGTCATCGAAGTGCCGAGGGAAGAGACCTCGAAGTACGGTATCCTGGAAACCGAGGAACCGGTCAATGGAACGATCCGGGTGCGGCGGATGGTGGAAAAACCGCCTGCAGACGAGGCACCTTCGAACATGGCGGTTATCGGCCGCTATATCCTGACCCCGCAGATTTTCGACATCCTTGGAGGTCACCATAAGGGAGCCGGCGGTGAAATCCAGCTTACTGATGCCATGTCGCAACTGCTGAGCACCCAGCCTATCTTCGGATTTAAATTCAATGGGACGCGTTTTGACTGCGGCGACAAGGCCGGCTTCCAGATGGCCAATCTGGCCTTTGCCCTTGAACGTCCAGAGATGCGTGATACCCTGAATGAATTTATCAGAACCCTTGTATAACGCTTATTACCTTTTGATTTCTGCTGATACGCGCCTGTCGGGCCAGTCGGGAAGAAACGAATCACTTTAACGAGAATAGAATGAAAAAAGCGCTGATCACCGGTGTAACCGGTCAGGATGGAGCCTATCTGGCCGAATTCCTATTGAAAAAGGGCTACGAGGTGCACGGTATCAAACGGCGTGCCTCGTTGTTCAATACCGCCCGTATCGACCATCTCTACCAGGATCCCCATGAAGGGCAGCGGAAGTTCATTCTGCACCACGGGGATCTGACCGACTCCTCAAGCCTGATCCATATCATGGAAAAGGTCAGACCGGATGAGGTCTACAACCTCGCCGCTCAGTCCCATGTCGCAGTATCCTTTGAGGAACCTGAATATACCGCTAATTCCGACGCCCTCGGGACCCTGCGTCTGCTCGAGGCGATTCGCATCCTCGGCCTGACCCAGACAACGAGGTTCTATCAGGCCTCGACCTCCGAGTTGTTCGGTAAGGTGCAGGAGATCCCCCAGAAGGAGACAACCCCTTTCTATCCCCGCTCGCCTTATGCGGTGGCCAAGATGTACGCCTACTGGATCGTCGTGAATTACCGCGAGGCCTATGGCCTTTATGCCTGCAATGGCATTCTGTTCAATCACGAGTCGCCCCTGCGCGGCGAGACCTTCGTCACCAGGAAGATTACCAGGGCCCTGGCCCGCATTTTTCTCGGTTTTCAAGACTGCCTCTATCTCGGCAACATGAACGCCAAACGGGACTGGGGCCATGCCAGCGATTATGTCGAGATGCAGTGGATGATGCTGCAGCAGGCCGCGCCTGAGGATTTTGTTATTGCCACAGGCCAGCAGCATTCTGTTCGCGATTTTGTCAATGCGGCTGCCGCCGAACTCGGTATCAGCCTGCGCTGGGAAGGGGAAGGCGTCGATGAAAAAGGCATCGTTGCCAGCCTGCCGCCTTATTTCAAGAGCGAACACCTGCGGGTCGGTTCCGAGGTGGTTCGAATCGATCCCCGCTATTTCCGCCCGACTGAGGTCGAAACACTGCTCGGTGATCCGACCAAGGCCAAAGAGAAGCTGGGTTGGGTGCCGAAGACCACCTTCACAGAACTGGTGGCAGAGATGATGCGCTCGGATCTTGAAGAGGCTAAACGTGACGAACTCTGCCGTAATGAAGGCTATGTGGTCCTCGACCACCACGAATAGGTACAGGTGGAGCGAACGGGAAGAACACAATGATTGAGAATGTCGCTGCACCACAGGATGCAAGAGGCCTGCAGTCCCCCGTTTGCCCACCGTTATCGACCGATACCCGTTTTTATATAGCCGGGCATCGCGGCATGGTCGGCTCGGCAATCGTCAGAAAATTGCAGGCCCTTGGCTGTGCCCATATTGTGACCCGGGGCCATGCCGAGTTGGATCTCACCAACCAGGCGGCAGTGCGTGAGTTTTTTGCTGACGAGAAGATCGGATATGTCGTTCTGGCGGCCGCAAAGGTAGGCGGCATCCACGCCAACAACACCTATCCTGCCGACTTCATCTACACCAACCTGATGATCCAGACCAATGTGATCCATGAGGCCTGGCGAGCAGGGGTGAAGGATCTGCTCTTTCTCGGCAGTTCCTGTATCTATCCGAAATTTGCCCCTCAACCGATGCAGGAGGAGCATCTTCTGACCGGTATCCTTGAACCGACCAACGAACCTTACGCTATCGCCAAGATTGCCGGCATCAAGATGTGCGAATCCTATAACCGCCAGTATGATACCCATTACCGCTCAGTGATGCCCACCAATCTCTATGGCCCGGGCGATTCGTATCACTTGGAAAACAGCCATGTCATTCCGGCCATGCTGCGAAAATATCATCTGGCTAAACTGGCTTCGGCGGGAGAGTTAGAGGCGATACAGAGGGATGAGGCGAAGTACGGGTCTATCCCAAAAGATGTCAGGGAGGCCATCGGCCTAGCCGACGATTCCTCTTGTTTTGTCCACCGCTCACCCAGAGTAGTACTCTGGGGCAGCGGTTCGCCTCGTCGAGAGTTCCTTCATGTCGATGATATGGCCGCTGCCTGTATCCACGTTATGGGGCTTGATCAGTCGGCCTTTTCTCCACCCTCGCCTTCCTTCGTCAATATCGGCTGTGGCAGCGATATAACCATCCGCGACACGGCTCGCCTGATTGCCGATCTTGTCGGTTTTCGGGGTGAGACGATCTATAACCCAGATCAGCCAGATGGAACTCCGAGAAAGCTGTTGTCAACGGCTCGGATCAACAGCCTGGGCTGGCGTCCAGGTTTCAGTCTCGAGGCCGGTCTGGCAGACGCATATCGCTGGTATGTGCAGGCCTGAGCGGCGGAAAAAGAAAAAATCCGCTGTCCTGTTTATCAGTCTGTCGTATTTCCTCTAAAAATATTTTCCTTTTAGAAGTTCTTCGGCACCTTCAGTGGCATCCCTCGATCTGCTGTCTGAACAGCCTGATCATATCGTTACGGATCGCCTGATGGTCGAGATGGAAGATATCCCCGGGAAAAAGCAACTCGGCCACCCCTGAATCGAAGATGCGTTTGACTTCGTATTCATCGTGGGACACGTCCTGCTGATACATGTAGTTCAGCCATGAACGGTTGGTGTGGATAATGAACTCCACCCGCATGCCGCCCAGCCTGGCGAAAAACTTCAGCATGGGTGTCTTACTGCTCGAACCGGTGGTGGTCACTTTGTAGGGAGATTCTTCTGTCAGGGTGTCGGAAATATCCTCCAGTACCATGAAAGAATCGGCCTTCGATGCGCTCCTGGTCAGCCGGTGCTGAAACATCTTGATGTCTGAGATCGAATCGAGCACGGCCATCAGGCCGAGCTCATCATCCACCGCCACTGCCGGGTTTTTTTCATTCTTGCGCAGGAGCTTGAGTACTTTGGCTTCGGGCGGTTTTTTGCGGATCGAGACGTAGATCGGGATTTCTCTGTTGCCGGAATTGAAGCGGCGGCGTTTGAGCAGGGTCAGTTTGGTGCCGGCCTCAGGATGCATCGTATTCGCCTGTTCCAGGCTGATAAGCTGGACATCGGTGCACCTGAAGTCGTCGGAGTTGTGGTGCGAGAGAAGGTAGACGATCTCGTGTTCGCCGATCTTCTGCTTGCGGCTCCAGACATATTCGTTGAGGAAATCGAGGAAGAGTGAAAATTTATCCTCGATTTGAG
>JAIFKM010000001.1 GCA_020049575.1 Desulfobulbaceae bacterium
CTGGTGCACCGAGTGCACTCTACTTTCGAGCCAACGTATAAGCCCATCGGAATAACCACGTTATTGAAATAGCTTCTCGTATTCCTGAAAACCTGACTCTGCAAGTTTTTCCACCGGAACGAAACGCAAGGCTGCGGAATTGATGCAGTAGCGCAGTCCGGTCGGTTTCGGGCCGTCGTCGAAGACATGGCCGAGGTGGGAATCGGCTTCCTTGCTGCGGACCTCGGTTCTGACGCCAAAGAGACTCCGGTCTTCATGCTCGACGATATTCTCCTTGACCAGCGGCCTGGTGAAACTCGGCCAGCCTGTACCGGAGTCAAATTTGTCAAGAGAACTGAACAGCGGCTCGCCCGAGACGATATCGACATACAGTCCGGCCTCCTTGTTGTCCCAGTATTCGTTGGCAAAGGGTGGCTCCGTACCCTCTTCCTGGGTCACCTTGTATTGGATCTCCGTCAGTTTCTTTTTCAGGTCAGCCTTGGGATCGTTGCCTGTAAGATCAAGCGAGACGCCGCCCCAGGTCTTCTTCAGGGACTCGTCACGGCCGGACCCCGAACGGTAGAAACTGTAACGGATCGGATTTTTATGGTAATAATCCTGATGATAGTCCTCGGCTGGCCAGAATGGCGGGGCGTCGACGATGGCTGTGGCGACCGGTTTGGCCAGGATACCGCTGGCTTCCAGCTTTTTCTTGGAGGCCTCGGCGAGTCGTCGCTGCTCAGCGTCATAGACAAAGATGGCCGAGATATATTCATGACCACGGTCGACAAACTGGCCCCCGGCGTCGGTGGGATCGATCTGGCGCCAGAAGGTATTGAGCAGCTCGCCGTAGGAAACCTTTTCCGGGTTGTAGACAATCTGCACAACCTCGATATGGCCGCCCTGTCCGTAATTCTCATAGGTCGGATTGTCCGTCGTGCCGCCGGCATAGCCTGAGGTGACGGAAATCACTCCGTCGAGCGATTCAAAGGGCTTTTCCATGCACCAGAAACAACCTCCGGCAAAGAGGGCCTGTTGTGTATGTCCGTCTGCCTTATCCGACTTCTTTACAGGACCGCTGGAAGCCAGCGCCATTCCTGCCATAAGCAACACTCCCAGAAGCGATATCGATATTTGCGAAATAGTATTCATAAAAATCTCCCTTTTCAATTCTCTGGTTGGTGGCCAGCTTGGCTGTCATTGGCTGGCTCTCTGGCAGACAGTAGGGATTCTTGCAGGGAAATGCCAGGATTTCACCGATCGAGATTATTTAATTGTGCAGGAGATGATCGCAGGATGTGTATCCTTTTTCGGATGTGCTGATACCCTTGAGATCTCGGCATCGACCCGGTATAGTGCCGACAAATTTTTCCCCGCGAATTTATAGGAGGAAATTGGCTGAAAACAACAATGCTGTTCTGAAAATTGATAATGAAAGAAATTTTGATATTGGTTGGCCCTTTGCTTAAGGGGGTGGCGTTCTGCCTGCTGCCCCTGAGCTATTACCTGCTCGGCATGCTCAATTATTCCCAGGCCGGCAAAGCATCGCTGCTCGGCTTCTTCATTCTGGGGACGTTGTTCTGCTGGCGTAAAATCTGGGGGGCATGGAGACTTCTTACGTTTGCTCTCGGTTTCTCGCTAGTGCTTCTCACCGCAAGCATTGTCTTTCAGGTAAGCATCAGGCAGATCTTCGGCATGCAGCAGGACGATGTGCTGGTCGTCCAGGCCCTGCTCAACACCAACCTTGAAGAGGTCAGGGGCTTTTTCAGCCAGTATATGCGGCATATCGCCGTGCATCTGATCTTTTCGCTGGTATTTCTGGCCACTTACTGGCGTCTCTTGGTCGTTGCAGGCAGGGATTTGACGCACCATCACCCGGCCAGAAGGCGGCGAACAACGATCATCATGGCCCTGGTCATGAGCATCCTGCTGGTGATCATCCACTCCAACTCTTCACTTCGAAAAGCCAATCCTCTGTTTTATTTCCACTATAATTACAAAAAGATGAGCAAGGAAATGGAGCAGGCTAGGCGGCTGCGGGAGGAACTGGCTCAGGGTATCGTTTCTCCGGTTCTTTCTTCCATGCACCTCAAACCGGGCATCGATAAAAAAACGGTGGTCCTGGTGATAGGTGAGAGCGACACGCGAAACAACTGGTCGCTCTACGGGTATGGCCGCAAGACTAATCCGGAACTGGAAAAGCTGCGGGAGCAGCTGCTTATCTTTGATGATGTGCTGGCGGCAGACGGATCGACGGTTGGCTCGGTAACCCGTATGCTGACGGCCGCAACTTACCGCAATCCCGATATCTGGAAGAGCAGTCCGACGATCATGGCCACAGCTCGGCATCTTGGCTACAAGGTCTTCTGGATCGCCAATCAGGGCTCAGAAAACCGGGGGGTTGTACCGATGCTGGCGGCTCAGGCCGATACTACCATATTCACCAACCGGGGTATGGACCGGGGGGAAAGCTCGTTTGACGAGGTTTTGATCGACCCCTACGAGTCAGCCCTGGCGGATCCGGCCGCCAGAAAGTTGATCATTGTCCATCTGCTCGGCGCTCATCCCGCCTATAATTTTCGTTATCCAAAACCATACGGGATATTTGAGAAAAATTTCGATGATCCGGTGGCTCTGAATTTGAAAGAGGCGGGCAGGGCACCCTGGGCCATTCATTTAAGGAATATGTATGACAGTGCTCTTCTCTACCAGGATCACATCCTGGCGCAACTTCTCGGTTCTCTGATAAAAGGGCGCGGGGAGGATGCATCATGGCTGTATATCGCCGATCATGGTCAGGATGTGGCTCATAACACTGACTATTCCGGCCACAATTACAGGGTCAAGGAGCAGTGGGAGGTTCCCTTGCTGATCTGGCGATCAAAGGGAAATACGGTTAACAATGAAGCCCGAGAGATGCTCGTTCGGCGGGCTTATCAGGCCGATTTTCTTGACCATACGATTCTCGGACTGCTGGGCGGCGAGGGAGATCTCTATGACCCGGAGCTCGATCTCCTCTCGGATGCCTATCGGTCAACCCGTATACTGCCCAGGCGGATGAGGGATACGAACTACGATTGAGCTGCGGAGGATCTGGCGGCAATGCCGGCGGTAAGCCAGGCCTTGACGATGCCGCTGCCGAGGATCAGCATACAGCCGCCGATCTGCAGAGGCGACAGGGTTTCATTGAAGATCAGCCAGCCAAAGAGAATGACTGCGATTGGTTCGAAATAGGCCAGGGTGCCGAAGGTGGCAGCCGGCAGACTGCTGAGGGCGATTACAGCGAAGAGGATGGCGAGAAATCCCGGAAAAAGGCCGGTGCCCAAGAGCCAGAGCCAGTTTTCGGCCGAGATGGTGGGTCTGTTGAGTACCACAAATGGCAGCATGACCAGGGCGCCGATGAGCAGTTGGTAAAAAGTGCGGGTATAGACGTGGACGTGCTCTTGAATGACGCGGTTGATGAGGATGAAACCGGCGTAGCAGAGCATGGCGACAAGGGCCAGGCAGATCCCGGCCAAGTGGTTGCTGCCGCTGGAGAAGTCGATTTTGAATTCCATCATCATGGCAAAACCGAACAGGGCGGTGCAGATCAGCAGAATACCTGAACGGTTTAACCGTTCGCCAAGAAAAAAATGGGCGAAGATCGAGGCAGTGAGAGGTGCCAGGTAGACCAGCATGATGGCATTGGCCATGGTGGTGAGGTTCATGGCCTGCACATAAAAGATGATAAAGCCCGCGAGCATGCAGCCGTTGATCAGCACCGGCCAGGTCGGCCAGCGCCCCAGGCAGCCGGTCTGGCGGTTCGCCACGAGAAAGAGGACCATGAAACCGGCACCCAGCATCAATCTGAAAAAGGTAATGGTCTCGGCGGGCAGGCCGGTGATCTTGGAAAATACCCCGATTGTGCCCATTAGCAGAGCGGAGAGCAGGGCGGCGATGATTCCGCCGAGGGGCATTGTGGCTGGGTGGACTGGTTCAGGGTTCATGGTCAGTATCCGTAACGATTGAAGGGAGTGTGTCGGCACGTGTTTCGTGATACCACAGCACGACTGCTCCGGCAACCGGAAGATAGATGCGATCAGCCCCGGTCAGGTATGCCGGGTGGCATGTTCAGTGGCGTAAAGAATGAGTTTTTCAAACGCTGGTTCAGGTTTGGCAAAATGGCCTTTCTTATGAAAATTAATTGCTATTCGTTTGATTTTCAGAGTGGCATCATTTAGAGTTGCAGAAGAAATGTATCAAATCCATTGATCAAGATTGCAGAAAGAATGCATGAACATCAACCGAAAACTCAATCAGGAATGAATTGGAGTATGGAGCAGCTGGTATTTGTCTATGGTACTTTGAAAAAAGGGTACATCAATCATCGTCTCCTTGTTTCTTCGGAGTTGCTCGGCAGAGGCAGGACGGTCAAGGAGTATGCGATGTACTCAATGGGGGTGCCGATTGTTGTCAAGGATGAACAGGTCTCTCCCATAATTGGCGAGTTATATAAGGTTGATGAGACCACGTTGGTCTATCTTGACAGCCTGGAGGGGCATCCTGACTGGTATCGGCGGGAAGAAGTGGACGTCCTGCTTGATACCGATGGTGACCGACAGCGGATTGAAAAGGCCTGGCTGTATTTCAGTCGCGACAAGCGCGGCACTCTGGTACTCTCCGGAGAGTATTTGAAAGAATAAAACAGAAGCGGCGCGATTCCCTCTCGGCATCTCGAGAACAAAGAAGGCCTGGTATGAAATCATACCAGGCCTTCTTTGTTTCAGATAACCGGGATATTGAAAACTACATGCACAGGGCCTCATGCAGAGCCCGCTGGGCCCTGGCGAACTGACTGCGGTTGACGATGAACTGCATATTGGTCTGGCGCGGGGTCTGGGACACAGCCAGGATGTTGATTTTGTCAGCGGCCAAAGATTGAGCGGCCTTTGCCAGAATGCCGGGTTGGCCGATGTTGGAACCGATCGCGCAGACGATTGCCACGGGGATGCTGGTGATCAACTCGAATCGTTCATCCAGGTCGCTCAGCATCTCGGATGTGCAGTCCCGATCGGTGATGATCATAGAAATGGTATTGGCGTTGGTGGCCTTGCTGATATAGGAGATCTGGTGCTTGGCCAGCACCTGCATGATGCGCAGGTCAAAACCTACCTCGCCGACCATACGGGTATCGTGGATCTCAAGGCTGACCACTTTGTCCGAGCCGGTAACGATCTCCACCTTGGATTTCGGGGCAATAAAGTCCTTGGTAATCAGGGTGCCGGAATGGTCGGGATCGAAGGCATTTTTCACCCGGATCGGGATGTTGTTGATTTCAAGAGGCTTTGATGCTTTCGGGTGAATGGCCTCCATGCCGACATCGGCCAACTGGTCGGCGACATCAAAGTTGGTGAAGCATACCGGATGGATCTTGTCCTCGCCGATAATAAGCGGATCACCGGAACAGAGATGGTACTCCTTGTGGATGATAGCCTCCTTGGCGCCAAGCAGTACCGCCACCTTCGAGAAGGTCACTTCTGAATAGCCCCGGTCGAATTCCCGCATGATACCTTCTGTCCCTTTGGTGTAACCGGTGGCAAAGCAGATGGTGGAGAACGGGTCGATGTCTTCAAAGCTGTCCTTGATGCGTTCGTCGATGGTCAACTGGCGGCTGTCTTCCCAGCCGCTCAGGTCGACGAAGGTGGAGTCGTACCCGCGGTTCTTCAGGATATTGGCCGAATTGAAGGCGCTGTGCATTTCGCCGAGTGAGGCCAGTAGTTCACGGGCCGCCAGCAGCAGGGCCTTGCGCGAGACATAACCGGAAGCCAGGACATTGTCCATGCTGCGCAGAATATTGATCGCCAGATCAATATGGTCGCCGATGAAATCGTTGGCCACTTCAAGATCGAGTCCGGCATGAACAAGCCCCTTGTTCAATTCAAAAAGCCGGTCGCGCAGGTTGAGCATTGTTCGGGGGTAATTTTCCTGCTCTCTGAAGAGCTGGTATATGCCTGGCTTTCCTGTCTTTTTGTGTTCGAGAAGATCGTTGGTGACACCGCCGTAGGCCGAGACTATGTAGATACGGCCAAAGATATCGTCAGGCTTTCTGAGGATGACATTGTCGATGATCTCGGGGAAGCGGGACATCGAGGTTCCACCGATTTTTTCGATGCGAAGGTTGCGTGTGTTCATATGCTTGTCTGCGTGATGGAACGTAACGAAGACCAGGACCGTCGATGGTGCGCTGGTTGTCAGGCCTTCATGGAGTGGTTGGAGTGGGTGCCGGATGCGCTCTCAATTGGCAGAAGCGACCGGGCCAGGGAAAACAGCGAAAAAATAGCATAGACGAAGCTGAAATATCAAGGGCTTTTTGGCCGAACGGCAGGCTGTCCGCTGCCAGCCATGCCGAAATGGCACGACCATGCATCCTTATCCGGATTACCGCACGGATTACTGCAGCTTCATCTGGAATTCGGTGTCGATATGGCGCAGGATGACGCCATCCCAGGTTATCCTGACGAGCCTGAGATCTTCGCCGACCACCTCTCCTTCCCGGACGATTCGGTTGTTGATCATGATCATCCGGCGGGAAGGTTGGCTGGCGTAGACATGGCCGGCAAGGGTGATCTTGGGGAGTTTCTTCTGCCGGTCGGCCGGGAGTTCCTTCAGCAGCGGACGGGTGCTGGCCGGTTCTTTAGCAGCCGTGGGAATGGTTTGGGACCGAAGTGGAGCCGGCTGCAGCAGGGGGGCGGGTTCAATAACGACTTCAGGTTGAGGCTGTATTCTTTCCGGCGTGCGAGCTGCTGGCTGGGGCACTACCTGAACAGGTGCAATAACCTGGGGGGTAATTTTCTCTGCTGGTGGCGGCTGCGTTTTCGGCACAGCTGGCGGAGTTTGCGCAGACTGTTCTTTGATGGGCGGCCGGTCGGTTGTCTGCTGATTTTTCTCGCTTGGCCATTGCCAGAAGCCGATTGCCAGGATGATCACACTGCAGAAGCCGACAGCCAGGGCAGTCTTCAATCCCCTGGTCGATCGATTGCGCCGGGAAGGGGGCAGGTCCGCATGGATGGACTGCAGGGAGGGGATTTCGCCCTGCTTGCGTTCACGGTCCGATTTTTTCAGGGCATCGAGTATATATGACATGGAGGGCGACCGTCAGGGTGATATCGGTGCAGACGTTTTTTTCTCCAGGGCCGTTGCCGTATCATTGGTTTCGGCTGGAGGAGAAGAAGATATCAGGGCGTCTGTATCGGGTT
>JAIFKM010000083.1 GCA_020049575.1 Desulfobulbaceae bacterium
AAACTACCACAAACATCCATATTTGCCAATCCAATCGTCTCAATTCCAAAATTGACCTGCTTATTTTTATGCAATAGTGCCCCTTTTTACAAGGTCAATATTTCTTTATAGAAGAAGACACAGACACCTATCGCACCCTTCTTCCAATGAGGCCGGCAATGAGAACACAACCCAGCGACATCGAACAGAACAACGGATACGGCATAGCCCTTGCAAGTGCCCTCGTTCTCTCCACCACAGGCATACTGGTTCGTCACCTCACCGAGACATACCACATTCCGCCGATGATCCTGGCCTTCTGGCGCAACTGCTTTCTCAGCCTCAGCCTGCTTGCCGTCCTTGAGCTCTACTATCCGTATCTGGTCGAGATTAAACGGCGAGATTTCGGCTATCTGGCGGCATACGGCCTCCTGCTGGCCGTCTTCAACATCCTCTGGACACACTCGGTGGCGATCAACGGCGCCTCGGTTGCCACCCTGCTGGTCTATTCATCGGCGGGATTTGCCGGACTGCTTGGCTGGTGGTTTCTCGACGAAGAGCTGAGTCCTGTCAAAATCCTGGCCATTGCCCTCTGTCTGACTGGCTGCGCTATGGTTTCCGGCTTCTTCGGGGTGGAGCGTTTCACTGGCATCAACCCGCTGGGCATCCTGATCGGCATCCTCTCAGGTCTGGGATACGGCATTTACAGCCTGATGGGTCGTTCGGCCTGCCAGCGCGGCCTCAATCCCTGGACGACGCTGCTGTACACCTTCGGCTTCGCCAGTCTTTTCCTGCTGCTGTTCAACCTCATGACCATGGGTTTCGCGCCCTGGGGGAAGGCGAAGGTCGCCGATTTTCTCTGGCTCGGCAGCGCCGTCAAAGGCTGGTCCTGCCTGGTACTGCTGGCGGTGGGTCCAAGTCTGATCGGTTTTGGCCTCTACAACATCAGTCTCGGACGTCTGCCCTCCAGCACCGTCAACCTTATCGCCACGGCGGAACCGGCCTTCACCGCCCTGCTAGCCTTTCTCCTGCTTGGCGAGACGCTTGGACCGCTGCAGCTTGCCGGCGGCCTGCTGATCATCGGCAGCGTCCTTTCACTGCAGTTCTTTGAACGACGACGGCTCGCTCCCGTGCTGGAACAAGGAGAGAAGGCATGATGAGTATTTCAACTCCCATTATGCAGCTTTTTCTCAACTATTGACCTCCCCTCCATCCTGCTTACACTGTACACCATTGGGGGCAGATACTGAGCAGACACAACCCGCAGGAGGGAGATTTGATATGCCGCAGATAGATCACTACAGTCGGGCGATCATTGAGTTTTCACTGATCTGGAACGATGGCGAAGTACAGCACCAGGACAGTTTCTGGGCAGACCCGGTGAGTTTCTGGCGCGACGTCCTCGACCCGGAACTGGTCCGGGGACTGATCGGACAAAAGGTTGGCGGCCAGTTCGCGGTTGATATCACAGCCAATCGCTTTCCCCAGCCCTATTCACCCAAGAAGAGGGTGCAGATCAGGCCGGAGCAGTTCAGGGGAACCGATGCCTACGGCAACACCATCTCGCTACTGCCCGGCCGATACTATCCGCAGGGGCTGTTGAGCGGCGTGGACGGTGCCTTCCGGGTATCCACCGCTCCCTGCCGATATCTCGGCCGTGAGGATGAGAGTCTGATCTTCGATCTCAATCATCCGCTTGCCGGCCGCGACCTTCGCCTGCTAGCAGAGATCAGAGCCATCCACCCGCAATTGAAGGAACGGGGAGGCCGCTGTGAAGACTGGCTCGAGCGGATAAGCGCAGACGGGCCGGGAATGCAGACATCCTACGGAGAAGCCCGGCAAAGCTGGCTGGCTTCAGAGAATTTCCGGCGTCCCGATGAACGGCCCGACAGCGACTTTTATCGCCAGCCCCGCTTCGTCCAACACCTCGACAGCGCAGCCCGACAAAAAATCAGCAGGCAGTACGGTAGAATCATCCCACAGGGCGCGCGGGTCCTCGACCTGATGGCCAGCTGGACCTCGCATCTACCCGACGACCTCTCACTTGAAGGGCTGACAGTCCTCGGCATGAATGAAGAAGAACTGCGGCAGAACAGCAGAGCAACGCAGACAGTCGTCCACGATCTCAACCGTGAAAGCCACCTGCCCTTTGCCGAGGGCAGCTTCGATGCGGTGATCTGCACAGTTTCGGTGGAATATCTCACCGATCCCCTGGCTGTGCTGAGCGAGATCAGAAGGGTCCTGCGACCCGGCGGCAGTCTGGCCATCACTTTTTCCAACCGCTGGTTTCCCCCCAAGGTCATCAGGATCTGGACCGAGCTGCATGAATTTGAGCGGCTTGCCCTCGTCAGCCACCTGCTGCTGGCAGCAGGTGGCTTCGAGCGGATATCAACGCTGACGCGCCGCTGGCTGCCGCGACCTGAAGACGATGCCCACCATGAGCTGTTTTACAGCGACCCGCTCTATATGGTCCAGGCCCGAAGGGAATAGCGGAGAGAGAGCACTTCCGAAATCAAAAAAGGCAGCGAAGAGGTAGAGAATGTATACTCTGGAACGTCGACAGATCCTGACTGCCTCGATTGAGGAGGTCTGGAGTTTTCTCCAGAACCCGGCCAATCTCGACCGGATTACCCCGCCTGACCTTCGCTTCAGCATCGTCTCGGATATACCTGAAAAAATGCACAACGGCCTGATCGTCGAATACCGCATAGCCATCCCGCTGCTCGGCACCCATACCTGGATCACCGAGATCAAGCATATCCGCGAGGGTCATTCCTTTGTCGACGAGCAACGACTCGGCCCCTACCGGTTCTGGTATCACTATCATCAGATCCGCCCTGTCGAAGGCGGAGTCGAAATGCTCGACCGGATCTCCTACCAGCCGCCCTTCGGTCTCCTGGGAAATCTGCTGCATCCTCTCTATATCAGGAAAACCCTGGAAAGAATATTCGACTTCCGCCAGCAGCAGCTGCATCTTTTACTGGCCCAAAGGCCCCTTATCTCTGCTGGAAACGAGCGCTAATCACCCCAAAAAACTTTGGAACAGACGTGTGAATAACTAGAATATCAATATAAATCATGATATCATATTCATAATTTATATTGTTCAGGGTTGTCCCGCAGGGCCAGCAGTACGATTTCAGTATTCCAAAGTTTTTCCAACACCACCTTTCTTCTGTTGCCGGGGCCACTCGTAGCGGGACGACAGGCCATCATTGTCTTTTTTGGAAACACAGCGCAAGCCGCCGCTTACGTTACTTGTATTCTTTCACAGTCTCCTCCCGAGAAGGGATAATCTCCAGCAGGAAGCCGGACCAGGATCACCATGGCCATCAAGAAAAAAGCCGCCGGAAAAGCCAAGGGCGACCAGGCAGCAGCCCCCGAAGCAGCAAAGCCCCGGGCACGCAAGCGGCCCCCGGCCGATGCACAGCCCGTCGAAGCGCATGCGGCTGCCCCGCTCAGCCCGGATGGCTTTCCGATCGTCGGCATAGGTGCCTCGGCTGGCGGTCTCGCTGCCTTTGAGGCGTTCTTTTCGGGCATGCCCAACGATGTCGATCCTGATATGGCCTTTGTCCTGGTGCAGCATCTTGCTCCAGACCACAAGAGCATCCTCGCCGACCTGATCCAGCGCTACACCCGTCTCGAGGTCTTCGAGGTAGAGGACGGCATGGTGGTCAAGCCCAACTGCGCCTACATCATCCCGCCCAATCGGGACATGGCCTTCATGAACGGCACGCTGCAGCTTCTCGACCCCTCTGCACCGCGCGGCCAGCGCCTGCCCATCGACTTCTTCTTCCGTTCTCTGGCCCATGACCAGCACGAGCGGGCCATCTGCATCGTGCTCTCCGGCACAGGCAGCGACGGCACCCTGGGTGTGCGAGCCATCAAAGGCGAAGGCGGTATGGTCATGGTTCAGAATCCCGAATCCACCGAGTACGACGGCATGCCGCGCAGCGCCATCGCCACCGGCATGGTGGATTTCGAGTTGCCACCTGCCGAGATGCCGGCCCATCTGACCGCCTATGTTGGCCAGGCCTTCGGCAAGCTGCCCAGGTTGGCCGCCACCTCGGTTTCCAGCAACGAAAATGCCTTAAAAAAAATCTTTATCCTGCTGCGCGCCCAGACCGGCCATGATTTTTCCGGCTACAAACCGAGCACCATCAACCGCCGCATCGAGCGGCGCATGGCCGTCCAGCAGATCGAAACGATAGACAGGTATATCAAGTACCTGCAGCAAAGCCCAGGGGAGGTTGATGCCCTTTTTCACGACCTGCTGATCGGGGTGACCAATTTTTTCCGTGACACCGAGGCCTTCCAGGCGCTCGAGGAAAAGGTCATCCCCAAGCTCTTTGCCGACAAGCCGGCGGGCTCCGTGATTCGCGTCTGGACTCCGGGATGCTCCACCGGCGAAGAAGCCTATTCCATCGCCATCTTGTTGCAGGAATACATGGAGACCATGAAGCTGAGCCATACAGTGCAGATATTCGCCACAGATATCGACAGCCAGGCAATCGCCACGGCCCGCAGCGGCATCTATCCGGCCAGCATCGCCACCGACGTATCGCATGAGCGGCTGACCCGCTTTTTCACCGCGGAAACAGACAGCAACGTGTTCCGGATTCATAAGAACATCCGGGACATGATGGTCTTTTCCGAACAGGATGTCATAAAGGACCCGCCCTTTTCCCGACTTGACCTGATCAGCTGCCGCAACCTGCTGATCTACATGAACGGCAACCTGCAGAAAAAACTCATCCCGCTGTTCCACTATGTGCTGAATCCGGGCGGCATACTCTTTCTCGGCACCTCGGAAACCATCGGCGAATTCATCGACCTCTTTGCCACATTTGACCGCAAGTTGAAGATCTACCAGCGCAAGGAGGTTGTCCAGACGGTGCAGCACGCGGCCTTGGGCCGGTACATGCCGCCGAGAATGGCCCTGGATGCCTCCCCCCCTCCCCAGGTTCCTGGCAAAAAGGCAGGAACTGCCGGCAAACCCTCACTGCGTGAGCTGACCGAGCAGACACTCATGGAGCAGGTGGCCCCGACCGCCATCCTGGTCAACAAGCGCGGCGATATCCTCTACCTGCACGGCCGCACCGGCATGTACCTGGAACTGGGCCCGGGCGAGGCCGGCATCAACAACATCCTGAGAATGGCCCGCGAGGGACTGCGGCATGTCCTGACCGCCGCCCTCAACAAAGTTTCCCGCAGCAATGAGCCAGTGCGCCACCCGGGGCTGCGGGTCAAGACGAACGGCGACTACACCCTGGTCAACCTGACTATCCGGCCAGTGAGCGCAGATCCCGCAGCCAGGACCGAGCCACCGCTGTACCTGGTCATCCTGGAAGAGGTTCATCCTGCTGAGCAGGCACAGGCTGGGATTCCAGCTGTTTTCCAGCCAGGGAAAGAGGCCGAGACTGCCGGCGGCAGCGAGACGGACCAGTATATCACCGCCCTGAAACAAGAGCTGCGGGCCAAGGAAGAGTATCTCCAATCCGCCACCGAAGAACTCGAGACCTCCAACGAAGAGCTGAAATCCTCCAACGAGGAAATGCAATCAGTCAACGAAGAACTGCAGTCGACCAATGAAGAACTCGAAACCTCCAAGGAGGAGATGCAGTCGGTCAACGAGGAACTGGCCACGGTTAATGCCGAACTGCAGACCAAGGTGGCGGATCTGTCCCGGGCCAACAACGACATGAACAACCTGCTGGCCGGTACCGGCATCGGTACCGTCTTTGTCGACCACCGTCTGCACATCATGCGCTTCACGCCTTCGGTCACCAGATTCATCAACCTTATCCTCAGCGACATCGGCAGACCGGTGGGCCACATCGCCTCCAACCTGGTGAACTATGACAACCTCGTGGAAGACACCCAGTCGGTGCTGGACACCCTGGTCGCCAAGGAGCTGGAGGTGCAGACCAGGACAGGTCCATGGTACACGATGCGCATCCAGCCCTACCGCACACTCGATAACGTCATCGAGGGCGCAGTGATCACCTTTGTCGACATCACCGACAAAGTGCAGGCGGAAGAGGCGCTGCGCCGGGCAAATTCCCAGAGCCATCAGAGCAGATTGGCACAGGATTCCCGGGACGTCATGACCGCAATGGATGCCGAAGGCCGCATCCTGGCCTGGAATCCGGCCGCCGCACAGGCCTACGGCTGGACGGAGGAACAGGCGCTGACCATGAACATTCGCGACCTGATCCCTGAGAGGCTGCGGCAAGAAGGTCTGCCAACACTACGCCAGCTCGGCCTGGACGGCAGTCTTCAACCCTGCTCGACACAGCGGCTAACCAAAGACGGCAGGGTCATCGACATCATGATGATCGCCACTGCCTTACGCAACACTGATGGTCAGATATACGGTTTTGCCACCATGGAACGGGTGAAAGAGACATAATACGTGCGATACCTGGAGACAGTATGACCAGCAGGGATAAACAGTCAGGACAGAATTCTCCGCCATCAGGCACAAACAACCAGCCAAAACCGGGTGAGATCCGCCCAGGCTGGGAGCCTGCGAAGCGTTCCCTGCGTGAACGTGCTGAAGAGATCACCCGGCACCTGCCGAACCTGTCTCTGAAATATACAGAAACCCTCAGCCGGGAAGAGATCAATCGAACGCTCCATGAACTCCAGGTGCACCAGGTCGAACTGCAGATGCAGAACGAGGATCTGCGATGCAACCAGATAGAACTCGAGACCGCCCGGGATCGCTATTTCGATTTTTTCGACAACGCCCCGGTAGGCTACTGCACCCTCAGCGAATACGGCCTGATCCTCGAGGCCAATCTCACCACCGCCAACCTCTTCGGGGTGGCGCGGGGTGCGCTGATCATGCAACCGATCAGCCAGTTCATCGCCCATGAATTCCATGACGCCTACTATCTGCACCGTAAACAGCTTTTTACCACCGGCGAAACACAATCTTGCGAACTCCGGTTAGTTCGAAAAGACGGATCAACGCTCTGGGCCGGTCTGCAGGCCATCGCCGCGCGAAACGCCGACGACATGCCGGTCTGCCGGGTGGTGATAACCGACATCACCGAACGC
The DNA here is from genome assembly GCA_020049575.1 of Desulfobulbaceae bacterium. GTDB lineage: Bacteria > Desulfobacterota > Desulfobulbia > Desulfobulbales > Desulfocapsaceae > Desulfoprunum. The sequence goes on from JAIFKM010000083.1 coordinate 7,045, forward strand.
AAACAGGCGGAAGAGGCGCTGCGCACCCTCAGCAACTACAACCGCTCTCTCATCGAGGCAAGCCTCGACCCCTTGGTCACCATCGACCCCGATGGAAAGATTGCCGATGCAAATCCAGCCACCGAAATGGTGACCGGCTATCTCCGCCGCGAGCTGATCGGCACCGATTTCTGCGACTATTTTACCGAACCGGAGAAGGCCCGCCAGAGCTATCAGCGGGTTTTCCAGGAAGGCATGGTGCGTGATTACCCGCTCGAGATCCTGCACCATGACGGCCATATCACCTCAGTGCTCTACAATGCCATTGTCTACCGTGACGACTCCGGCCGTATCTGCGGTGTCTTTGCCTCCGCCCGGGACATCACGGCGTTGAAGCAGTCTGAAGCAGCATTGAAGGAAAGCGAAACGAAATATCGTACTGTCGCGGACTTTACCTATGATTGGGAAACCTGGCGGCTGCCAGATGATACCTATCGATATGTCTCACCCTCCTGCGAACGGATCACCGGGTACACCGCGGAGGAGTTTCTGGCAGACCCGGAACTCATCCTGCGCATCACCCATCCGGAGGATAAAACAAAGTTCCTCGAGCATTATCTAAAAACCGAACTTGAAGTAAAAAAGCAGCATCTGAGCCTCGACTATCGAATTCTCACCCGGAGCGGCGAAACACGCTGGATCAATCATATGTGCGCCGCGGTCTACGACGAAGACAGGAAATGGCTGGGACGCCGCGAGAGCAACCGTGACACAACCGAAAGCAGACAGGCGGAAAAAGAAAAGGCCAGGCTTGAGAAGGTGAACCGACAGCTGCAGAAATCCGCCAGCCTGGGCCGCATGGCCGGGGCCATCGCCCACCTCTTCAACAACAAACTGCATGTCGTGATGGGCCATCTGGAGCTGACCAAGGAAAGCCTGACGCGAGCTGACACCTCCACCTACAATCTGGAAGCAGCCATGCTGGCTGCCGGCCAGGCCGCGGAGGTGAGCAGGATGATGCTCACCTACCTCGGTCAAGTGACCGGCAAGCAGGAACCGCTGGATCTCTCCGAGATGTGCAGAAAGTGTCTAAACACACTCCGAACCAATATGCCGAAAAGTGTGGCACTGGAAACCGACATGCCATCCCCGGGACCAGCCGTCAAGGCCAATGCCAAGCAGATCCAGCAGGTCTTGACCAACCTCGTCACCAATGCCTGGGAGTCTACTGAGGGCAACCGACCCGGGGTCATTCAGCTCGCCACCAGAACTGTCTCCCCGGCGGATATACCCATCGGCCGCTGCTTTCCCATCAACTGGCAGCCAGAAGACTGTGCCTATGCCTGCCTGGAAGTACGGGACAACGGCTGCGGTATCACAGAGGAAGATCTCGATGAGGTTTTTTCGCCGTTTTTTACCACCAAATTCACCGGCCGGGGCCTGGGGTTGCCCATGGTCCTGGGACTCGTACAGGCGCATGGCGGCGTCGTCACAGTCGAGAGCGAGAGAGGCAAAGGCAGTATTTTCCGAGTCTTCCTGCCAATTTCCGCGGAAGAAGTCCCCCAGCAGCCCATCGACACGGACGTGCTCGAAGAAATCCAACAGGTCGGCACCATCCTGCTGGTGGATGACGAAGAGATCATCGTCGATATCACCAGCAGGATGCTGGCAAAACTTGGCTTTACGGTTGTCAGCGCCCGCGACGGCATCGAGGCCCTGGAGCTGTTCCTGCAGCACAAAAAGGAAATCCGCCTGGTGCTGAGCGATGTATCCATGCCCCGTATGAACGGCTGGGAGACCCTGACCGCCCTGCGACAGATCTCACCCGGCATTCCGGTGATCCTGGCCAGCGGCTACAGCGAAGAACAGGTAATGGACGGCGCTCACCCCGAAAAGCCCCAGGCCTTTCTGGGAAAACCTTACGGATTCAAAGACCTCAGGAATGCCATTCAGCTCTCTCTAGCCAACGCCGCAGGTCATGAGACAAATGCCGACGCGCTTGAAACAAAAGATTCGGAACAGAATGAGCGAGGAGATATGCGATGAGCACAACCCATAAACCGGCTCACCCTGCATCGACCGGTGATGATCTGCGCCAAAAAGCTGAAAAGATCTTTCGAAAAAAGAGAGATCTGCCATCGGAAGACCCTGGCAAACTGCCCCCTGACGAAACCAGGCGCATCCTCCACGAGTTGCAGGTTCAACAGATCGAACTGGAACTGCAGAACGAGGAACTGCGCCGGGTGCAGCTGGAACTCGAAGCCACACGGACACGCTATTTCGACCTCTACGAACTGGCGCCGGTCGGCTATTGCACAATCAGCAGCAAAGGCCAGATCCTTGAGGCAAACCTCACGGCAGCGACGCTGCTTGAAGCAGACAAAACCCTGCTCGCCAATAAGCCGCTCACCGCCTTTATTGCCCCAGATGATCAGACCACCTGCCACCTGCAGTTGAAAAAACTCTTTGATACAGGCCAGCCGCAGTCTTTTGAGCTGAGAACAGCGAGAAAAGATGGAGCAGCGTTCTGGCTGCAGCTCACCGCCAACCTCGCTCAGGACCAAGGCGGTGAGCCTGTAAGCCGCCTCACACTGCACGACATCTCTCGACTCAAACAGGCAGAGGAAGAACTGCGTAACAACAGCGAAGTGCGATTCCAAAAACTGCTGCGCGAGGTGCAGTCTGTCGCCGTCCAGGGATACCGGCCGGACGGCACGACGCTCTACTGGAATCAGGCCTCCGAGACGCTCTATGGCTACAGCGCCCAGGAGGCGATCGGCCGCAATCTGCTGGAGTTGATCATCCCGCCTGGGATGCGACCGGATTTCAGCCAAACCATAGAAAAGATGCTCCAGACTGGCCAGCCTGTGCCGCCTGCGGAACTCACCCTGATGCGCAAAGACGGTACTGCTGTAACTGTTTTTTCGAGCCATGCCCTTCTCCAGCTGCCAGGTCAAGCGCCGGAATTATACTGTATCGATATCGATCTCAGCGATCGCAAAATGGCCGAGGAAGCCCTGCGCGAAAGTGAAGAGAGATATCGCCAGCTGTTCGAATCGGCATCCGACGCGATATTCCTGATTTCCCCGGACAGTTGCCAGATTATCGACGCCAATAAAAAAGCATCGGAGCTGTATGGGTACTCTCATCAGGAACTGCTGACCAAAACGAGCATGGACATCTCCGCCGAACCGGAGCAGACCTTTCAACGTACGCTGGAAACGCAGACGATCCACGATCATGATATGAGGCTTCACCGCAAAAAAGACGGCACTGTATTGCCGGTGGAAATCACAGCCCAGGCTGTCGTCCTGAAAGAAAAACCGGCCATGCTCGTTGCCGTTCGCGACACGACTGAACGCAGGCAGGCGGAAGAGGAGAAGACCAAGCTCGAAGCACTGAACTGGCAACTGCAGAAGAGAGAAAGCCTCAGGCGCATGGCAGGGGCCATCGCCCATCATTTCAACAACCGGCTCGGCGTGGTGATCGGTAATCTGGAGATGGCGATTGACGACCTGCCGAGGGGAGTCGGGCCGGCCTACAGCCTCGCCACTGCCTTGCAGGCCGCCAAAAAGGCCGCGGAGGTCAGCGGTCTGCTGCTTACCTATCTCGGCCAGACGACCGGCCGCTGCGAACCGCTGGATCTCGCCGAGACATGCCGCGCCACCCTGCCCCTGCTCCTGGCCGCGACGCCCAAGACCATCAATTTTCAGATTGACCTGCCGACCCCCGGACCGACCGTCAGTGCAAACGCAAACCAGATCCAGCAGATCCTCAACAATCTGGTGACCAATGCCTGGGAGGCCTCCGACGGCAGTAAGGGAATCATCGGCCTGAAGGTCTCCACAGTTGCGCCGGCGGAGATCCCTGATGAACACCGTTTCCCGATCGGCTGGCAGCCGGGGGATTGCCTGTATGCCTGCATTGAGATCAAAGACTCCGGCTGCGGTATTGCCGATGAAGATATCCATAAGCTATTCGATCCCTTCTTCTCCAACAAGTTCACCGGTAGAGGTCTCGGCCTGTCGGTCGTCCTGGGTGTTGTAAAGGCCCATGAAGGCGCCGTCTCGGTGGAGAGTGAGCCGGGAAAAGGAAGTATTTTCAGCGTATTTCTGCCACTGTCCAACGAGGAGGCACTCACCAGACGCATCCTGGAAACACCCCCGAAACCCAGCTGGGCTGAAAGAGAGAGAACCATCCTGCTGGTCGATGACGAGGACACCATGCGCGAGATGGCTACAGCCATGCTCACCCGCCTTGGCTACAAGGCGCTCTCGGCCAGAAATGGCAGTGAAGCCGTAGCGATATATCAACAGAAAAAGGATGAGATCCATTGTGTGGTGTGCGATCTGACCATGCCTGAGATGGATGGATACGAGACCTTCATCCTCCTCAAACAGATCGCTCCGGAGGTAAAGGTCATCCTCTCGAGCGGCTACAGCAGAGAACAGGTCATAGAACTCTTTGAAGGCAGGGGATTGGCGGGATTCCTGCAAAAGCCCTATTCCCAGGCGGAAATGGCCGCCATTGTTCTTCAAGTTTTGGAGAATCGAGAATGACAGTTTTTCTGGTTATTCAAGGCTTTGCTGCCAGACCTGTCTCAAGAAGGAGCTGTTCATGACGAAAAAGGCACTCCGGTCCGACGAAGCAGCTCCTCTGCGCCGATTGGCCGAAAATTCCGCCAGGACAAGAGCCCAGCAGTTGCCGCACGATCTCGAACACCTCCCTGCCGACCAGGTTCAGCATCTCATCCATGAACTGCACGTCTCCCAGATCGAATTGGAGATACAGAATGAAAATCTCAACCGGATTCAGGAGGAGTTGGAGGCATCCCGAGAAGAATATTACGACCTCTATAATCTCGCGCCGGTCGGCTACCTGACCCTGAACGATCTGGGACTGATCAAGAGAGCCAACCTCACTGCTGCTGAACTCCTAGGCGTAACCCAGGAGTCATTGGTCAATCACATGCTCTCTTCGTTCATCTGGCCGACAGATGTTGATATCTATTATCTGCACTGCAAAAACCTCTTTGTCACCGGCAAAAAACAGGTGTTCGATATCCGTATGATGAGGACCGGCGGCAGTCATTTATGGACCAGGATGGACATCACGGCAATGCAGGACAATGACGGCAATCCCCTGTGCCGCATGATTCTGAGCGATATTTCCGCCGCCAAACAGGCCGAGGAAGAGGTACGAGAGAGCGAAAACCGTCTCCGTCTGGCCTTGGACGCGGCCCATATCGGCGATTGGGAAATCGACCTGATACAGGGGAAATCCAGCTGGTCCGTGCGCTATGCCCAGATATTCGGTCTCGCCCAGCCATCCCCGGCGAGTGGCAGCGCCGATGTTTTTCTTCCCTATATCCACCCCGAAGATCGGCCGATTGTTGATGCCTCCCTGAAGGAGAGCGCCGAGACCTGTCGTGAATGGTACTCGGAGTTCCGCATCATTCGTCCGGATAAGGAAGAGCGCTGGGTCTGGGCGAGGGGCAGTTTTTTCAAGGACAGCTGGGGACGGCAGAGCAAGATGTTCGGCATGGTTGCCGACATCACCGAACGGAAGCTGGCCGAGGAGCGATTGAAGAAAACCGAGGAACTGCGGCGAAACAAGGAGAGAAACTGCCTCACCGGCAAGATCAGAGAGCTTGACGGCAAGATCGAATCCTCGCTGGAAATGCAGCTGGGCCGAAGCGCGGTCATCCAAGGCGTGATCAACGATATCAAAAAACTGGCCTCTGCCGATTTCTCTCTGATCATTGAAGGCGAGACCGGCACGGGCAAGTCCCTCATCGCCAACATCATTCACAATCTCAGCGAACGGGCATCGGGACCCTTTATTGTCCTCGATCTCAGCGTCATCCCCGAGAACCTCGTTGAAAGCGAGCTGTTCGGCTACGAAAAAGGGGCGTTCACCGGAGCCGACAAACGAAAGAAGGGCTATTTCGAGATCGCCAACGGCGGCACAGTCTTTATCGATGAGCTCCAGAACATGACCCCCTTTGTCCAGACAAAGATCCTCAAGGTCGTGGAAGAGAAACGATTCTATCCCGTCGGCTCCAATCATCCGGTGGAATCGAGCATGCGGATCATCGGCGCGACCAACACCTGCATCAGGAAGGCAGTGCAGGAGAAACGATTCAGGGAGGATCTGTATTACAGATTGAATGAGGCCTCCTTGAGGCTCCCGTCCCTGCGTGACAGACGAGCCGATATCGGCTTTTTTATCCAGAAATTCCTCATCGAGGTTTCTTCGGAGCTCTCCAAGCCTTTGCGCATCACCGATGAAAACATCGTCACCTTTCTCGAAGAGCAGCAATGGCCCGGCAATGTGCGGGAACTCAAGAACGTCATCCGCAGTGCCGCTCTGTTCAGTGAATCAAACATCCTCACCATGGACGACGTGGGCCGCGCCATGTCCGAGATGAGCCTTTCCGCCGATACTGAAGAAGCCCATGGGATGGCAGGGCTTCATGGCCCTCTCAGCATACCGGAGGCGGAGAAGTACGCGATCAGTCTGGCCCTGAGTCACACCGGCGGCAACAAAACAAAGGCTGCCGAAATTCTCCAGATCACCCTCAAGACCCTTCTCACCAAGATCAAAAAGTATTCATTGTAGGCCTCCCCATCACAATTACCCTGTAAATACTACACAGACTGTAATTTTTACAGGGTTTCCACCTCCCCAATTATAATTTATCATGTAATATCGATAAATTATAAGTTTGGCACTAATTTTGCTCTTCTTACATGATCAAGGACCGGGAATGCGGTTCAACATCATCACGGGAAAAATGCCAACGAGGGCACGAGTTTCATTCGTTCCCGGTTGACGAAGACATATCCACTCACTCACTCTCGAAGAGCAAGGGAGAGCATAATGAAGATGCAGGACGTGAAAGAAAAGGCGGCAAAAATAGGGGTCAAGGCCGGCAGGAAGACAAAGACTGAACTCATCCGCACGATTCAGGAATCAGAGGGGAATATTCCCTGTTTCCAAACTGTGGCTTTTTTCTCCTGTTTTGAAGAGGACTGCTGCTGGCGGCCCGACTGCAGCACGCCCCGTTGAAGAAGCAGCCGGTCAGTCACCCATGCAGGGCAGAAAACTGTCGGCTTGTTGTATCGTTGGCAGCGCACGGAGGGGCATGGACGAGTTTTCAAACACATCCACCCTTCGTGGGCGTACCTGAAACCATCACCGAAGGAGGATTCACCATGTTTGACTTACTACCTTTCAAACGTCGCAGCAATGCACCGGATGCCATTTCAGAGATGGACGATATGATTAAAAAAATGTGGTTTGGTTTCCCCTTTCACAATCTGCAGGGGGACATGGATATCGGCTGGAGTCCACGACTCGATGTCAGCGAGACTGATGAGGCCATGGAGATTATTGCAGACCTGCCGGGTATGGAAAAAAAGGACATCAATGTCTCTCTGGAGGACGATCTGCTCATTATCAAAGGGGAAAGGAAGGAAGAGAAAGAGCAGAAAAACAAGCAATACCACACCATAGAGCGCCGCAGCGGCTCATTTTACCGCGCCCTCAGGCTGCCCGTTGAGGTACAGATCGAGAAAAGCCAGGCAACCTTCAAGGATGGCGTGCTCACCCTGAAGCTACCGAAGAGCGCTGAGTCCAAAAAGAAGGTCGCACAGATTGAGATCAAATAGAATCGGCCGGGGAAGGACGGGACCTTGCCGAAGGTCGCGTCCTCCACCTACACGGGAAGCACAGTCGTCGGGGCCATCTCCGGAAGAAAGGGATATTCAAGAAACAGTTTTTATTTCGTTGAGCAGGGGAGGACATGATGCACGAATCCGATAAACGTCTGCCTGAAACAAACATCCCGGCCGATCTGCAGGCCAGCCATCAGCGGCGCGGCGCAGAAGCTGCCCGGATAAACAGTGCCAGGATACTGGAAAATTTCAACCTGCTCTCAATGAAAGCGCCGCCGCCAGCGCCCGGCTTCCCTGCCCACCGCATCGAGTTGAAGCTGCAGGGCGAAGGCAGGAATGCCAAGGTGAAACTCAAGTTGCAGAACGGCAACTATCTCGAGAGCCGGGCCATGCCCCGGCAGGCCACGCCGGAGAGCAGGACGCTGCTGGACGAGATCGAGCGCCGCAGAGCGGCTGAAGATCAGCTGTGTGAAAGCGAGAAAAGCTTCAGGCTGGCGCTTGATGCCTCCTTCAACGGTGTCTGGGATCTCAATTTTGCCACCGGAGAGATCAACTTCGGGGAAAACTGGTACCGCAGTCTGGGATATGAAAAATACAGCGAAGTATCCGACTGTCACTTATGGCAGAAGCTGATCCATCCTGACGATCTCGAGAAGATTCTGGCCATGCACAGCGCCCTTGCCCAGGGCATCAACCCTCATTACGAGCTTGAATACCGGATAAAAAATGCAGCCGGCAACTGGCGGTGGATACTTTCGAGGGGACGGATTCTCACCAGGGACGAAAAAGGCAGGGTCCTGCGCATTATCGGTATCGATACCGACGTCACCCGCCTGAAGCAGGCCGAAGCAGAGCTACAGTCAGCCAAGGCAGAACTGGAGATGCAAGTAATGGAAAAGACCGCCGAACTGCATACCACCGATATTGCCCTGGAAGTGCTGCTGCGAAAACGCGAGGCCGACAAATCATCCCTCGAGGGATGCGTCATGAGCAATATCGACAAACTCATCGAACCATTTCTCGCCAGACTTGAGGAGAGCCGGCTGAATGAACAGCAGAGGCTGCTGATAGAGATACTGAGGAACAATATAAAGGAGCTGACCTCACCATTTGCCAACACCTTCTCCACCAGGCTGACTCGGCTCACCCCATCGGAAATCCAGATCGCCAATCTTGTCAAGCTGGGGAAGAGGACCAAGGAAATTGCCAGGATAATGAACCTCTCGGAGGGAACAATCAGTATCCATCGCAAGAATATACGAAAGAAACTGCGGCTCACGCACCAGAAAACAAATCTTCAATCAGCGCTCAGCGCCCATTTATAGCAACTGGAGTTTAGTGACTATGAGACAGATGGGCCGTTATACCGGGGCAGCAGGGGAAAAATGACGGATGGCGGCGGTTCCCTGCATAGGCGATGTATCCATTTTCTATATATTTTCCACTCGTTGTCTATGATGGCCCGCGCTCATATATTTTTTTTATGATTAATGAACAGGCCCTGCCAGTCGCCTGGGAACACTTGCGGCAAAGCGACACCGGAAGAGCCTCTAACTCACACAAGGGGGAAGAACATGGCAGCACTACAGAAGAACATATGGGCAAAAATTGTCGGTGCAGTGATGATGGCCTGTCTGGTCGGGGCTTTCTCAGGATGTGCGACGACAAAGCAACTGGCCGATGTCGAGGCCAAAGCCGATCAGGCCCTGGCCATGGCGCAGGAGGCCAAAGCAATGACCGAGGGGGCAAACAATGCTGCAGCAAGGGCTGAACAGGCAGCCGACAGGGCAGAGCAGGCGGCAGGCAAAGCAGAGGCAATCGCCAACAAGCTTGAAGGCACTTTTATGAAAAAGATGAAGAAATAAATCGCACTTGCATTCAAAGTGGCATCTGTTTTTTGTAGGGTGCGCTCCGTGCACCAAGCCTAGTTATGCTGGTGCGCGGAGCGCACCCTACTTTCGAGCCAACTTGAAAGCTCATTGGAATTAGCATGATGCAGAAAAGCCGATAGCCCCTACCGGCGCAATGTCTCGCCACAACAGAGTTCAACATGCCGCCGCGACCAATGCATGCACGTATCAAGGTTCTCACGGCACTGCTGATCTTCTTCCTGCCGCCGCATTCAGGTCTTTCAGCCCCAGAAAACCCTTTTCAGCCATTTCTCTACCGGGGTCGGCAGCCGGTGCCCACGACAGCAACACCCTTGAGGGCGGCAACACAGCCGGCGAATCTACTGGCTTGGCATCCCGTATCACCGATTATCGGCCGACCGGGCCGGCATATCGTCGCCGCCAGGGAAACCCTGCTTGATATCGCCCGACGGTATGATCTCGGCTACAACGAACTCGAGGATCTCTACCCACGACTTGATCCATGGATTCTCACGCCAGGGTTCGAGTTGAGAATCCCCACGCAGCGACTCCTGCCAGGGGCGGTTGGCTACGGCATTGTGATCAATATCCCCGAGATGCGCCTGTACTATTTTGCCAAAACAGGGGATAAACCCGCGGTGCTGACATTTCCCATCGGCATCGGGGACCTGAGTTACCCGACGCCGATCGGGACGTACTGGATTTCCTCCAAAGAGATCAACCCGACGTGGGATATCCCGCCCTCTCTACAGGCAAAGCACGGCGTCAAGACTATTCCCGCCGGGCCGGATAACCCGCTGGGCACGCATTGGATGCGGCTGGGAAATACAATGTACGGCATACACGGCACAAACTTTCCCTGGTCCGTCGGCAGGATGGCTACCCACGGCTGCATCAGGCTGTACCCGGAAGATATCAAAAAGCTGTTTCCCCTTATCGAGCCAGGGACCCGGGTACAAATCATCTATGAACCGGTAAAACTGATCGTTTTCAGCAGCAGGGTCTTTATTGAGGTGCATCGCGATGTCTACCAGGCCAGAGGCGACCTGCTGCAATACAGTGAAAATCTGCTGGCAGCCAGGAATATTCAGCATCTGGTCGATAGCGGCAGTTTAGCCTGGGCCGTTGCCGAACAGAACGGCATGCCTGTGGAAATAACCGCGGCCCCGAATCCCTCGCTTCACCCCCCTGGGCAGCAGCCATCGGGTAGGATTCGGATCAATCCCTTTCAACAACAGCGAAGGCCCCGGTATTGACACAAGTAAAAATGCCCCTGACAGCTTGGAATGTAAGAGGATCGTGGTTAGGCCGCCTACCCAATCCGTATAGAATCTTGCTTCATTGATATTGATCCGCCATGGACTACATAATAACAAGAGAGTTTGAGGTGAAACACTCGTCTCCCTGAGTTGCAGAGCAGACAGTTTCCGACAGCCAGATGACTGTTTTTTTACCCAAGAGAGGAAAATATGTCTCTTCAATCGGTATTTTGCAACGCTTTTGCAGGAATGGCCGACGTCAATTTCAGGGTCATTTTCTGGGACGGCAGTGTGTATGATTTTGGCAGCGGCACAGATTTTCTCATCCGATTCAAAAACCGGGAGGCTTTACGCAAGGTTTTCCTCGATACCTCTCTAGGCTTTGGCGAAGGCTATATGAACGGCGATATCGAGGTGGAGGGTGATCTGCGTGAAGTTGTCCGGGTCGGTCTGTTGTCCGGCCAGGTAGATGAGAAGACCAAGAAATCTGTGCTCAATACGCTTGCCCTCAGCATCCTGCAGAGAAACAGCAAGAGAAAGGACCGGCAGAGCATCTCCTATCACTACGACCTGGGCAACGATTTCTACAAGCTGTGGCTCGATCGAAAGATGCTCTATTCCTGTGCCTACTTCAAGAATGATTCCGCTTCACTGGAACAGGCCCAGACTGAGAAGATCAACCTGTGCTGCCGCAAACTGCAGCTCAAGCACAACGAGCGCTTGCTTGATATCGGCTGCGGTTGGGGAAGTCTGCTCATCACCGCCGCGAAAAATTTCGGCATCCACGGCGTCGGCATAACCCTGTCGCAGGAACAGTTGGCCTACGGCAGAGAGCAGATTGCCGAAGAAGGCCTTCAGGACCGCGTACATCTGGAATATCTCGACTACCGCGACCTCCTGCAGCTCAGACAATCCTTTGACAAGGTTGTCTCAGTCGGCATGTTCGAACATATCGGCAAGGCCAACATGAAGCTCTTCCTGGAGAATGTCCAGGCAGTTCTGCGGCCCAACGGCCTCCTGCTGCTGCATACCATCGGCAAGACGGTGGAAGAGCCGACCAACAACTGGATACGCAAATATATCTTCCCGGGCAGCTATCTTCCCGACCTTGGCTCCATTCTGAAAAATTGCAGCGGTCTTGGGTTCAACTTCATCGACTGCGAGAACATGCGCCTGCATTACAGCAAAACTCTCGACAACTGGTCGGAAAGATTCGAAAAGAACGAAAGTAAAATCCGCTCGATGTTCGATGATCGATTTATCAGGATGTGGCGATTCTACCTGGCAGGATGTTCGGCCATGTTCAGACTTGGCCAGATCCATCTTTTCCAGCTGTTGTTTTCAGCAGGCGTCCGCAACGATCTGCCGCTGACGCGGGAATGGATGCATACGGAATCTCCGGGCCTGACGGGCAGCAGTTTTTCCGAACAGCACATGCTGAAAGGAACTTAGCCGCTTTCGTTGCGCTCGAAAACAGTTCAAAGACTTTTCAAGGAGGGATGCCATGCAAGCAATTCGCAAGATAGTCGTGCCAGTGGACTTCCAGCAGTTTACCGATGAGCTGGCAGAATATGCCGTAGCCATGGCCAACAAGCTGGCAGCACACATCACCTTTTTTCATGTCGTTGAAAATGTGGTGGTCTATGCCGATTTCGTCCCCTCGAATCTCTATATCAATTACGAGGAGACCATGACCCATGCCAAAAAGAAAATGGCATCGCTCGTTGAGACCTGTAAGAAAACCTGGATGAATTGCACCGGGGAAGTGACCAGGGGCGATGTCGTCGATACTATTGTCGATTACGCCAAAGACGAAGGGATCGATCTGATCATCATCGGCACCCATGGTGCCAAGGGACTTGAGAAAATCCTGCTCGGCAGTGTCGCTGAACGGGTCGTTAAACGGTCCGAGTGTCCGGCGCTTCTCTACAAACCAAGGAAAAAATAGGGCGGCAAAACGAATCATACCGCACCTGTTTTCTGACATTCCGTTCGCTGGGAGGGGGGGATGGGGCCTGAACGTCGGACCGACAGGTTCGGCGTTCAGGCTCCAGTATCTCTCAACCTTTTCTTTAATCTCAGCAATCGTGCAGGATGATTCCAGGACAGCTTGACCAGGAAAATTCTGTCATTTCCTCCAACCCGACTCTGTATTTCCCCGCCGATAATGCTTATTTTTACCCCGTGGCAGAAGTTGCCGCTCTGTGGTACACTGCGGACACGTTGTGTCGTGCGTCTTATTTATTATAGCAAACAGCATTCCAATGACTATCCGTAAAATACAAGAATACCCGGCACCGGTCCTGCGGCAGCAGACCAGCGCCATCGACAGCTTCGATGAATCTCTGCACACCCTGGTCAAAGACATGGCCGAAACAATGTACGCCGCCCCCGGCATCGGTCTGGCGGCCCCGCAGATCGGCCAATCCCTGAAGCTGATTGTCGTTGACATCAGCAAGGATAAGGATGGGGAGAAAGAGTACATGGCCATGGTCAATCCCGAGATTATCGAACGGGAAGGCACGCAGCTCGATGAAGAAGGCTGCCTCAGTGTCCCCGAACTGACCTCGAAGGTGAAGCGTGCCAAAAAAATCACCGTCATCTATCAGGATCTGCAAGGGACCAAGATGCAGATGGTCACCGAGGACCGCTTTGCCGTCGTGCTGCAGCATGAGATCGACCATATCAACGGCATCCTCTTTCTCGACCATCTGAGCGCTCTAAAAAGGGCCCTCTACAAGAAAAAGGTGAAAAAATGGCTGGATGGGGAACAGGACTGAGATGACGCCCGCCCCGCTGCGCATCATCTTCATGGGGACCCCGGATTTTGCCGTGGCCAATCTCTCGACCCTGCTGCAGGGACCAGATCAGGTCGTGGCCGTGGTCACCCAGCCTGATCGCCCGAAAGGCCGGGGCAAAAAACTCGCCCCACCGCCGGTCAAGATCCTGGCCAGCGAGAAGGGCATCCCCGTGCTGCAACCTCTGAAGATCCGCACCGAAGAATTCCGGGACGAGCTTGCCGCCTTTGCCCCTGACCTTGTCGTCGTCACGGCCTATGGCCGTATCCTGCCTCCGGCCTTGCTCTCACTCGCGCCGATGGGCTGCATCAATGTCCACGGCTCGCTGCTACCGCGGCATCGTGGCGCCGCGCCGATCCAGTGGGCAGTCATCAACGGCGACAAGGAGGTCGGGGTCACCATCATCCGGATGGATGAAGGCATGGACACCGGCGACATCCTGCTGACATCATCCTTTCCTGCCGACCCGGAGGAAACAGCCGGCAGTCTCTTTGTGAAGCTGGCCGAACTCGGCAGCCGGGCGCTGCTCGAGGCCATTGCCCGCCTGAAGGTCAATGATCTGCCTGCCACGCCCCAGGATCACAGCCAGGCCACCACCGCCCCGATGCTGAAAAAGGAAGACGGCATCATCGACTGGAGCCTGCCCGCCGATAAACTGCACTGCCTGGTCCGCGGCCTCGATCCCTGGCCCGCGGCCTCCTGCCTGATCGACGGCCAGCGTCTGCGCCTTTTTTCGCCGGAGGTCATCCATAAAGACAACCCGGCCCAGCCGGGAACCCTGGTACGGGCAGAACGCGACGGCCTGCTGATCGCCACCGGCAGAAACCTGCTGCTGATCAGGGAAATCCAGCCGGAAGGCAAAAAACGCATGCCTGCTTCGGCCTTTCTCTGCGGCCACTCTCTTACGGCCGGTACGGTGCTGGCCCCCTGATTCTTCAGTTCCCGGACAATCGACAATGCCAATACCAGCCGCCATCCTTTACGCCGACTGTTTCTCCGGAATCAGCGGCGACATGTTCCTCGCCGCCCTGATCGATGCCGGAGTTCCCGAAAATACCCTGCGGACAGAACTGGCCCGGCTCGATCTGCCGCCCTTTACCCTGGACTTCTCGGCTACCACCCGCCAGGGCATACGCGCCACCCAGCTGAGGGTATCAGCCGACACCGGCCAGCAGTTGCGCACCCTGCCCGATCTCCTGGCAATCCTCGACAAGAGTTCTCTGGCGGCTGACATCACCGGCCCGGCCGCAGCAGTCTTCCGGGCGCTTGCCGAGGCCGAGGCAAAGGTCCATGCCATTGACATCAACCAGGTGCATTTTCATGAAATAGGTGCCCTCGATACCATCATCGATGTGGTCGGAACCGTTATCGGCCTGCGTCACCTCGGCATCCAGCGCCTGGTCGCCTCGCCGCTGCCCCTTGGCCGGGGCTTTGTCGACTGCGCCCACGGTCGCCTGCCCCTGCCGGCCCCGGCGGTCTGCGAGTTGCTCAACGGCGTCCCGACTTACGGTGTCGCACACACCCAGGAACTGGTCACCCCGACCGGCGCTGCCCTGCTGAAGGTCCTCGCTGCTGAATTCGGCCCCCTGCCGCCGATGACGCCGTCCGCCACCGGCTACGGCGCCGGCAACCATATTCTCGAAGGCCACCAGCCCAATCTGCTGCGCCTCATTGTCGGCA
>JAIFKM010000097.1 GCA_020049575.1 Desulfobulbaceae bacterium
GCTCATCTATCTTTTTGTTTGTCGCTGAAATAATCCGCACATTGACGTGGATCGGACGGTGGTCGCCCACGCGTTCGACCTGCTTGCTCTCAAGCACGCGCAGCAGCTTCACCTGTGCCGATTCGGGAATGTCGCCGATTTCGTCCAGAAAGATGTCTCCGCCGTTTGCCGCCTCAAACCTGCCCTCGCGGTGACGGTAGGCGCCTGTGAAAGCTCCCCTGATGTGACCGAAAAGCTCGCTTTCCAGCAGAGATGCATTCAATGCCGCACAATTGAGTTTGACGAAGGGTCCGCTTTTTCGCAGGCCGCGTTCGTGAATGGCTTCAGCCACAAGCTCCTTGCCGGTTCCGCTTTCTCCGAAAATAATGATGGGCGAATCGCTGTATGCCGCCTTTTCGATCAGCTGAAACACCTTGCGTATGGCCGGGGATGCGCCCACGATTCCCAGATAACCGCAATCACCCAGCTGGCGGACCAGCACCTCTACCTTCTGATCCAGTCGGTCTATTTCACTGAGGTCGGTGATGGTTTCAACGGCCCCGAGAACATTTCCCAGCTCATCCTTCAGCACGGAGGCGTTTTTAAGCGCCGGCAGAAGGCTCCCGTCCTTCCGAATGATCGTGCAGCGGTGGCGCAAGTCCTCCTGTCCGGGATGAAAAAGCTTGCACCATCCCCTGGCGTCGCCTGTCTGCAATGATTCGCACGCGTCACATCCAATCAGTTTGCAGGGGCGTCCGATAACCTCCTCGGAACTGTACCCGGTGAGCTGTTCAAAAGACCGGTTTACCATCAGGATAGAGCCTTTGGGATCGACCAGGATGAGACCTTCTGTCATGGTATTGATAATCCGGTACCAATGCTGGCTTAAGTCGACATTTTTCATTTTATCTCCTTTTCCTGTTTTTTTCTTTCAAGGGAGACGTGGTTTTATATGCTGTTGCTGATTTACAACTGTTTAATTGATTATGCATGTGTTTAAACTGTTTAAGAATTTAACCCGAATGGATTTTATAGTCAATTCCAATTTATTATATTGATATCAATTGGTTGTTTATTATTTATAACACTTTCAAGAGGTGGCATGTTTATTGCTCAAAATAATTTGAGAAAGATAAGCCTATGGAAATAAATCTGAGTGACATGGTATGGCCGGTGTGTCTGCTCCGATGCAATGAGATCCTTGCGCGGCTGCAACCCGGTGAAACTTTGTCTATTATCGTAAGTGACCCCGATATGGTCAATAACATTCTCCTTCTAATAAAGAGTCAGCCGGATCTTCAATATAATAAAGCCCGGGAATCCGGATCTTATAGAATTACAATTAACCGTATGGGAGTAAATTCTGATGGAGTTGCAGAACCGGTTCGAGAAGATATATGTGAGAGGTCTTAGCAAGGGAGAAATTACATGGAACTGAACCGACGAGTATTTTTGAAATGCATTGGCGCTGCCGGAGCAGGCGTCGCAGGTGCTGCAACGGACAGCACAGCCGTCCATGCCTGGGAATCCAGGGCGCCGGCGGACCCGCTCGGGTGCCTGGTGGATCTTAACCGCTGCATCGGCTGCCGCAAATGTGAGCAGGCCTGCCAAACTGTAAATAAACTGCCCCAGCCTGAGCAGCCTTTTGACGATCTGACCGTCCTGGATAAAAAGCGACGGCCGGATGAACGCGCCTACACGGTGGTAAACCGTTACTACCCGGGCCGCAGGGACGAGCGCGATCAGCTCGTTCCCACCTTCGTTAAGGTCCAGTGCATGCATTGCCAGGATCCGGCCTGCGCTTCGGCATGCATCGTCGGGGCCCTGACCAAGAAAGAAAACGGCGCAGTTTATTATGATATCAGCAAATGCATCGGCTGCCGCTACTGCATGGTGGCCTGCCCGTTCGAGATCCCGGCCTATGAATATCACAACCCGGTTACTCCGCGCGTGATGAAATGCACCTTCTGCTATGAGCGGGTTGAAAATGAGGGTAAGCTGCCGGGCTGTGTAGGCATCTGTCCTGTAGAAGCCATGACCTTCGGCCGAAGAAGCAATCTGCTGAAGATTGCCAAAAAAAGGATAGAGAGCGATCCAGGCAGCTATGTCAACCATGTTTACGGGGAGCACGAAGCCGGCGGAACCTCCTGGCTCTACATTTCCGGAGTTCCCTTTGACAGGGTCGGTTTTATTCAGGTGCCTCACCGGCCGCTGACAGAACTCGCCGAAACGATCCAGAGCTCCCTGTTCAGTTACCTCTGGTCGCCGATTGTGCTCTTCGGCATGCTGGGAGGCATAATGCGGGCTTTCGGCGGCAAGAGCGATCGAGACATCAACCATAAAGGAGAAGAGTCATGAGCGCTAACCCACAAGCTATCAGGGCCAAATTCTGGACCCCAGGCGTGCTCGTGATGGCATTTTTCATGGCAGCCGGCGCTGTTACGGTGCTGGCGAGATTTATCGGCGGAATCGGATATGTGTCCAATCTCAGTACCGCCCGTCCCTGGGGGATCTGGATCGGCATCGATGTTGCCTCCGGTGTTGCACTTGCCGCCGGCGGTTTCACGACTGCATTTCTGGCGCATATCCTCGGCCGGCATTATTATGAGCCGGTCATACGCCCGGCTCTCCTGACCGCCATGCTGGGATACACTTTCGTCGTCCTTGGACTGATAGTGGATATCGGCCGATCCTGGGCCATCTGGAAGCCGTTGGTCTACTGGAATCCTCACTCGGTGCTGTTTGAGGTGGCCATGTGCGTGATGTTCTATCTGAACGTGCTTTACATCGAATTTCTCCCAATTCTGGTCGAACAGTTCAAGGGACGGGTAAAAATGCCTGGGCCTCTGGCCGCCCTTGACGGGGTGGCGGAAAACTTGCTCGGCCTCGCTGACAGGATACTCCCCAGGATCATGTGGTTTTTCATAATTGCCGGGGTGGTTCTCTCCTGCATGCACCAGTCCAGCCTGGGTTCGCTGATGCTTATAGCGCCGACAAAGCTGCATCCTCTCTGGTATACGCCCATCCTGCCGCTTCTGTTTCTTGTTTCCGCGGTTACGGTCGGATACCCGATGGTTGTTTTTGAAACCACGCTTGCAACCGCATCGCTTAAGCTAGACCCGGAAATGAAAATCCTCTCCCCGCTGACACGCATCACAATTTTTTTGCTGGGGACATACCTGGCCCTGAAGATAGGAGACATGGTGATCCGCGGGACCTACGTTTATCTGCTTGACGGCACGGCCCAGACCAATGCTTTCCTCGTGGAGATGATCTGCGGCATTATCATTCCATGGATCATGCTGCTTTCACCAGCCGTGCGCAGGTCACGCCGCCGGCTTTTTATCGCCTGCGCGCTGATCGTCGGCGGAGTGTTGCTCAACAGGATCAATGTTTTCGTAGTCGGCTACCGTCCGCCGGTCAGTGAAAACTATTACTTCCCGTCGATCTCCGAAATGCTGATTACCATCGGATTCATCTCCGGGCTGATGTTTCTCTACCGATTCATTGCAACGTATTTACCGGTCCTGAACAGACCGGGACAGGAGGTGTCAGCATGATCAAGAGGTTATCAGGCGCCATCGCGGTTCTGGCAGCGCTATCGGCGATCGGCGGTCTTGCCGCGATATTCTCCGGCGGTCCAGCCGCACAGGATGCGCGCGCGGCTGCCGTTAAATCGGAGCCGGCCCCGGCTGAGCCAAAAACCGGCACCGTGTGGACTGCCCCGGACCAGGAGGCAGCCAAAAAAAGGGCGCAGGAGGTAGTTCCGTTCGTGGATGCCGTCATGGAAGAATGCCAGTTGTGCAGGCAGATGCGGCTGAGGGAGGCGGGCCTGGGGATCAAAGATATTACCAACAGTTATTTCCTCCTCGACAGTTCCATAATTAAGAAAAGCGAGGATCTCTACGGTCCGGTACGCTTCAAACACACCAAGCACGCGGCCGAGCTCAAGGACTGCGCATTGTGCCATCATCGCCGGCCTCTTGATGCCAAGGCCAGGGAAACCACCCGCTGTTCGGCCTGCCATCAGGAGCCGTTTCGTGTGAACCAGCCCGAGAGAATAGGCCTGAAGGCCGCTTACCACCAGCAGTGCACGGGCTGCCACCAGGAAATGAAGAAAGGTCCTACCGACTGCCTGGGCTGCCACCGCAAGAATGTGCCGGACCACAAGGAACTGGTGAATCTCCCGGAGAAGCCGGAGCCGATCCAGGTGACCAGGGAATGCCTGCGCTGCCATAAAGCTGTCGGTGATGACATGCTCAAGACAGCGCACTGGCTGTGGAAGGGGCCTTCACCTTACACCTTGAACCGTTCCAAGCACGTTAACCATGGCAAAGCCACAACATCCATAAATAATTTCTGAGTGAGCATACACAGCAACGAGGCTCGTTGCACAAGCTGCCACGCGGGATACGGATGGAGAGACGAAACCTTTGATTTTACCGACAAGACAAAAATCGATTGCCTGGTCTGCCACGATCGGACCGGAACCTATGCAAAAACGCCGACCGACGCCGGGATGCCTGACCCCAAAGTAGACCTTGTCAAAGTGGCCAAGAGCGTAGGCCCCACCAGCCGCAAGACATGTGGTGACTGCCATTTCAACGGCGGCGGAGGAGAGGCCGTCAAGCATGCGGAACTTTCCCGGCAGCTGCTTACCCCCGATCGAAGCTGCGATGTCCATATGGGCGGCTACGACTTCCAGTGCTCTGAATGCCACCGCACGCGCAATCATAAAATCGCCGGCAGAAGCACATCTGTGCCTGTGTCCGAAGGCGGTTTCAGCTGCGAGACCTGTCACGGCGATAATCCGCACGCCTGCGACAGCCTGCTGGACCATCATCTCAACAAACACGCCAAGACCATCGCCTGCAACACCTGTCATGCTCCGGTATACGCCAAGTGCAAGCCGACTAAAGTTTTCTGGGACTGGTCCAAGGCCGGTGACAAGAAGCGCAAGCCTAAGAAAGACAAGTACGGCATGGAAGACTACAACTGGATGAAAGGTGAATTCATCTGGAAAGAGTCGGCCAAGCCGACATACAAGTGGTTTAACGGCTCCATGAAGCGGGTGCTCATGGGCGACAAGGTGGATCTCAATGCGTCCATCGTCAACCTCACGGAACCGGTAGGTTCTATGAAGGACCCCGGCTCCAAGATCGCGCCGTTCAAGATCTTTGACGGCACCAGCACGGTCGATCTTGAACACCGCCACCTGATCGTGCCGCACCTGTTCCCCAAGAACAAGGAGGATTCAACGGCTTACTGGAAAAACCTGGACTGGCAGAAGGCCAATGTTACAGGAATGCAGGCTGCCAAGCTGCCTTACAGCGGCAAGTACAAGTGGATCAAGACCCGAATGAACTGGGGTGTGGAACACGAGGTTATGCCTGCCAACATGGCGCTCTCATGCGTCCAGTGCCACGAGAGCCTGAAGGGCGAGCGAACATGCAATCGCTGCCACCAGGACAACAGGAAAGTGGACTTCAAAAAGATCGCCCATAAGGGGACTGACTTCAGCTACATGGCTTCCAGGGGCCGGGACGTCAGTCACCTGATTGGGACAACGGATTACATTAACTTCAAGAGTTTGGGGTATAAGGGAGATCCGGTCATTTACGGCGGGCGTTTTAACAGACTCCCCATGGGTTATGGCGCCCAGAAATAGAACGCTTAAAAAAGGCAAACATGATGCGTGCATTCCCGAATTGTTCCAAATACTTCGGGTTTGCACGCGGATAATTTTAACAGTTATATTGACACACAAATTCATTCTCCATATACTCCACCATGAAAAAACGATAATTTTATCATATATCTGTGACCGACGCCTATGGGCGTCATCCTGGAGTTGCCGAACCCTTTGATCCAATGTTTTGCAAAGGTCTCAGGTACATGGTAAAGGGAGAGGTATGAATGCCAGGCCGCTGTTTGATGAAAGTACTATCGAAAAACCGGCCGTTAACGTTGCCATTGTAGGCGGCGGGAGTCACTGCAAGTTTTTCCTCGAGCTTCTCCAATCCGGCGAATTTCCGTATTTAAAGATCAATCTGGTGGGTGTCTGCGACATTGATCCGGAAGCCGAGGGTCTGATAATGGCGCAAGGCATGGGCCTTTTTACCACCGACAACTTCCGCGACCTGTTTTTAATTAAAAATTTAAATTATATTGTTGAACTTACCAACAGTAGAGAGGTCTTTAACGAACTCATCCGCCTGCGTCCGCCGGGTGTCAGTGTTGCGGATCATAATATCGGCCGCCTGCTGCGACTCTTATTTACTTTCAGCCAGCGCATGAAATCAGCCGAACACCAGGTGATTCTTGAGAAAATGTCTTCCGACTTTCTCATTCAGCAGAGTAACGCAGCCATCGTTATATTAAATACCGATTTCACTATTGCGGATGCCAATGAAGCTTACCTCAAGAGTGTCAAAAGATCCCGCGATGAGGTCATAGGCGGCTATTGTTATGAAATTTCACACCAGTTCAACGCGCCGTGCTCGGTTGCCAATCCCACTTTAAAATGCCCGATGATTGAGACCTTAAAAACCGGGAAATCAGCGCATGTCATTCATGAATTAATCGGCAGTCACAACCAGGAGATTTACGGGAATATCGTAACGTATCCACTCAAGGATCAGGATGGAGAAATTTTCAAGATTATTGAGATATGGCGTGACATTACCGGGGAGATCGCTTTACGGTGGGAAAAACGAGTGGCTGAATTAAAGGCAAATCTCAATATGATCGTGCAGGAAGACCGGATGGTTACCCTGGGCAAACTTGCCGCCAGTTGTGTGCATGAAATAAATAATCCTATCCAGGGATTACTGACCTTTACGCATTTAATGCAAAATATTTTAGATGAGGGCGCCCCCGGCCCGGAAGATTTGAAAAAATTCCGGCAGCATCTTACATTGATGTCGCATGAACTGGAACGGTGCGGCAGGATCGTAACCGGTTTGCTTTCTTTTTCACGCTCAACCCCTCATGGCTATGGCTATACGGATATTGATTTAAATGAAGTTATGAAAGAAATCATTACCTTGATCCGGCACAAGGCGGAGCTTCAGAATGTCCTTTTGAATGTTGATCTTTGGGCTCATCCATTAATGATTAAAGGAGATGTAAGTCAGTTGCAACAGTGTTTTCT
>JAIFKM010000123.1 GCA_020049575.1 Desulfobulbaceae bacterium
TACAGGTAAAGGCCACGCGAGCATGCACGAGGTACGGCACTCTCGTCCGGCACAACCAAGGAGAACGGCAATGAAACAAAATGTTGGCAATATCGAACGAGTGATTCGCATCGTGGCGGGGCTGGGTATTCTTTCCCTGGCCTTTATCGGTCCGCAGAGCCCATGGGCCTACCTGGGAGTCGTCCCCCTGCTCACCGGTCTGTTCGGGTGGTGTCCCCCCTACGCGATACTGGGAATTTCCACTTGTGGCAAATGCGCCACCCCACTGAAGCAGTCGTAACCATCTGCCGCCACCTCTCATCTTGACAGTGGGAGGTGGCGGTGTACTCAGTTGGCAGTGGTGCGTTGTTCATGCTATGGTGAAGCTTGGTGCAGGGTTCCCCAGGCACCTCAAACCGAGCCTTGCCATAGCTAATCTCTCTCGGCGAAAGCGCGGATCACCTCCAAAAAATGATTGGTAGCCGCCTGGTGCGGACGTGCATGCCAAGTAGGGTCAGGGCTGCCGCCCCCCCCCACACGGCTACCTGATTCTGCAACGTAAATTTGCAGGGATGTCCCTCTATTCCCTCATAAAGATGTCAGTACTTCGCCTGGATTGCATCCAGCTCTTCCTTAGTAATATCTTTCCACCGTTTCACATTCCAGCTGCCGACCCAGGCCTTGAAGGTGGCAAGGTTGGCCTTGCGCTCAGAATCGGTGGCGCCCAGATACTCATACATGTTTCCAGGTTTTTTGTCTTCACGGTTGGTGCCGTCGTCGAGACGACGCATCAGGGCGCCGGTGTAAGGCCAACCGACGTAGGTAATCAGATGGCTGAAGGTATCCATTCGCATTCCGATGTCCTTCTCAGTGTAGCCTTTCTTGTCTTTGGCGAATTCGTCATGCTCCGGGTTCTCCATGCCATGGCAACTGAGGCAGTTTTTGTCGAAGAGCGGCTTGATATCTTTCTGCCAGGTCACATCGGCAGCCTGAACATGGGTAACACAGGCAATCGTGACTGCTGCCAAAATCATCAACATTTTTTTCATCGTCAGATCTCCTTTTCTTAGTCCTTTTGTCGCCGGTCGGTATGGGATATTACAGCGATCCGCTGCAATACCTGCTTGCCAATACAGTGGCAAACTGTACTTATTAATGCTTGTTCTGCAAAGTTAAATGTGTATCACCTCCCTTTTTCGCTCCTGTCACATGTGTGGGTCCCCCATGACGTATGAAAGAATTTATCAGGAAGTTTAACCTTGAGGTGTGCTTACCAACCGGGGCTTGCCAAGGGATATCGTTCCTTGCTCAAAGCCACATGTGATGACTTGACGACATAGGTCGGATCGCTGACTTATCTTTTTCCCAACAATGTGTGAGCAAGGAGTACAGCACTGTTTCAACTTCATGTATATCGTAGGGTTTTGCAATCGCTCCGCTGAAGCCGTATTCCTGATAATTGGACATGATTGGGTCATTCGAGTACCCGCTTGATACAATCAGACAGGCCGTGGGGAAAACGGAGAGGATTCGCTCGGCTGCTTCCTTTCCGCCAAGTCCTCCGGGAATGGTCAAATCCATGATAACCGCCAAGAAAGGTGTACCGGATTCCATGGAGTTATTGTATTGCTCAACGGCTTCATCCCCACCCAGATTGCCAAATCCTCTCTTCTTCTCTATTAATTGTTTCAATTCTGATATACGATTATTACCATGGAGTGTTAGTGTCAAGACAAAGAGAGAATGCTCCCCAAAGGACGTTTATAGCCATATGAAAACTCAGTCAACGGAGAAAGTGCTTGTCGTTTGGCGAAAGCCCACTGAATGACCTTAAGAAAAGCAACCGGACGGTGGCAGAGAAAATACCCGTGGTTGACGTTGCTTTTTATGGAAAACTCTCTGGGCCGGTTTTCAGCAAGCAGTATTCCAGCTTACCTCCAATAAACAATCAAATCAGGAGAAATTTCTGATGATGAGCTATTACCCCAAGCAAAGGTCGGTTATTTCCCATCTAATTTTCTGTATCCTGGTACTGCTTCCGCTTCAGGCATTTGCCGATGGGCCAATTGATTGCGGCACCACACCGATACGGGTTGGATATTTTAAATTGGGCTACCGTTTTTATGTGGACGATGGGCAGGAAAAAGGCATGAACGTTGATATTATGGAAGAGCTTCGCAAACGCACTGGCTGCACATTTGTCACACAGGAAATGAGCTTTGCCAGAATCTGGGAAGATCTGACCAGCGGTGAACTAGACATAAGTCTGTCCGGGATTCGGAGCCCCGAACGCGAGCTCACCGTCTGGTTTGCACCTTCTATCACTTCAAAAAACTATGTTTTGATCGGTGCAGCGGCCCGATCGTCTGTAAAAAATGCCGACGATTTTTTCAACAACACCGCTTTAATCTTTGGTGTAGCGCGCGGATATACTCATAGCAAGGAACTCGACATCTGGTTGCAGAAGTTGCGGGATGCAGGAAGGGTGGAAGAGAGTTCCAATGTCGATGTCCTGTTCGAGAAACTAAAACTGGGGCGTATTGATGGCATGTTTTCATTCCCATTTGTCTATCGCAAATTATTGTCTGATCTGAATATGCAGGATGATGTGTCAATCCAGGATTGGTTTTCGGACGACAAGGGCATTATCGGTTGTACAATGCTTTCAAAAAAGCGGTTTACCGAAACCGAAGCCAACCGCTGGCGTTCACTGATTCTGGAAATGCAACGAGACGGCACATTGAAACGCATTTTCAATCAGTATGTGACCCCTGATGAAGCTGATCAAATGCTTAATTTCTAATGTGTTGTAATATTTTTTTATTATGGAATCGTCCAACTTGCAGACCACCCGGAACACAGGTACTTCTAAAAGGTATTTTGACGGTAAACACTTATGACAAGGGGTTTTGATCACCTCCAGGATTGAAGATGGGGGAAAGGCAGAGGACCTGCAGGTCCTTTGTCCGGCACTTCTGATCATTGATTTTTACGGTAAAGGTAGCCGAATATGGACTATTTACATTCTTTGGGTGGTCGTCTTTTCAAGTTGGTATTTGGCGCCTACCTGGTTTTAGCCATATTGGTAACCATTGTACAACTTGTTATAGAATATTCAAATATTCAGAGTCTGATCAGTAGCGATCTGATTTCACTTGGGAAATCTTTCAGCGGAGGGGTTACAGAAGCCATGTGGGAACTGGATCGCCCACTGCTGAATACCATGTCGCAGGGAATATCCCAGTCATCCAATGTCACGGGTGTAAGAATATCCTCCGCAGATGGCGTTACCTTTGCCGTCGCCGGTACAGTTCCCGACATGACATCTTCCGAATCCAATGCGTTTTTTGCTCCTTTCCTGTTCAATTCAACACCTCTGACCAAATATTCATCTACGGGTAAACGGGAAATTGGGCAATTGACAATCTTTTCAGACCGATCTGTAGCACTGAAAAGAATCATGCACAGTTTTACGGTCATTCTGATAAACTCCATTGTCAAAACACTTGGGCTTTGGATTATTTTTTACCTGGTTGTCAACAGGGATTTATCGCATCATCTTTCCAAATTGACCGAGATGGTCTCCAGAATTAAATTTGCGTCCGAGTCAAACGAATCAATTTCTCTAGAATACCCCTATCAAGATGAGCTGGGGGAACTGGCCGAATCAATGGTCAGCATGCAGGAACGGTTAATTGAAGCTCGCAAAGAATTGGAGGGCGTGAACTCCAGTCTGGAAAATACAGTAGCAGAGCGTACCCAAAGTCTTTTGGAAGCGCTCAATTTCAGCGAAACAATTCTTCTCAGCTCGCCCCTGCCAATGGCGGTGTATAAATCCAATGGCGAGTGTGCGCTGACCAACAATGCTTATGCCACACTGTTTGATATATCAAAATCGGCATTACTTGAAAAAAATTTCTATTCATCGGAAATGCCCGGATTTCGCGATCACTGCCTGGCTGCACTGGCACATCACAAAGCACAAAAGATCGAAATGAACTTTGTAACGTCGAGGGGCAGATCCCTTTGCCTGGAGTGCCGAATTTTGCCAACACACACCAATGGTGAAGATCATCTTCTGGTACAACTCATTGATCTGACAGAACGGAAACGCATAGAAGAAGATCTGCGTCATCATGCATTCCACGACCCACTGACGCAGCTGCCCAATCGTCGTTTGCTGCTGGATCGTTTGAATCAGGCAATTCACAGCAGTAAGCGTCAGCGTAGCCACCTGGCGGTTCTTTTTCTTGATCTAAACAAATTCAAATGGTTGAATGATACCTACGGCCATGATGTCGGCGACCAAATGCTCATCGAAGTTGCTAGAAGGTTAACACAATCAATCCGGACTACCGATACCGTCTCCCGATTGGGTGGAGATGAGTTTGTGGTATTGCTTGAAGGGCTTGGTCCCGATATGGAACAGGCTAAGAAATTTACTGTTTCTGTTTCGGATAAAATCCGCATGTCTTTGTCTGCCGACTTTATCCTGGGGAGTATTCACCATCAGTCGTCTGTCAGCATTGGCATGAAGATTTTCCTGGATGATGGTGGCGATCCTGATCAGATTCTTAAAGAAGCAGATGAAGCGATGTATGATGCCAAAAAGGCGGAAACCCGGTGAGAGAAGTGGCTCAAGTTTTGCCAACAGCAGTTAACCTTAACTTGAAGTATTGATGGAATATTCAAGCCTTCGAAATGGCAATATAAATCGTAGTGCTGACTATTAAGCCTCTTGGTCTGGCGCCTTGCGCCATGAATGGTCGATCCCGAAATGCCAAGAATTCAGAAGCTCTGTTGAACACTTAAATTACGGGAAAGTTTCCCTGCTTGCATTTACCTAAAAGTCCATTAGACTGTGAAGACAATGAGAATCCTTCTTACGTATGAGTCACTAATAGTTAGCCAACCATTAACCGGCGCCTCAATCAATTTAAGGATTTTGCCTCTATAGCCATATGCAAAGTCTCCAGGGCGGTATCGGCAAAGGCTCGCAGCGATCTCTCCATGGACCGAACGGCTGCCGTCTTCTGGGCCTGGCTGATCTCAGCGGCGATGTTTGGCGCCGTCCACCTGCCCACCTACAACTGGAATTTCGCCCGGTGCTTTATCATCATTGGCACGGCGCGACTTGTCCTTTCGCTGGCCTACATCAAGACCAAGAATCTGTGGGTCGGCGCCGGGGCCCACATCCTCAATGACTGGTTTTTAATTCTGATCAATGTGGTCGGCGCAAGATTCCTGCAATCGTAAGCGCAGAAATGGTGGTGCTGCTACCGCCCAGCCATCATTTCCCAAGGAGAATCTCATGAAATGACTCCTGTTCCCCACCGGCTTTCACTTGAAAATAGCGGGGAAACCAATGTTGTCGCAACCAGTTTATGTTTCACAAAAATTGCAGGCAAGGGTGCTTTGAGGACATTATCGGTTGTAATCTGTATGAATTGCTCCCCCCTGACAAGGAGGGTTTTCGCCAAGCATGCACTCGCAAGCCGGAGGTGATACGACATCGCTTTTTTAGGGCGGTCGCCGTGTCCCCGAGGTGTATTTGAGTGTGTATGGCAATTTGACGTTCGGGTACTGCAATTTACTCTTGATTTTGATAAGATACTTAAGTTTCTTTTTTGGGATGCTGCAAAAACCCTTTTTTGAAGTTTTACCCCAACAGGTGAGGATTGTATGACTGAAGAACAGCTTGTCCAAGAGCAACACTCGATTTTTTTCACCAAACAACCCATCCTCAACGCCAAGCGCTGCATCTGGGGGTATGAGCTGTTGGGCGGCGAAATGAAGGGGAACATCTATGAGGTCTTTCCTCAACAGGAGATTGCAGCGGGTTTATGTTCCAGCACATATCAAGGGTTGCAGGAGGCCATGAATCGCGGCAAAAAGATTATGATTGGCTTTGACGATTTGAGCATACTGGCCGGGCTCCCGCAAGCCCTACCATCTGCCTATGGGGTTGTGCGTGTGCTGCCTGGTTTTCGTCTGGAAGGGCTCGACATCGCCCTGCAAGGACTTCGGAGCGAAGGCTACCAGACCATGATTGAGGCTATCCCCGGTCAGCAACTCCCCGATGAAATCTGCAGCCATGCCGATATCATCGGTTTTGATTTCAGCTCGGGCAGACCAGATCAAACTGCTTTGGACCAGATAAAAAAATATCCGGCCCAGATGCTGGCTCGCGGCCTCAAAACCTTGGAGCAGTTCCAGGCAACGCGGGATATGGGTTTTTCTCTCTTTCAGGGCGGCTTTTTCAAAGAGCCTGAAGTCGTGCGCGACCGCAAGCTCGGTTCCAACGAGGTGGCCCGATTGAACCTCTTCCGTCTCATGGAACAGGAAGAGATGGACATCAAGGATCTGGCTGCTGCGATACGCTCTGATGTCTCCGTCAGCTTTCGGCTGCTCTCCTTTCTCAACAGCGCTTCGTTCGGGTTTCGCCAGAATATTCAATCCATCGAGCAGGCCATCATGCTGCTTGGCTGGATCAAACTCAAGAGTTGGCTGCGTGCTGTGCTGCTGGTCGACATGACCGGGAAGGATGAGGTTCCACAGGAGCTGGCAGCGCTCTCGCTGCAGCGCGGCAAGTTCTTTGAGTTGTTGGCCACCGAATACGATTATTGGGGGTTCAATCCGAGTACTCTTTTCCTGGTGGGCTTGTTTTCCCTTATGGACGCCATCCTGGGCATGCCCATGGAGAGCGTGGTGGAGATGTTGCCGCTTGAAGCCAAACTCAAAGTGGCGCTGAAACGCGATGCCGGCAGCGAGTACCGACCGCTCTTCGAGCTCCTTGATTGCCTGGAAGATGCCGACTGGTCAACACTGGAGACCCTGACTCAGAAGTTGTGCCTCGATATTGCCTCGGTTAAGGAGGCCTTCACTGCTTCCCGTAACTGGGCAGACGGTTTTTTCGCTACGCGCAGCTGAAATAGCTGCAACAACGTACCTGCGAGAAAAGACGCTCCCGTAACGTTGTTGCGAGGCCAAGGACCGCGGCATCTCGACCTGGCGGGGAAATATCTGTGAGCCTATTGGGAAGGGTATCGATTCCGGTCTTTGTTCCAGAAGATTGCTTCGCTGCGCTCGCTAAGACGGAGCCCCGACATCCAACAAGCTCCTACAGGCCCATAG
>JAIFKM010000012.1 GCA_020049575.1 Desulfobulbaceae bacterium
AACCACCTGCTGCGCCGCCTGCCTCTGCTCATCACTCAAGGAAATAGCCTTGGTGGCGCAGTAATCGGCGAGCCATCTACTTATCCGATTCTGGTCGCAGTGGATGTCCCCTGTCATCTTCGAGAGTCGGCGAGCCACCGCCTCCTCATCATAGTAAAGCGATTTACTATAGTAGCAGGGAACATCCGGCAGACCATTGTCACCCAGCAGCCGAAGCCGCAGGTGGTCCTCATCCTGCATCTGCTGCAGGACCGAATCCAGACGGTCATGGCAGTCCATATCCAGAAGTTGTCGCAACTCACTATCAATCTGGACCGTCGTGAGATAGCAGTGTCCCTGCTCCCGGCTGGCGGCCAGGATATGCTTCACTGCAGCCATCAGCCGGCGTTGACTGTCTTTCGCCAGACCGATGCTGAGAGCAACCTTGTCCGCCGAGAAGAAACCGATGCCAAAAAAATCATTGGCCAGCCGGTAGGGATCCTCAAGAACCATTTCAATGGCCCTGTCTCCGTATTTTTTGTAGATGCGCACTGAAAAAAGGGTTGAGATGCCATGGCCCTGCAGGAACGTCATCACCTCCCTGACCATCCGATGCTCCCGCCAGGCCTCCTCGATCATCGCCAGTTTCTTGTGGGCGATCCCCGGAACTTCTGTAAGCCGGGATATTGAATTTTCAAAGACCTCCAGGGTCTCTTCGCCAAAGTGCCGGACAATCTTTATCGCGGTCGACGGACCGACACCCTTGATCAGCCCCGATCCCAGATATTTTTCCAGAGCGGCAGCAGACGCCGGTTTTTTCTCGATGGCCTCGGTCGCCTTAAACTGACGGCCGAACTGGGGATGAACGGTCCAGGCCCCGTGGAATTCCATGGTCGCCCCGGCAAAGACCTTCGTCTGATGAACGGTGACCGTCAGCTGCTCATGGGCGTTATCAAAGGGGTGAACCCGCAGGACAGACCAGCCGCTATCCGGGTTATGATACGTAATCCGGCTGACAATGCCTCGGACGGTTTCATTGATAATGGTCATGAACAGGCTGATTATTGATTACCGGATAAAAAATATCATCATTGAACACCCTCTCCCTGCCATGTCGGATATTTCCAGGATCATAGTAATTGCTGAAGAAAAAGGCAGTAGGTCTGCAGCCAACGCATATCCGAAAAATGTCTGTCGGTCTCCTTGAGTATATTGATCATATCTCATTTCCGCCATTTTTTCGCTATCGAGTAAAAGGTACATGAAGATACGTTTTCCCTGGAGCGGTCTCTTTTCATACAAAGATGAGAAGATGAAGGATTCCGCATAATACTCAGTAGTTTTATAGAGAAATTGCCCGATCAGCATATATGTTGTACGATTACTCAGCAGATTGGTGATGTTTCTGTCTCTACGATAATGACAAAGAGAGAAGGCCCATCTGGAAAATCAGAACATCATCAAATCCCAAACTTTTCATTGCTCGTCACCCAGAATCCGGAGCACAAGGCCAATGACAACACGAGGAGAACTCTGCATCGACACCCCTTCAGGTGAATTATTGCAGGTCATTCTCACCGGGGATTGGCTGCTCGACAGCTCGCTGCCTTCAATTGACCAGATACAGCGTGCAGTCAAAGAGAAGCCTGAAGTCCAGACTATCATCCTCGACGCCAGGAAGGTAACCAACTGGGACAGCGGGCTGCTCACCTTCCTGTTGAAACTTCACACGTTTTGCACCGACAAAAACATCAATCTGGACGCCAGCAACCTGCCGCAAGGGGCCTTAAGGCTCCTGAAACTGGCGTCGACAGTTCCTGTTAAGAAAGACGCCAGACAAAAAGAGAAGCCCATTTCGTTTCTCACCCATGTCGGCGATGAAACTGTCGATTTTTTTCAATCTTCAGGCGAACTGCTGGCATTCATCGGTGATGCGCTTGTCGCTTTCCTCAGATTGCTGCAAGGTAAGGCGCAGTTTCGTCGCTCTGATTTGAGCCTGCTCATGGAATCAAGCGGAGCAGCAGCACTGCCCATAGTCACTTTGATTTGTTTTCTTGTTGGCTTGATCCTCGCCTTTATTGGTGCCATTCAACTACAGTTGTTCGGCGCCCAGATCTTTGTCGCCGACCTGGTAGGCATTGCCATGGTCCGATTGATGGGCGCGATTATGACCGGCATTGTCATGGCCGGACGAACCGGGGGTGCCTTTGCGGCCCAACTCGGGACCATGCAGGTCAATCAGGAGATCGATGCCTTGAAGACACTCGGCATCTCTCCAATGGAGTTTCTGGTGTTGCCGAGGATGCTGGCCCTGGCCTTGATGATGCCCCTTCTCTGTCTGTATGCCAATGTCATGGGGATTCTAGGAGGGATGGTAGTCGGCGTGTGGATGCTCGACATCGGGTTTATTCAATACTTTAATGAGACAGCCAAAGCGGTGAACCTCTGGAACCTTGGCATCGGACTTTTTTCCGGGACTGTTTTCGGTATCATAGTAGCTCTGGCAGGCTGCATGCGAGGCATGCAGTGCGGCCGGAGTGCCTCTGCAGTAGGAGATGCTGCGACATCCGCGGTGGTCACGGCTATCGTCGGCATAATCGTCACCACAGCGATTATCACCATTATCTGCAATGTGCTTGGAATTTAAAGGTAATAATCTTCGTTGAGTGACCCACAGAGAACGCCATGAACGAACGACATCCTCATATCGTTGTACAGGACCTGACCATGGCCTATGGCGATTATGTCCTCATGCGTGATCTGACATTTACCATCAACCGAGGAGATGTCTTCATCATTATGGGTGGCAGCGGGTGCGGCAAGAGTACCATGATGGCCATCCTCATCGGTCTGAAGAAACCGGCCAAAGGCCGGGTGCTCTACAACGATGTTGATTTCTGGGGGGCATCCCACGAGATCCGTGACACGATCATCCGCCGTGCTGGGGTTATGTATCAGAGCGGGGCCTTGTGGAGCTCGATGACTCTGGCAGAAAATATCGCCCTGCCCCTGGAAACCTACACCAACTTGAGTCCAAGCCGTATCCGAGAAGTTGTCGAACTCAAGCTCGCTCTGGTCGGCATGGCCGGATTCGAAGAGTTCTACCCTGCAGAGATCAGTGGCGGAATGCAGAAAAGGGCCGGCATTGCCAGAGCCATGGCCCTTGACCCAGAAGTCCTTTTCTTTGACGAACCCTCAGCCGGCCTGGATCCGATAAGTGCCTGCCATCTTGATGATCTCATCCTCGAACTGCGTGAAAGTCTTGGCACCACGATGGTAGTGGTAACCCATGAGTTGGCCAGCATTTTTGCTATTGGCAATAATTCTGTTTTTCTCGATGTCTCCCAAAGGACGATGACCGCGACAGGGGACCCGAAACTGCTATTGCACGACACTCATAACCCGGAATTGCATCGTTTTTTGACCCGCGGTGCAAAATCTTAATCAACAGGAATTCTATAATGGCAAGACAAGGGAACAGGATGATGATCGGCGGCTTTGTGGTGCTGGCTGTGATCATTTTAATGGCCAGTCTGGTGGTTTTCGGATCCGGTAAATTTTTCAAAAAGACCGAAACATTCGTGCTCTTTTTCGATGGATCAGTCAAAGGCCTCAACGCAGGCTCGCCAGTGCTGTTCCAGGGAGTTCAAATAGGATCAGTGACCAGTGTCGTTATTCGGAGGTATGCAAACGAAGAGAAGGTGAAGATTCCGGTAACAATCGAAATAGAACCCCAAAAAATAGAAATGGGGGATAATCTCTCCATTCGGAAAAGCGCCAAGGAAGGGCTGCAGAATCTCATTGATCTAGGGCTTCGGGCCGTATTGACAACGCAGAGCTACATCACCGGCCAGTTGATGATCGAATGCGATTTCTATCCAGGTTCGCCCGTTGTCTATAGAGATGTTGAGAAAAAACACCTGGAGATTCCCACTATCAGGTCGACAAAGGAGCGATTGGTCCAGACCCTCCAGGACCTTGATGTGGAAGGAATACAACAAACTCTGGAATCCATTCTCACTGGTATCGATCAGCTCGTCAATAATAAGGATCTGCCTGAAAGCATACGCATTTTCAAGCAAACCGCTGACAGAGTACAACTGCTCGTGCAAAAGATCGACACCACGATGTCACCTTTGGCGGCAGACCTGGGCAGCACCCTGCAGGACTCCCGCAAGCTTGTCAACAGCCTCAACAACCACGTTGATCCTCTGTCGAAGGATATTCATACAGCAGTCAGCCACTATAGTGCCCTGGCTAAAACCGCCGAGACACAACTCACAACCTTGACATCTGACTTGGATGCGGCATTAGCAGCAGGCCAAGATGTAATATCCGCAGACGCCCCGTTCATGGTTGAATTCAAGACAACAATGAAGGAAATTTCCAACGCGGCACGGGCATTTCAACAATTGGTCGATTACCTGGAGCAACATCCTGAAACGATTATCAAAGGCAAACAAGACACTGAAAAAAAGTGAGCTTATCTGGAGAAGACTATGAAATTTATATCCTTTTTTTGTAACACACTGCTGATCTTGGTGATTGCTTCCTGTTTGAGCGGATGTATGGGAAAAAGCCCTCCGCCTAATTTCTATATCCTTACGCCTCTCCAGGAAATTCAACAAAATTCGCCAGAATCTGCCACAGAATCGACGATTGCAATAGGCATCGGTCCGGTCACGCTGGCTGACTATATCGACCAGCCGAAAATCATCACCCGCACCGGCGATAATCAACTGGTTCGAGCCGAATTCGAGCAGTGGGCAGGTTCCTTCAAGGACAGTGTGACAAATGTGCTTGCCGAGAATATCGGCCTTCTGCAAGCGACAGAACAGGTGCATATCTACCCCTGGCGTCTCTCTCTGCCTATTGATTATCAGATCCAGCTGGATATCCTGCGATGTGATGGAGTATTGGGGAAAGAGGTGCAACTCGTGGCCCGCTGGAGTGTTTTTCAAGGCCGCGACAAGAAACTGCTTGTGACCAATCGGTCAAACATACGCGAACCGGTGGGTGATATGAGCTACGCTTCATTTGTGGCTGCTCAAAGCAAAGCCCTTGAAAGGCTTAGCCGTGAAATATCCCAGGCCTTGCACCCCCTCAATTAAGGGGATGCAAGGAGTATTCAATTTATACAAGCCAGATATAAGCAACAGCTGAAATACAGAGCAGAATTGCCGATAAAGAAAATATTTTCAAGGAATATTGACGCATTACCAGCAGTCGCTGGATAATGCGCTTTGAGGCGTAGAGAGCAGCAAGCAACCCGCCGAATACCGTTATAAACTGCAGAACAAAGGTGGCATCGCGGCTCATGAGCCGGCTGGAAGTGTAATCCCCGCCAATGCCGATCATATCCAGGATATTGGCCGGCAGCAGCAGCAGACCGCCGACAAATATTTCCAGGTGGACCGCCATGAAAGCCCCAAGCACCAGGGGAATCATGCCGTAACCAAGGCTTGATGCAGTCGTCTTCCAACTATTTCCGGTTATCCGCGCAATGATCTGCGACATTATCGCATAGCCGCTCAGATAGATGCCGATGCAGGTAAAGAAGAAAATGCTCGCGGCCATGGCTTGACTGTGGGGCAGCCCTGTGCCGTGCAGGATTCCTGCCCAATTCTCAACAAACCCGGGGAACTTCTGATTGATGGCGAACGGGTAAAAGATTGCGGCCAGACTGACCACCAGGAAACTGTCCTCCAGGCGCGGCGACTGGATATTCCACAGTTCCTGGGGAGCCAGGCGCAGATTCAGATGAATCGAGTCCAGCTTACAGTTCTTGATGCATTGCCCGCATAGAATACAGTCCCGGTTATTATCCACCAGGAAAGGGTGACGAAACATCGGACAGCCGGCGGCACTGTCATCACCGGTATAGCACACATGATCGCTGCAGCGGTTCAAACACACATGGGTGTTTGAACGCAGTTCCAGGATCGAAGGCATGGCAAAAATGGCATTGATTGCCCCCAAAGGGCAGAGATATCGACACCAAACCCTCCGCTTAAAGAACATGCTGAAAAAAAGCGCGCTTAACGTGATGGTAGAGATGATCCAGGCTGTTAGATGCGGTGATTCATAAGCATTCCATGTTATTTCGATCCAGAAAAGGAGAATGCAGAGCACCGTCATGATCCAGCCGGAATATTTCTTGATAAACTGGGGAGTTGGTCGTTCTGGCCTGAAAACCGATTGCGCCAGCCAACCAGGGACCGACAGACCACAAACACTGCACCATGTACGAGCCAGGAAGAAGAAAGAGAAGATGAGCAGAGGCCAGCCGACTATCCAGCTGAAGGTGATACCGATATTTTTTTCGGCCTCATCCGGCCCAAAGAACAAGGCTATCAGCACAAGCCCAAGGCCCACCCCGACGAAGGCTCTCGGCAGCACCGGAAAGAGCCGATGCGTGATAAATGTCCGAACCCCACGGACCCGAAGGAGATTAAATTCCCATTTTCCTTCTGATTTCGGCACACCCAGCAGGATCTGACTGCTCAGGGGCTCATTACTCCGACCAAGGATAACCGCCCGCTGCAGCACACTGGCCATCTCGGTCAGATTTCCCGGCCAATCGTAATTCATCAGTTTTCCAAGGGTCTGGTCATCCACCTGGTTGATGTTTTTACCATACTGCTGGCTGTAGCGTTTCAGATAATAGTGAGCCAATCGCGGAATATCCCGACGGTGCGCCCGCAGCGGAGACATTCGGAAATGCTGAGTTGCAACAAGAGCATAGAGTGAAGGCAACAAACGGTTATGACCGTCCTGCAGCATGGGCGCATCTTTGCAGATGAGGATGATCCGGCAGCGGAGGTCGACTTTACGCCCCCCGGCCACTTTGGTGAAATACCTTTTCTTGATGATGTCGGTCAATTGACGCTGGAAATCCGGCTCCATATTTTCGGCGTTATAGAAGACAACAGTACCATCCTGGATTCGTTCGAAAACTCCAAGCTGGTCTATCTGCGAGAAGGCGAAAGCATCCCGCTCATAGCCGAAAAACTCAACTTCCAGCTGGCCGGAATCAACATTTCGGATATCAACTTCCAGGTAGGGTCCATTCCCGCATGCACTGGCACGATGAATCTCGTAGGCTGCCATGCGGCGTCCAGTTCCAGTCTCACCGGTGATGAGGACTGGCTCAAGATTGCTGCTGAATCGTCTTGCGGCTGCCAGTATTTGTCGGGCAATTGTCGACTCGGGCGGCTGGCTTAACCGATCTGTAAGAGTAGAGAGTTTTGCTGTCTTTGCTTGAGGTGCAGTTTCCGAAAGAAATGTCGCATCAAGGTTGTGCTCAGAACTCCTGTGCGTGCTTTTGGCTCTTACCAGGGCGTTTGCATGGTCATGAAAAGAAATCCTCAGACGTCTGGCCAAGGCAATGCTAAGTTGGCGTTGGATTATCTGATTGGCAAGGAGTAACGAGTTGAAGGTTTGCGCATCGAAGAAGAGCAGTGACAGGCTGGTCAGCGCCCGGACATTGAGACTATTGCTACTGTTGGTCAGCAGGGCAGTCTCTCCGAAATGCCCTCCGGGACCGATGTGACTGACAAGAAATTGGTCGCCTCCGACCACATTCATGGTCAACTCGGCTTCACCCTGTACGACGATATAGAAATGACAGTCGGACTCACCCTGCCGGTAGACATACTGCCCCTGCTCGACCGTCCGCCACTGACCGACGGCGATAATCCGACTCACTTCCTCAGCACCGACATCCTTGAACAGAGCAGATGTATAAAGGTTCTGTATCAGGGCATTCTGTTCAAGCATGAGCCAAGCACCATTGTATTGCCTTGTTTTCTGACAACCCTTTGCCTTTATCTTTTCAGATATGCGGCCTGCCAGGGTTCATGCCGAGTTGTGCTGTAATCGTTCAGAGCAAGATAAAAGGCCCCGACCACCAACTCGGCGCAGTGTATGTGGTCGGGAGGAAGAGTCTTGAGGTAATCGACCAGATTCTCCGGTAGTATCTGCCAACTGTCGACAACGCTTCGCCCTTCCACCAGATAGGCCAAGGTATTGGCGCAGGCGTTGGTGTTGAGGCATCCCTGAATCTGGAAGGAGACCATCTGAATTCGACCGCCGCGTACCGATAAATACAGTTCAATAGTATCCCCGCAGTCACCGACCCGTTTGCCATATCCGTCGGGATTTTGCAGGATTCCCAGGCGGTTTGTCCGGGAAGCCATCTCGATGAAACGATCTGAATGTTCCTGTTCAACATTCAAATGATCTTTATCCATGTTATTTCTCTCTGATAAGCCATTGCGAGAACAATGGCACAATTCGGCAGGTTGATTGTTTTCTATTGCATCCTGTCCAAGCGGTAGATGAAATCTGCCTGGATAGATCATCCTCATTCATGACATTATCCTTTCTCTCCTAGGGTCGCTCCAATCTTTTACTCTTTTTTGAGAATATCCCCGTCCCCTTGGACAGGGTGTAATTCCGCATCTTCTTCCATCAGTGAATCACCCCCAAGAGCCTTGAAGAGTGTGACATGGTTGACGATTTGATTGAAACGGCTCTGGGCCAAAGCGAGTTCGGCCTGGCGCCGGTTTTCCTGGGCGTCCAGCCAGAACTTGAGTGGGATGCCGCCTGCCTGATAACGTATCAGGTAGATTTTTTCAATATCTCTGGCTGAGGTCAGCGCCAGTTCAAGTTGTTCTTCCTGGACCTGATAATGCATTCGTGCAGAGAGACTGTTTTCCACCTCCAGCATGGCATCGTACAAGGTCTGCCTGAACCTGATAATGGCTTCCTCATATTCGGATTCAGATATCTTGATATTGCGCTGCATATCGCGCCATTGGATAAAGGGCAAGGCCAGTTGTGCTCCCAACGTGGCAATGGGATTGTTCAGAAGTTGCTGGAGAGCGGTGCTCGTTGACCCCAGATTTCCGGTGAGGCTCAACGAAGGGTAAAAGCTGGCCCTGGTGGCGTCGGTCGTGGCCAGGGAAGAGCGCAGTCTGGCTTCTGCCGCCCGGAGGTCGGGCCTTCTGGAGAGGAGGGCGGCAGGCAGACCGGTATCCACCGCCGGGAGTTTGACCCCGGAAAGATCCTGCGGTTCTGTCTTCAGCAAGATCAGGGGCGGACCGTTAAAAAGGATGGCCAGGCCGTTTCGGGTTTCTTCCCGCTGCTGCAGAAGGGTGGCGTGGCCTGCTTTCTGGCTGGCCAGGTTGCGTTGGGCCTCGAGTATTTCCACGTTGCTGGCTGCGCCTGCCTTCTTTTGAACCTCTATCAGATGTAAGGTTCGGCGGGCATAAGCGATAGACTGTTCCGACAGGGTGATGGCTTGGTTTAGATATGCGAGTTGCCAGTAGGCAGAGACTGTGGTTGCAATCAGTGAAAGAGCTGTGGCCGCCCGATCCTCCTCGCTGGCCTGGGCTTTCCATCGGGCCGCATCGTAATTGCTGCCCAACTTCCCCCAGAGATCCACTTCATAGCTGACGGCAGTCGCAAGAGAAAGATCCCGGGTTTCGCCAACCTCGGAATTTCCCAAGCCACGAGTGATACTGGCATTGCCTTGCGCTGATACCGAGGGCAGTCGGTCGGAGCCAGCAAGATCAGCCTGCAGCCAGGCCCGCCGGACAAGGATAGTGGCCGCAGCCAGATCATTGTTGCTGGCCAGGGCTTCATCCACAAGGCGATTAAGGGTGGAATCACCAAACCGCTGCCACCATTGATCTTTTAGTTGGCTGGCGACAACACCGGTCGCGGCATTCCACTCCGAGGCCAGGGTGACCTCAGGAGTCTGGTAGGTACTTTTAAAGGGAGTGGCACAACCGACAAGCAGGAGCAGCAAGCCCAGGAGGGAAAGAATCATGGAGAGGTGCGTTTGTTTCTTCATCATGTCATTCTCTTGCCAGGGCCATTACGGGATCAAGCCGGGCAGCATTGCGTGCCGGCAGAAAACCAAAGAGGACGCCAATGCCGGTGGAGCAGATGAAAGCACTGACGATGGCGGTGGAGGAAAAGACCATGCTGAAGTCACTTCCCGAAAGAGAAACTGCAAGGCCTCCAGCCAATGCAAGCCCCACCCCGAGCAGGCCGCCCAGCAAACACACCAGGACAGCCTCAATCAAGAATTGCTGCAGGATATCGCCATGACGGGCCCCCACAGCCATGCGGACACCGATCTCCTGGGTACGCTCGGTCACCGACACGAGCATGATGTTCATCACGCCGATACCACCGACAATCAAGGAAATCAGGGCAATGGAAGAAATCAGCAGGGTCATGGTTTCGGTTGTTTTTTCGACAGTCTGGCGAATCGCGTCAAGGTTCGAAGTAAAAAAATCCTTACTACCGTGACGGGTAGTGAGCAGTTTGGTGATCGCCTCCTCGGCCACTACGCTGGGAACATTGTCAGCTACCCGCACGGTTATGGTCCGCAGATAGTACTGGCCAATAATCCGGCCCATGGCTGTTGTGTAGGGGACCCAGAGATTGAGGCTGTCTGTGTCGCCAAAGGATGAATCCTTCTTTTGAGTGACCCCGATAACCCGGCAGGGGACACTGCCAAGAAGGATGACCTTGCCGAGTACGGCAGTCGAAGGATCAAACAGGGAATTGCGGGTGTTCTGGTCGATAACAACTTCCTGGGCCCGACCTTGCACAGCCTGCCGGTCAAAAAAACGCCCCTCGGCCAGCTCCAGGCCACGCACCCGGAAGAAATGCTCACCCACGCCATTGACCTGACCATTAACGTTAATGCTGCGGTAGCGAAGAGTCTTGGAGGCCGACACCAAGGGAGTGACAGTATCCACATAGGGTTGCTGCGCCAGGGCAGCAGCGTCTTCAGGGCGGAGAGTGCGGATTCTGCCAGAACGCATATCCCCCCAATTCTGTCCAGGGTAGATACTGATCGTATTGGTGCCGATTGAACTTATATCTCGGAGTATTCGCTGCTGAGATCCTTCACCCAGAGCCACCACAGAGACCACCGAGGCAATACCGATGATAATTCCCAGCATGGTGAGGATGGTCCGCAGCCGATGAGAGGCCATCGCCAGCATGGCCATTCTGAACGCCTCGAAGAATCGATCCCGATGGGCCCTCCAGAAACCTTCACCTGGCGGACTCTTCAGGATGGGTTGAAGTCTATCGACGGGATTGCCGGTACGCCGGTCAGCTATCACCTTGCCATCGCATAACTCGATGATCCTCTCGGCATATTTGGCAACCTGGCTCTCATGGGTGACGAGAATAATCGTATGTCCCTCATTATGCAGTTCCTTGAGGATCTGCATAACCGCTTCGCCGCTGGCGACATCCAGGGCTCCGGTCGGTTCGTCGGCAAGGATGACATCACCGCCGTTCATCAGCGCCCTGGCAATGGAAACCCGCTGCTGCTGGCCCCCGGACAACTGGTTGGGTTTATGGTCAAGCCGGTCTGCCATTCTCAAGCGCTCCAGCAAAATGCTGGCCCGGTGACAGCGAGTTTTTTTATCGACCCCAGCATATATTGCCGGTATTTCAACATTTTCCAGGGCCGTCAGGGTGGACAGCAGGTGGTAGCGCTGAAAGATAAAACCGAAGTGTTCGCGACGCAGATAGGCCAGCTCATCCGGCTGCAAGGTACCGGTTTCCTGGCCGTCGACCCGATAGCTGCCGCGGGAGGGGCGATCCAGGCAGCCGATTATATTCATCAAGGTGGATTTACCCGACCCGGAAGGGCCGACAATGGCGACCATCTCTCCGGCACAAATTGTCAGGTCAACATTGTTCAAAACACTCAGAATGTTACCGCCGGAAAGATAATCGCGGTACACACCGCTCAATTCAATAAGCTTCTCGGCCATTAATGCAGCCTCAGCATCGGCCCGCGGCTACGCGGCATTGTCGTTGAAGAAACCGCCGGTTTATCGCCGATAACCACGTTTTCCCCTTCACGAAGGCCTTTCAGCACCACGGCCTGGACATTATTGTTTATACCAATCTGCACCTGCCTTTTTTCTAATTTGCCCTTTTCCTGCTCCACGCTGACGGTATAGGAACCGTCCTTGTTCGGATCGCCTAGCGCGGCGGAAGGAATGGTCAAAGCATTTTTCGCCTCAGCCAGGACGATGTTCACCTGGGTGGTCATCGAGATCCGCAGTTTGGCATCGGGGTTGGGGACATCCAGAATTCCCATATAGTAGATTGCCGTGCCGGCACTACTCGAGGAGGAACTGCCGGCAGCAGTGCCGCTTTCACCGGCGACCGACTCCGGGGCAGGCTCAATGGCCAGCAGGGAGGTGTGATAACGTGTATCGGGTTCGCCAAGAATGGTGAAATACACCCGCTGACCTGGCTTGACCCGTACCACGTCAGCCTCGGAAATCTCGACTTTAACAGTCATTGTCTCAAGCCTGGCAACCTTGATGATGGTCGGGGCGGACTGATTGGCGTTGACGGTCTGACCTTCTTTGGTGACAATCGCCACCACTACGCCATCAATAGGAGAAGTGATGCGAGTATAGTTGAGATCAAGTTGGGCGGTATCGACAGCAATCCTGGCCTGCTCGATCTGTGCTTCGAGAGCGGTGATTTCTGCCCTGGTCACTTTTAGCTGGGCCTCTGCCGCTTCGTAATCCTCACGGGAACCGGCCTCGCCGCGCAACATCTCCTGCTGCCGCCTGAAGACCAGTTCAGTCTGGTACAGCGTTGCCTCTTTAGACTGCTTCTGAGCCCTGACTACCGCGAGGGCAGCAAGTTTTGTGCGCAAGGTATTCTGCTGGGGCAGTGAATCAATCTCGGCTACCAGTTGACCAGCCTGAACTTCTTCGCCCAATGCCACCTTGAGCGATTTGATCTGTCCTGAAACCTGGGCCCCGACGCTAACCAGGTTTTTCGCTTCTATTGTGCCGGTAGCCAGTACCGTACTC
This sequence comes from Desulfobulbaceae bacterium, assembly GCA_020049575.1. Classification (GTDB taxonomy): domain Bacteria; phylum Desulfobacterota; class Desulfobulbia; order Desulfobulbales; family Desulfocapsaceae; genus Desulfoprunum. Next base: position 12,858 of record JAIFKM010000012.1, read on the forward strand.
TCGACATCGAGGCGGGAGACCGGCGCGGTAATGTAGCCGGTCGTGTCATCTTTGCGGAAGAACAGATAGCCGCTACCGATTGCTACGGCGAGTACACCAACAAAGACTGAAAGATACAGCCACGATCTTTTTCTGGGTCTGAGTGTCATGAAATCATTGCATTGTGTGAGAAAACGGAGGAACCCGCTTTGTCATTTTTCTGGAATGGGGCACCAGCATTATTTGCCCCTATAGCCTTTCCTGAAAATAATAAAGGATATTTGCCTTCACAGAAGTTACAATAGTACATCAGTGGCCACATGCCAGCAATGGTGGCTTTTTCAGGAGGTCACCTCCCTCTGTTCCAGAAATCCAGATGGCTCCAGGTGGCCATTCCCGCAGACAATTAAAATACGCAACCCATGAACAGTTACCTCATTTTTATTCTGGCCATTCTTCTCCTGAGCTATCTGCTCGAACAGGCCGTCGCCTTTCTCAACCTCCGCTCGCTCAGCCCGGATCTGCCGGCCGAGTTTACCGATGTCTATGATGCGGAACAGTACAGCCGCTCCCAGAATTATACGCGAGTGACTACAGCTTTCTCACAGATCCAAGCGACTGTGACTCTGATTCTGACCCTGATCTTTATCCTGATGGGAGGTTTTAACCTGATCGATGGCGTGGCCCGCAGTTTCGGACTATCCTCCATTCCCACCGGGCTGATTTTCTGTGGCTTGCTAGCTCTGCTCTCGGCCTTGATGAACCTGCCTTTTTCGATATACTCGACATTTGTCATCGAGCAGCGCTTCGGCTTCAACACTACCACAGTGGCCACTTTTATCGTTGATCTCCTCAAAGCCGTATTGCTCACTGTTCTGCTCGGCGGGCCATTGCTGGCCAGTATTCTCTGGTTTTTCGAAATCAGTGGCCCGCTCGCCTGGCTCTATTGCTGGATCGCCTCGGTAGTCTTCGTGCTGATAGTGCAATTCCTTGCCCCGGTGCTGATCATGCCGCTGTTCAATAAATTTACCCCGCTGGCCGAAGGTGAACTCAAAGAGGCTATCACCAACTATGCCACCAGACAGAATTTTGCCTTGCAGGGAATCTACACCATGGACGGCTCCAAACGTTCGACCCGTGCCAACGCCTTTTTCACCGGATTCGGCAAATTCCGACGTATCGTCTTTTTCGATACCTTGATGGACAAACTGAGTACCGGCGAGATCGTCGCCGTTCTGGCGCATGAGATGGGCCATTACAAACTCAAACATATTCTCAGCATGATGGCATTCTCCATCCTGCAGATGGGTTTCATGTTCTTCATCCTTTCCTTTTTCCTCGACAATCCCGGACTCTTTGCGGCATTCGGCATGGAAAACATCTCTGTCTATGCCGGCTTGATCTTTTTCGGTTTTCTCTATGCTCCGATATCCACCCTGGTCGCTCTTGGATTCAACGCCTTTTCCAGGCGCAATGAATATCAGGCTGACCATTTTGCCGCCCAGACTGGCGCCGATGGCGAGGCCTTGATCAGTGGCCTGAAAAAACTGAGTGTCAGCAACCTCAGCAACCTCACCCCTCATCCTTTCAACGTCTTCCTCAATTACAGCCATCCGCCCATCCTGGCTCGCATCGCCGCAATCCGGCAACTCGGCGCCGAGGATCGGAAGCATTGAAATCCATGGGACAGTCAGACAATCGCTCTTTAAAAACGGGAGGATCAGCTTTGTTCCAGGTAGCATGTCCATTATCGACCCCAAGGCTCTATCTTCAGCCTGCTGCCATCAAGTCCTTGCCAACGACCCAGTAATATTCTAAAAATAAGATCTTCCTCAGCTTCATTACCACAGCCTGCTCTGCCAGGAGACGGAGTCGCGAACCACTCAGAAAGGAGTCATCAATGCCCACCATGAACAACATGATCTTTCAGAACGTTCCAGAAAACCCCGACAACACGCAGCGCTATCTCTTCTATCTTCATGGCCTCATCGTAGAAGAAGCTGGGATTCGCCCAAAGAGCGATGAACATGGATACTATGAATACGAACTCATCCTTGAAAACCTGGCCAGTGAAGGATTCATAGTCATAAGTGAGGCACGGGAGAAAGGCACCGAGATCAAAGCCTATGCCGAGAAGATCGTCTCCCAGATAAGAAAACTCCTGGAACACAGAGTTCCACCTGAGAACATCACTGTGGTCGGAGCCTCAAAGGGCGGAATCATCGGTTCATACGTCTCCGCCATGCTCCAGGACCAACGTCTGTATTACGTAATCCTGGCCGGTCTCTTCGACAAATGCCTGAAAGATGAAAACCTCAAGCTTTACGGCAATGTTCTGTCGATCCATGATCGGTCAGACAAACTGCCTATTACTCCGGAACTGTTCTTTCAGCGATCGGAGGGACTGGGTAATTTCAAGGAGATCGTCCTCAATCTTGATCTCGGACATGGGGTGATCTACCGTCCTTATCGGGAGTGGATCGATCCGCTTCTGGAATGGGTGGCGGCCAAATAATCTGAGCGTGATCAATTTGTTAAGATCACAGCCTCGGTAATGAGAGCAAATTTTTATCTGTCAACTGGATGAGGATCCTGCCACATGACTGATTATACTGAAAAGAAGTGTGAGAAATGCGGCCAAAAGCTCAGAATTCCCAAGAATATTGGCGGTATGCTGATGGCTTGCCCTTCTTGTGGCGATACATTCCATTCCGACTTTAAGCTGGGTGGAGCAAGACAAAACGCACATCGAGGGATAGCAAAAACACTCTTTGAACTACCCTACGATACCCTGAAACGCGTGCGTCGATTGTTTCCTTCATAAAGAGAACAATCGACGCCCTGACAAAAAAACGAGGAGCTTCATTTTTCCCCTCTGCGACTTGACCCAATCACTTCACCAGTAACACCGGGACGGTGGCGTTTTTCAGCACTTCATGGGCCACAGATCCCAGTAATACTTCCAAGAGGCCGCCACGGCCGTGTGTGCCCATCACAATCTTGTCGATGTTGCCTTCACGGGCAAAGCGGACAATGGTTTCAGCCACGCGACCAACGGCGATGTGATAGTTGCAAGGTACCCCGGCAGCTTCAAGGAGTGCCCGAGAACTGGCCAGGGCAGCTAAACCTTCATCCTGGTGATAGGAATTAACCTCATCCTGACTTATGAACATCCGTACGTGACCGGAGGCAATAGGGACCTGCACGTTGAGGAGGGTTATTTCCAATTTTGCACCGCTCTCGGCCAACTCCAGCACTTGCTTAACCGCCCGCTCGGAGTGGCTCGAGCCATCGACTGGAATCAAAATTTTCAGCATCTTTGCCTCCTTTAGTATTTTGAAGTGTCCTTGTGAATATTCAAGGTTTCCTTACACTATGATTATCCTTCACCACTGTCACAACTATAGGTTGGAGAAAATCTCCAGCGTATTTCTTCAAGCCCCAGCGAGCTGATCACCTCATTCAGGCGCTCTCTCGGACGGCGCCGCGGCAGATCCTTGTAAGCCGCGATGATAAGTTCATTTTTCATCGAATGTTCCCACCCCACGAGTTCGGTCACGTTGACCTGATAACCATGCGCCTCCAATTGCAGGCAGCGCAGAACGTTGGTTATCAGGCTACCGAATTCGCGGGTATGCAAAGGATGCCGCCATATCTCGGTCAAACTGCTTTCGGCCAGCGCTTTGCTTTTATTTTTTCTCAGTAACGCGGCTACTTCGGCCTGGCAGCAGGGCACCAGGACGATGAATCTCGCCTTTTTCTTCAGGCCAAAACGAATGGCGTCATCCGTGGCGGTATCGCAGGCATGAAGGGCAGTCACAATATCAACTGTCGCGGGCAAAATATCAGACTCACTGGATTCAGCCACGGACTGACGCAGAAAAGACATGCCGGAAAAGGCCAGGCGTTCTGCCAGGGCACGTGATTTCTCCACCAGATCATCCCGTGTTTCTATACCGAAGATCCGAGGACTGCTCTGCTGTTCCTTGAAAAACAGATCATAGAGGATAAAACCAAGGTACGATTTCCCTGCGCCATGATCGACGACACAGAGATCAGGAGACTCCTTCTGGACTTCCTGCAAAAGGGGCTCGATGAATTGATAGAGGTGGTACACCTGTTTGAGCTTTCGCCTGCTATCCTGGTTCATTCGCCCATCACGGGTAAGGATGTGCAACTCTTTCAGCAGTTCAAGGGACTGACCCGGTCGTATCTCGTTTTTTTCAGGCATTGAATTCGTTCCATTGATGATTGGGGATATCTGCAACAATCGTTTTACCATTAACCATGACGTGGTTATGGCACGAGGTCAAGAATTTGCTTACCTCGGATACAAGAGAACACATCAGAAGACTTTGGCTGAGGTGGGGGATCACCACGACCCTCAGCCAAGCTGCACAAGGTCTAGGTGATGAACCTAGACCCCTTAGGATACATCCCCAGGATAAATTCAGCTTCCAACCGATTACGTATACCTGTGAAATTCCCGTATTCTCCACAACACAGCAGAGACAGGTCCCTGTTGGCTATCAATGGCAGGTGAGGCGGACCATTCTACGTACAAGGAGATCACAGTGAACAGCACAAGGGCATATAACAGCAGATTGATGAGTCCAGGTGAAGCACAGTGCAGATGATCAAATCGACGACTGGGTGGATTATGGGCTGTTTTCTCGCAACCCCCATCACCCTCGACAAGGAACTAGCCAAAGCTGATGACTTTTGCTCTTCAGTTGTAGAGCAGGAGTTTTTTTTACCTGCAAAGGCTGATAAGATAATCAGGTTGCAAAGGATAATGATGTTGATACAATTCTCATCGGACAGGCAAGTAAGTCGAAGAAGAGAATTGGCAGCTTGGATCTATGATAGTTACTGTCTGTTATGCGCTCACTGTTTGTAAGACAGTAATAGTCAGTGCCCTGAGGGCACTATATTTTTAAGAGGGTGACACGATGTTGCATTCGATTCTGGCAATCAGCCTTGGGGCCTCAATCGGGGCGGTTATGCGCTGGTTGCTGGGCCTTTCCCTCAACTCTCTTTTCCCCACCATTCCACCAGGTACGTTGGTAGCCAATATGCTTGGCGGATATCTGGTCGGAGTGGCTGTAGCCTTTTTCGCCGGAAACCCTGATATTGCCCCTGAATGGCGGCTTATGATTATCACCGGTTTTCTCGGTGGCCTTACCACCTTTTCCACTTTTTCATCAGAAATCACGACATTGATTCAACAAGGCAGACTCATCTGGGCCGGAATAGCCATATCGGCCCATGTCGGCGGTTCTTTGCTGATGACCATTCTTGGCATTGCCAGCATGAGTCTTTTAAAACGAATCTGAAATGGAGGTGAAAATCATGCAGGGCTATCAACTCACTTTTTTCACCCAGCAGGATCGAAAACATCATACACTTCCCCTTGCGCATTGGTTACTCGAGGAAGCCCGCACTCTCGGGATCAAGGGGGCAACGTTAATTCCGGCATCAGAAGGTTTCGGCCATGATGGGAAAATCCGCTCTGTCCATTTCTTTGATCTTGCCGACCAGCCAATCGAGGTTACCATGGCGGTCAGTGAAGCAGATGCCGTTCGTCTGTTTTCGAGGTTAAAGGAAGAGAGAATCGATATCTTCTATGTCAAGACGCCCATTGAGTTTGGTACTACAGCAGATCTCTGAAACCAAATCGTCCTGATTACCGGAACCTTATCGTGTAAGGGCATTTTGCTGCCAGGAGTTGCTGAACTTGTAGAAAACTGCCGCAACCCTCAGATTTATCGTTTCGGCAAGAATTATCTGCCACTCTCTCACGACAACTCTTGAGCTGTTGCTTCTGCAGTTCAATAACTCATCTTTGGCAATCCCAATCTGGTTCCATGGTTTTCGGAACGCCAAAATTGCTGGATTTCACGGACTTCGTTCCTTTAAATAAGTTTGCGCACATTTCAAAAATTGCCGTGGAATGCAATTGTTCCCCCCGCTTCATGAGTGACTCCACCGTCATGTTATCCTCCGGCGCCATGAGTCTATTATCAGTGTTCAGTTTCATCTTGTACCTCCTGTCAATGGTTCATCTTCTGTAGGCTATTTTCCTTTCTTGATTTCAATAGACCATATATAATTAAACAATCTACGCGTGTTTTTGCGCAGCAGATGTGCATAAATAAACATCACCAGGCGCGCGGAACAAGGCGCACACCACATTGAAATCAGGAGAGGGAGGGGAAGGCAATGAAACTGAACTGGGATGATATGCGCTATTTCCTGGTACTCTGCCGGACTCAATCCTTTGTTGCAGCCGGCACAGAGCTGAAAGTGACCCACAGCACAGTTTCCCGGCGTCTGTCTGCCTTGGAGACTTCATTGCAGACCCAGCTTTTTTCCCGTACGGAAAAAGGCTGCCGCCTTACTGCCGCTGGAGAAAAGCTGCTTCCATATGCAGAGCAACTGGAAACGACTGTCATTGGTCTTGAGGAAGATATATCGGGAAGAAATAATCAGCTTTCAGGGGCAATCCGAATTGGCGCCCCAGATGGTTTCGGCAACTGTTTTCTGGCCTCTCGCCTCGGTAAATTTCAGACTATTCACCCGGCACTTGAGGTTGAACTCATTGCCGTTCCGATGTATTACAGTCTCGCCAGGAGGGAGATCGATATCTTAATTACCGTGAGAAAACCGACGGCAGGAAACATCATCGTAAGAAAGCTGTCACACTACAAATTCGGTCTGTTTGCCACAAAAAAATACCTTGATGGTCGCCCTCCGATTCAAAACAGGGAAGACCTGCGAAACCACAGGACGATTGGCTACATTGATGATCTTTTGTATGATCAGGATCTCGATTTCATTAACGAGTTTCACTCTGGTGTGTCCGCTCAATTCAGGAGTTCAACCCTCGTCGGGCAAAAGCACGCTATCCTCGCAGATAATGGAATTGGTGTTCTCCCCTATTTCATGGCACACTTTGAACCGACTCTCGTCTCAGTATTGCCAGGACTGAGCGCTCAAAGGACTTTCTGGCTTCAGGTCAACCCTGATTCAAGGCAAATTGCTCGGGTGCGGGTAACAATTGATTTTATCGTTGAGGAGATGGAAGCCAGCAAATTCATCTTCTTGGAAAATCCCCAGCCAGGGATTTGAAGCTGTTATCTCAAACCGCCTGTGCCGGCATGACGGTAATATTCAAGATTCCTGTTTAAGACATTCTGACCTATTCGCGACGGAAAAAGGAGCCATCTCCCTGGGCAGGAAAACGGCTCCTTGCTCTTCTGGTCCCCCAATCAAGCACGCACAGTGAAACTGTATATATGATATTGTTTCTACACTATATATCGCGAATCAGCAGAAAATGATGAAAGATCAATCCACTTGAACAAAGATTTTTTTCAGAGCTCCGCAAACGGGACATTTATCCGGCGCGCTTCCAACCTCGATGTAACCGCAAACGGGACAAAGATAAAAATCGCTGCAATCCATATCAGTCCCTTTTTTCACGGCATCAAGAGCTTTCTGGTAGATTTGCGCGTGAACCTCTTCGGCGTCGACAGCAAACTTAAACATGGTTTTGGCCTTGTGTCCGTCGGCCTCGGCCAATTCCACCATCGGCGGATACATCTTGGTAAATTCAAACGTTTCCCCATCAATCGCCGCCTGCAGATTTTCAGCAGTTGAATGAATCATTTCAAGCGCCTTTAGATGGCCTTCCGCATGAATTCTCTCGGCCTCCGCGGTGGTCCTGAAAAGCTTGGCGATATTAACGAAACCATCCTTTTCGGCCCTCTTGGCAAAGGCTTTGTATTTCTGGTTGGCCTGACTTTCGCCGGCAAATGCTTCTTTAAGATTTTCATTCGTTGTGGCCATTGTTTCCTCCTTGGAATGTTTGAATGTCAGATGGAAGGTGTGTTCTCACAAAATCAGCTAAGATATTACCGCACCCGCTCCTAGACTTCAAGTTCAGTCCTTCTTCTGCATTTTAACCCGCGATAGTTGAGGACACCTATATAACAGCAAGAATGAACACGGATTTCATGAACATCCTCACGCGGATGGAAATCAGCGAATGAAATTCATGTAGATTTTATCTTCTCTTTCCGGGGCAACAATCGTCCCTTTGCCATGCTCTACCAGTTTCATCAGCCAGGCCATGTTTCTGCCAAGCGTTCTCATAATCTGTTTTCCCTCTTCATCCTGTGTTGCTTCTCCCGGTCGGGTGCCATGAATTACATTCCAGTAGTTGGATGTCGGAAGCAGCATTTCGGCATAACATAAGAAATTATTGAGTTGATTGAAGGTCGGCAAACCGCCAGAACGTCGCACCGCAACAACCGCGGCCCCCACCTTGTGCCGCAACATGCTTTTATTGACGCCTGTGACATAAAAGGCTCGATCGAGGAACGATTTCATCGTGCCGCCTATGGCCGAGAAATGCACAGGGGAGCCGATTATAATACCATCAGCCAGCTTCATTTTCTGGATCCATTCGTTGACCTCATCATCAACCTGCACGCATTGCTCATTTTTCTTTTTGGCGCATTGACCGCAGGCGAGACAACCTCTGATAGCCTTATTCCCTACATGAAGAATTTCAGTTTCAATTCCCTCTTTTTCCAACTCATCAAGAACCATTTGTATTGCATGGTATGTATTACCTTTCTTATTAGGACTGCCATTGAATGCCACTGTTTTCAAAATCTTACCTCCAGTATTCAGGATATTTTTTTTCCTTCCTTTTCATTTCTGTTCATTTGCTCTATCACTAACCGTAGGATTCTTCCAAGTCACCAACTCTTTGCGCCCTTCACAAGGTGGAGGCATTGTAAGCAACAGCACGGAGTCTGCCAAACTGCATTCCACCATCCAGATGGCTGTTTCCCTGAGAAGATCAAACTGACCAAGATTACAAATTTTTCATCGCTCATTCAAAAAGTTTCGGTTTTTTTCCAGCCAATCCAAAACTTCCATCAACCGTCGTTTGGCTTTGTGGCCCACCCGCAATCTCATGAGCAAGGCTTTCCAATCGTCAAGCCGCCCGGTCCTCTCGTTCACCTTGTGCATCTGGCACAAATATCCCGAGACCTCTTTGTAGGCCTTCGGTTTGACTTGCTGCCCTATCAAGCGCTCAGCAATCAACAGCCAGATCCGCTAGGCTATGGCCATATGACTCATGACGACGGCCCTGGCCAGTTCTGTTCATCAATACTCCTGCTCCAGCGCCTGGTTTTTGATAGTAGTTTCGGAACTACCCCCTATATTCCAATCATATGAGCCTCTTGCAAAAAGAAGAATCGATAACAAGCAAGCGTAGTTAAATATAGATTAATATGTTGAATTAATTGAACTTCATGGCATTTCAAGGTAAAGTTTTGTATCCAGCAAAACAAAGCCAAGGAGAATGCCATGAAGCTCACA